>JBJKRU010000153.1:0-3532 GCA_046704485.1 Candidatus Limnocylindrales bacterium | reverse complement strand
CACCGCCTCAAGAGCCTGTCCGACATGCTCAAGGGCAAGCAGGGCCGGTTCCGCCAGAACCTGCTCGGGAAGCGCGTGGACTACTCAGGCCGGTCGGTCATCGTCGTCGGCCCGGACCTGCGGCTCCACCAGTGCGGCCTGCCCAAGAAGATGGCGCTCGAGCTGTTCAAGCCGTTCGTCATGCGCCAGCTCGTCGAGAAGGGCTTCGCCCACAACATCAAGAGCGCCAAGCGCATCGTCGAGCGCGTCCGGCCCGAGGTCTGGGACGTCCTCGAGGAGGTCATCAAGGACCACCCGGTCCTGCTGAACCGCGCCCCCACGCTCCACCGCCTCGGCATCCAGGCCTTCATGCCGGTGCTCGTCGAGGGGTCGGCCATCCAGATCCACCCGCTCGTCTGCACCGCGTTCAATGCGGACTTCGACGGCGACCAGATGGCGGTCCACGTGCCGCTCTCCACGGCCGCCCAGGAGGAGGCGCGGTCGATGATGCTCTCGACCGCCAACCTGCTCTCGCCCGCCGACGGCTCGCCGGTGGTGTCGCCGACGCAGGACATGGTCCTGGGCAACTACTACCTGACGATGGACGACCGCTCGGGCACGGCCTGGGACGAGTCGAACCTCAAGCAGTTCGCGTCCGAAGACGATGCCGTCACCGCCTACGACCTCTCGGCCCGCGGCCTCGACATCGCGTCGCGCTCCACGGTGGTGGAGGACGACGACCGCCGGGGCGGCTACCTGGCGCTCCACGAGCCAATCTGGGCCACGGTCAAGGCGTACGACCCCGAGACGGGCGATCTCGTGGACTCCCGCGAGCGCACGACGGTCGGCCGGATCATGTTCAACCGGATCCTGCCCTCGCCATTGCGGTACGTGAACCAGGCGATGAAGCGGTCCGACCTGAAGGCGCTCGTCGACCGGTGCTACCGCGAGCTCGGGCCGGTGGAGACCGCCCACCTCGTCGACGGCGTCAAGGCGATCGGCTTCCGGTTCGCCACCCGCGGCGGCATGACGATCGGCCTCTGGGACATCGTCGTCCCCGAGGAGAAGAAGGAGCTGCTCGCCGACGCCGACCGCCAGGTCGCCAAGATCGACCAGCAGTTCCAGCGCGGCCTGATCACCGACGACGAGCGGTACCAGGGCGTTGTGGACCTGTGGCAGGACGTGACCAAGAAGGTCTCGGACCAGATGATGGGGTCGCTCGGCGACGCCAACCCGGTCCGGATGATGACCGACTCCGGGGCCCGGGGCAACAAGGGCAACATCGGCCAGCTGGGCGCCATGCGGGGCCTCATGGCCGATCCCTCCGGTCGGATCATCGACGTCCCCGTGCGGAGCAACTTCCGCGAGGGCATGACCGTCCTCGAGTACTTCATCAGCACCCACGGCGCCCGGAAGGGCCTCGCCGACACGGCCCTGCGGACCGCGGACTCCGGGTACCTCACCCGCCGCCTCGTGGACGTTGCGCAGGACGTCATCACGCGCGAGGACGACTGCAACACGCAGGAGGGCAGCTGGATCACCCGTGCCGAGTCTCCCGACGAGCCCGGCGCATTCCAGAAGCGCCTCGTCGGCCGCCTCGCGGCCGCCGACCTGCCCGACCCGAGGGTCAAGGTCAAGAAGGGCGCTGAGGCGCCGCTGCTCGCCCAGCGCAACCAGATGATCGACGAGGTGCTGGCCGCCGAAGTCGACGCGGCTGGCATCGACGAGGTGCTGGTGCGGTCGCCGCTGGCCTGCGAGTCGCGGTACGGCGTCTGCCGCCACTGCTACGGCCGCAACCTCGCCACCGGCGACATGATCGGCATCGGCGAGGCGGTCGGCATCATTGCCGCCCAGTCGATCGGCGAGCCCGGCACGCAGCTGACCATGCGGACGTTCCACACCGGCGGCGTCGCCGGCCAGGACATCACGCAGGGCCTGCCGCGCGTCGAGGAGCTGTTCGAGGCCCGCGTCCCCAAGGGCAAGGCCGAGATCAGCCACATCGACGGTGTCGTCGAGGTCATCGAGAGCGACACGGCCCGCAAGGTCAAGGTCACCAGCCGCGAGTCCTTCGACACGCCGATCGCGCTGCCGGCCGACGCCGAGCTGCTGGCTGCCGCAGGCGACCTCGTCGAGGCCAACCAGACTCTGGCCAAGTCCCCGACCGGGGACGTGACGGCGCCGGTCAAGGGCTTCCTCGCCCGTGTCGAAGAGGAGTTCGTGGTCCGTGCCGAGGATGTCGTCGACCGCGAGTACCTCATCCCGCACAGCGCCAAGCTGGCCAAGCACCCGGTGACCGGCGACGAGATCAAGACCGGCGACCTGCTCCGCGCGGGCGACGCGATCACCGACGGCCCGATCAACCCGCAGGAGTACCTCGAGACGCGCGGCAAGGACGACGTCCAGCGCTACCTCGTCGCCGAGGTCCAGCGGGTGTACCGCAGCCAGGGCGTGACGATCAACGACAAGCACATCGAGATCATCGTCCGGCAGATGCTCAAGAAGGTCCGGATCGACCAGCCGGGCGACTGCGAGCACCTCCCCACCGAGCTCGTCGACCGCCTCGACTTCGAGGAGGCCAACAACAAGGTCCTCGCCGAGGGCGGTGAGCCCGCCACGGCGCAGACCGTCCTGCTCGGCGTCACCAAGGCATCGCTCAACACCAGCTCCTTCCTCGCCGCAGCCTCCTTCCAGGAGACGACGAGGGTGCTCACCGAGGCGGCCATCAACGGCTCCAAGGACCACCTGATCGGCCTCAAGGAGAACGTCATCATCGGCAAGCTCATTCCCGCCGGGACGGGCGCGCCGCAGAACATCGCCGCGCTCAAGGAGCGCCAGCGCAGGGCGGCCCTCGAGGCGCTTGCCGGCGAGGAGCTCGCGGGCTTCGGCGAGCCGGAGTTCAACCCGTTCCTCGAGGACGGCGTCCACGGCTCCGAGGAGACCGCGGGCCTCGCGCTGGCGGCTACCATCGCCGGGGCGGGGGAGGACGAGGAGGAGCACGGCGAGGGGGACTTCAACCCGTTCGCCGACGAGCAGACCCCGCCAAGCGAGGAAGACGAGGGAGGGGCGGAGTTCAACCCGTTCCTCGCAGACGCCTCCGAGGAGGGCTGACAGAGGACGCGCCGAACCAGCAGTCGCGCGTGAAGGGCGGGTCCCGAACCCTGGGGGCGGGACCCGCTCGACTTGCCCGGCCGCGTCGCCTACTCGGTGCTCGCGGCGCGCGGCCCGGGGTCCCCGGTCTGGCCGCCGAATCGGGCCGCCGGGGGTTTGACACCCGAACGAGCGGATTGCTACACTCCGCGCTCGTGGCCTCAAGGGGCCCCGGTGCCTATGCGCGCCGGAAATGCCCCGCGAAGATCCGATTGGTCCCCGGCCGGAACTCCGGCGCGGGTGGACCCGCAGGACCGACCACCACCAAGCATCAGACATTGAAAGGAGCCGCGTCTCCGTGCCGACCATCAGCCAGCTCGTGCGCCACGGGCGGAAGCCGAAGATCGAGAAGGTCAAGGCGCCTGCCCTGCGCAAGAACTGGAACAGCCTGCGGCAGCGCCAGGTG
>JBJKRU010000152.1:0-20965 GCA_046704485.1 Candidatus Limnocylindrales bacterium | reverse complement strand
CGTCCCGACCGCCCGCGGCGATCCGGCCCAGGACGCGCCGCGTGTTGGTGTCAACCGCCCCTACCGGTCGGCCGAACGCGATCGCCGCCACCGCCCGCGCGGTGTACGGCCCGACGCCCGGGAGCCGCTCGAGCGCCTCGACGTCGTCGGGCACTCGGCCGCCGTGCTCGGCCACGATGGCCCGGGCGGCCCGGTGCAGGGCGAGCGCCCGCCGGTTGTAGCCGAGGCCGGCCCATGCCCGCAGGACGTCGGCGGTGGGTGCCGCCGCGAGGGCCGCGACGGTGGGCCAGCGCGCAGTCCAGGACGTCCACGCCTCGGCGGCCCGGGCAGCCTGCGTCTGCTGCGCCATCATCTCGGAGACGAGCACCGCGTACGGGTCGGCCGTCGCGCGGAAGGCCAGCGGGCGCCCCGCCGCGGCATACCAGTCGAGGATCGTGGCCCGGGCGTCGGGCGGCACCAGGGCGTCGGGGTCGAGGCTCGTGGACACGGCCGTAGCGTAGGGCGCGCGGCCCGAGGGCACTCGGCGACCCGGATCGGCGACGCGGGCGATAATGTTCGGGTACCCCACCCGCACAGGACCTTGTGGACCCGCGTGACGCTCGGCGCCGACATCGGGATCTTCATCGTGTCGCTCCTGGCCGGCGTGATCGGCGCCCTGGCAGGTGTCGGAGGCGGCATCCTGGTCGTGCCGTCGCTGACCATCCTGTTCGGCGTCGACATCCGGCTCGCCATCGGCGCCAGCATCGTGAGCGTCATCGCCACGAGCTCGGGCGCGGCGGCCGCATACGTGCGCGACGGCATGACCGACATGCGGGTGGGCATGTTCCTCGAGCTCGCCACCACCACGGGCGCCGTCGCCGGGGCGCTGCTCGCCGCGGTGGTGGCGCCGGCCGCGCTGTACGTCCTGCTCGGCGTGGTGCTGCTGTTCTCAGCCGTGCAGCAGGTCCTCCGCCTGGGCGAGGAGCTGCCCCCGGTGGCCGAGGCGAAGTCGCTCGCCGCCCGGATGCGCCTTGAGGGCACCTACCCCGACGCCAAGCTCGGCCGGGACGTCCCGTACGCCGCGCAGCGCGTGCCGCTGGGCTTCGTGCTGATGGCCGGCGCCGGCGTCGTGTCGGGCCTGCTCGGCATTGGCTCGGGGGCCCTCAAGGTCCTCGCGATGGACGGGGCGATGCGCCTGCCCATGAAGGTCAGCTCGGCCACCAGCAACTTCATGATCGGCGTCACCGCCGCGGCGTCCGCCGGGATCTACCTCGGCCGCGGCGACGTGGACCCCACCCTCGCGGCGCCCGTCGCACTGGGCGTCCTGGCCGGCGCCACGCTCGGGGCTCGCGTCCTGCCCCGCCTGTCGAACCGGTCGGTACGCCTCGTCTTCCTGCCGGTGTTGCTGGCCGTGGGCATCGAGACGCTGCTCAAGGGCCTGGGGGCAGGGCTGTGACCGCCGAGCGCTTCCGCCTCCTGGTGTCGGGCGTCCTGATCGTGGGCGTGGTGACCGCGGCCGTGCTCATCGGCCTGGGGGCCGTGACCGCCCTGGTGGTGGGCTGGGGCGGCTCGCTCTCGGGCGTGTCGCCTGACGGCGAGGCGGTGACCGCGTTCGCGGCGATGGGCACCAACCTTGCGGACCTGAGGCCGGTGGGATTCGCCCAGCTGGGCCTGGTCGTGCTGCTCGCGACCCCGGTTGCGCGCGTCGCCTCGTCGGTGCTCGCATTCATCCTGGAGGGAGACCGCCTCTACGCGGCGATCACGCTGGCGGTCCTGCTGGTGCTGCTCACCAGCATCTTCCTACTCCGCTGACGGGGCCCGGCCACGGGGCCGCGGTCAGGCCGCCGGCCGGCGCGCGACCACCACGGTGTCGGTGGACACCAGCCCATCGCCCAGGTCGTTCTCGACTCGCCGCACCTGCTCCAGCACCAGGCCGGGAAGGTCCGCCGCGACCTCGTCAGGGGTGTACAGCACGGCCGGGTCCTTCGGACCGCGCACGTCACGCCCGATGTCGAGGCGGTCATGGCCCACGACCAGGAGCCGTCCGCCCGGCGCCAGGGCATCGGCCGCCTTCGCGAACACCGCCCGCCGCTCGGGCGGCGGCAGGTGGAGGAACATCACCGTCACGAGGTCGGCGGAGGCTGCGTCGGGCGTCCACTCGAGCAGGTCGGCGTGGATCCACGTGACGGCGAGGCCCTCCCGGGCGGCCGACGCGCGCGCCCGGTCGAGGGCCACGCCGGAGAAGTCGACGCCGGTGGTCGTCCAGCCATGCGACGCGAGCCAGATCGCGTGCCGCCCATCGCCTGCGGCGAGGTCCAGGGCACGGCCGGGGACGAGGGTCGCCGCGAGGTCGACCAGCGTCGTGTCGGGCGCGCGCGACTCGATCGCCTGGCGCGCGGTGTGGCGCTCGTCCCACATTTCGCGGCGCGACTTCTCCGGCTCGTCCGTCATGCGCGTTCCTCCTGCCTCTCGAGCGATGCGAGCCGGTCGCGGATCCGTTGCGCCATGGCGTCCGTCACGACGGAGTCCGGGTCCCTGAGCCCGCCCAGCGTGGCCCGCACACCGACGAGGCTCGCGTACAGCGGCGGACAGGTGGGGCAGGTCTCGAGGTGCTCCTCGACAGCTGCCCTCGTCGCCGCGTCCAGTTCGCCGTCAAGGTACCCGGAGACATGTCGCCGGGCCCGCCAGCAGCGCAGCGGCTGCGCCACGCTGGCCTGTCGTCGCGCGTCGTCCTCGGCCAGTGCGCTGACGAGCATCATCCGTCCCCTCCGGAGGCGCTGCTTGGTGGCCGGCAGCCCGGCCCCGGTCGCTGCCGCGATCTCGCCGCCAGTCCAGCCGAGGGCGTCATGCAGCAGCACGGCGACGCGGTAGACGGCCGGCAGACGGGTCAGGGCGTCCTCGAGCTCCTCGCGCAGCTCGGCGCGCTCGAGGACGCGCTCGGGTGCCACCGACCAGTGGTCGTCGTGCCACTCGGCCTCGACGGCGTCGATGTCCAGTTCGTCGTGGTGGACGCGCGAGCGGTCGATGACCCGGTTGACGAGCGCCCGTCGGAGCCACGCAGACAGCGCGCTCGGGTCGCGCAGCTGGTCGCGGCGCCGCCACGCCCCGACGATGGTCTCCTGGGCGCAGTCCTCGGCGAGGTCCGCGTCCCGGAGCAGGCGGGCGGCGAGCCGGACGAGCCGCGGCAGCTCGGCGATGAGCGCGTCGGCGAACCTGTCGCCGGGGGCCGCGGCCTCGTCCATCAGCAGCGGCGTGTCAGCGCGCGGCCGACCGGGTGCTGATGCGGAAGATCGCGTAGATCGGGCAGAAGCCGACGACGGCCGTCACGGCCATGATCGCCGCCAGCACCCAGGCGACGATGGCCAGGGCGCCGCCTGCGACACCGGTCACGGCGAGAGCCGCGAGGACGACGGCGATGGCGATCCGGGCGATGCGGTCCAGGTTGGCGACGTTCGGGGTCAGGTTCATGGGAAGTTGCTCCAGGCTGGCCGGGCCCGCCTGTCGGGGCCCGCTGTCTCGTTGACGAGACCGGGGGCCGAATGGATACATCGGCTAGGCGTCGCGCAGCCCGCCCTGGCGGGGGCTTCTCGAGCGCGGTGGCTGCCTCGGCGGCCGCGAACCCGCCGCCGAGGCCGCAGCACGCTTGCGGTCCCGACGGCGGATGCGGGCGGAGCAGTCACGCTAGGCGGCGGGCGCGTCCCGCAGGATTGCCAGCAGGTCGGTGCTCTCGATGATCAGGTGGTCCCTGTCGTCGAGCTTGACCTCGGTGCCGGTGTACTTCGGGAACAGCACGCGGTCGCCGACGGCAACCTTGATCACATCGGTGTCGTCGCCGATCGCCACCACCTCGCCGCGCTGCGGCTTCTCCTTGGCGGTGTCGGGGATGACCAGGCCGGACGCGGTCCGGTTCTCCTGGGCGAGCACGACGACAAGCACGCGGCTGCCGAGCGGCTGGATGGTCTCAGACACTTGAGTCTCCTTGGGGTCGGGATTCGGGGGGTGAGGCGTGAGGCGGAGCGGGACGAGGGATCGAGCGGGTCAGTTGGCCCGCAGGCCGAGCATGGCGTCGATGCGCGCCTGGTCGAAGCCGACGATCGGCCGGCCGTCGATCTCGATGACCGGCACCCCCATCTGGCCCGTGCGGCGGACGAGGTCGCGGGCGGCCGCGGGGTCGCGGCTCACGTCCACGTCACGGAACGGGACGCCCCGACCGCGGAGATAGGTCTTCGCGCGGGTGCACCACGGGCACGTCGGGGTCGAGAAGACGATGACCCTGTGTGGCCGGGAGGATGCGGGAGGAGTGGGCATGGTCTCGGGTTCCCTATCGCTAATTGCGTATTTGCGCAACTACTTGCGTAGCGTAGCAGGGAATCTGCCGGTTGCGCAAGCCCGCAAGCGGGAATCGGCTTCAGGCGCGTCCTCCCCTGCTCGCCCGCTCGGCGCCCACGGGCGCCCCTGGAGGATCCCGATGGCACGCGTCGCCATCCTCGGCGCCGGTTTCGCGGGCCAAGATCCCGAAGGGCGTGAACGCCGCGAAGCGCTCATAGGCCGGGCCCGCCGTCGACTGCCGGCAGCTCCAGCCAGAAGGCCGCCCCACCCCCGCCGCGGTTCTCGGCGCCGACTCGGCCCCCGTGCGCCTCCACGATGGCCTTGACGATGGCGAGGCCCAGGCCGGACGTGCCGGTCGCGCGATCGCGCGACGGGTCTGCCTGGTAGAAGCGGTCGAACAGGTGCGGGAGGTCGTCCGCCGGGATGCCTGGGCCCTCGTCGAGCACGCTGAACCGGATCCACCCCCCGCCAGTCTCGGACCGCTCGGCGCGGACCGTGATCCGGCTCCCGCCGGGCGCGAATCGGAGCGCATTGTCGAGCAGGCCACCGAGCGCCTGCGCGATGCGGTCGCGGTCGGCGCAAACGCGTGCACCCGACTGGACCTCGGCTGCCAACGCCACGCCGAGCGCCTGCGCCCGCACGCCGAAGGTGCGGACAGCAGGCCCGACCAGATCGGCTGCCTCGGCCTCCGCCAGCGAGAGGGGTAGCGCCCCTGCCTCGGCAAGGCTCACCGTGAGCAGGTCGTCGACGACCCGGCCGAGCAGCCGCGCCTGGTCGCGGACGGTCGCAAGGTGGCGGTCGTCATGCGGGTAGACGCCGTCCAGGACGGCCGCCACGGTCGCCTCGATCACCGCCAGCGGCGTCTTCATCTCGTGGGCGGCGTCGGCGAAGAAGCGCCGCCTCGAGGCCTCGCTCCGCTCCAGGTCGGCCGCCATGGCATCGAACGACCGCCCGAGCGAGCCCAGCTCGTCGGAGCGGTCCGCGATCCCCGACCGGGTCGCCAGGTCCCCGGCCGCGACGCTGGCGGCCGCGTGCTCGAGGCGCACGAGGGGCCGCGCGATCCACCATGCGATCACGATGCCGATCAGGGATGCGATGGCGGCCGCCACGACGGCGACCAGGATGATCGTGATCGTCGCCTCCTGCTGCGCCTGCGCGACGTAGCTGCTCGTCGCACTGGCCCCGGGACCGAGCCCGCGACCGGGTCCCAGGCCGTTGCCGGGACTGGCACCGTCACTCGACTGCATCATGGCGAGTCCCCGGCCGACGATCGGCGGAGCAGCGATCGCCACGGCGGCTGCCGTCGCGACGGCCACCGCAGCGAACGCGACCGCAAGGCGTACGCCGAGCCCGGGGCCGCGCACCACGCCGGCGCTCACGACCGAGCCGCCCGGTAGCCCACGCCCCGGATCGTCTCCACGTACTCGAGGCCGTGGTCGCGTCCGCCGAGCTTGCGGCGCAGGTTCTTGACGTGGGTGTCGATGGTCCGGTCGAAGGCGTCGAACGCCTCGCCGAAGACGCGCTCGCCCAGTTGGGCCCGGCTCAGCGTGACGCCCGGGTGCTCGGCGAGCGCCAGGAGCAGGTCGAACTCGGCGCGCGTCAGGCCCAGGTCGTTGCCGGCGCGGCGGACCTCGCGGGCCGGCTCGTCGATCTCGAGGTCGAGGAATGCGCGGGCCGCAGACGTCGGGGCGGGACCGGCCGCAACGACCGGCGCGCCGCTCAGCCGCCGCAGCACCGCGCCGACGCGGGCGACCACCTCGCGCGGCTCGAACGGCTTCGTGACGTAGTCGTCAGCGCCGATCTCGAGGCCGGCCACGCGGTCGATCACGTCGTCGCGCGCCGTCAGGAGGATCACCGCCGAGCGCCGGCCTGCGGCGCGGAGGTCGCGGAGGACGTCGAATCCGGAGCGCCCGGGGAGCATGACGTCGAGCACGATCAGGTCCGGGTCGCCCTCGATGGCCGCGGCGAGCGCGGCGTCCCCGTCCGACGCGTAGCGGACATCGTGGCCCTCGCGCTCCAGATACGAACCGACGATGTCGCGGATGTGGGGCTCGTCGTCGACAACGAGGATCCTGCTCATGGCGGACATCGTAGGGCGGGCGACCGCCACCGGGATGGCGTTCACCCGCCGGGGCGAAGCGGCCCGGGTCAGCTGGACGGCGAGGTGCCCGCGGACCGGCAGACGCCAGCGGCAGCCGACCCGCGCATCATGCCGCCGCGGCCGGCGCCCGCGGCCGACCCGTTGCCCCCCGCTCCGTTGCCGGCTGTGCCGGCGCCGCGCCCGGCGCCGTTCGGGCCCGCGCCCACGGCAGCGCCGCGCATGCCGCCGACGGCGACCTGGTTGACGAGGCTCCTCGCCTGGACGGCCAAGTCGCCTTTGAGCGTCTCGGCCTGTTCGGCGGTGATGGCGCCCACCGCGAGGCGGGCGTCGATGCGCGCCGACCACTGGTTCACGAGCGCGTCGATGAGCTTCTGCGCGTCCACCTGCTGACGCTCCGCGATCTGCGCCAGGCTGAGCCCCTGCTGGCGCAGCGCTGCGATCTCGGGGTTGGAGAGCCCCAGGATCTCCGACAGCACGCCCGCGGCTCCGGCTGCGGGAGCCGCGTTCGGGGCGACAGCCGGGACCACAGGTGCGGCCGCGGGGGTTGTCCCCGCACCGGACATGGCCGTCGGCGGAGGCGTGGCTGCGGAGGCGGCGCCGACGGCGAGGAGCGCGGCGAGGCTGGCGCCCGCGACGGGGGCGATGAGTCTGTTCATGAGTCGGGTGCCTCTCTGGCTGAGGTCCGCCCCGGGCTGCTGCCGGGACCGGTGCGTCCAGACTCGGGGACGGATGTGGAGCACGCGTGGACCTGCGGTGGAGTTCCCGCGTGGTCCCCCCGGCCCCGTGCTGCGGGCCGCCAGCGCGGTTCAACCCCCGCCCATCTCAAGGCGACCCCTGCCCGACGGGTGGCGGGCGGCTAGGCTCCGTTCCCCGAGTACCGCTCCGCGCCCTCGAGCGGGTGACCGTCGGGCTTGCGGCCGAACCTGGCCGCTTGTTCGGCGATGACCGCCTCGAGCACCGCCTCGGCCGTCCCGTCACGCGGCTGGGGCTCGCTCCAGGCGAACTCGGCGAGGTAGTCGTCGGTCGCAGCCAAGCCCTCTCGCATGCTGATGCGGCTGATCTCCTGCATGAACCATGAGGGCATGCGCTGCTTGATCGGGGTGCCGTCGTCGGCGGTCACCTCCACCTGGGTGGGGATGGACCGCCAGGCGAGCACGCGGTAGGTGGGCATCGGTCAACGAGCCTCCGGGAGGACGCGGCGGGGGAACCAGCGAACAGCCGACATGATCAGGCAGGCCGCCGCAGCACGGCGCGCCGATCTGGGGCAGGATGGGCGTCGCGCGGATGCGCGAACGGAAGCGGGAGCACGCAGGACATGGGCGAGGCGACGCAGGCGCAGGCGGGTGACACCCTGATGTCGCTGCGCACGACCAGCGACTGGCACCACGCGAGGATGATCCCCCACGTCGACCGGCTCCTGCAGCTGGCCGAGATGGTGGGCCACGTCGAGTGCTCCGCGCTGCATCCGATGTTCGACGAGGAGTACCGGTTCATCGTCGGCTCGCTCGTGCCCCACATCGAGGTGATCGAGCGGAATCTCTACGGGCGCATCGAGGCCGAGCTGTCCGGCCACCACTCGCTCGCGCCGATGCGCGAGGAGCACCGCACCATCAACCGCCTCATCTCCGAGCTCGGCCGGTACCGCGACCACGCGGACGAGTGCACGTGGAGCGCGGTCGAGGGAATGGCCCTGCGGCGAGTGCTGTACCGGCTGCACGCCCTGCTGAAGGTGCACCTGGCCGAGGAGGAGCTCTACCTCGAGGTCCTCGAGCGCAATCTCGGCGAGGCGGAGAAGGACACGCTCGCCCGCAGCCTCGGCCATGCGATGGACGAGGGCCTCTAGGGCAGCGGCGACGGGCCCGGGTGGCTGGCGACCCAGGCGAGGTAGGCGGCGTCGAACTCGGCGATCAGGCGGTGGCGCTCCTTCATGACTGCCGCCCACTCGTCGAGCGCGCGGGAGCCGCGATCGGTGATCGTGTAATCGCGGCGGGCGGGCCCCGTCCCGGTCGACCACGCCGACACGACCTGGCCCGCCTGCTCGAGCTCCCGCAGGGTGCGGTACACCTGCCCCACGTCGAGCGGCGCGTCGGTCGTCCCGATCTCCGTGAGGAAGCCGACGATGGCGTACCCGTGCGAGCAGCCGCTCGCGAGGGCCATCAGCACGAACGGCTCCAGCCAGCGGTGGTGCGACGCGATCGGCGACCAGCCGCGGTGCGTCGGTGCGCCGGCCGCATCGCGGGACGTCGCGATGGCATGGGGCCCTCGCGCGGGCAACGCCGACGCGTCGGAGCGGCCCAGCGTCGCGACCGGGGACGCGATGCTCGCCGGACGCTGCTCGATCGCGACCTCCTGGGGACTGGCCGGTCGTCGGGGGGCCATCGCCCGCTGCCCTGAACGCGACGCCGCTCAGCCGGCGATCGGGTGCTCGAGGGCAGCCGCGATCACCTCGGACAGGTCCGATCCCCCGCCCCGCTCGATGATCCGCAGGTAGGCCTCCTCCTCGGCCATGTGCACCTTCAGGAGCGCATACAGCCCGAAGATCACGCGGCGGAGCGCCAGGCTCCGGCCCAGCGTCACCCGGCCCTCCCGGAGCTCGGCCGAGAGCTTCCCGAAATCGCCCACCAGCTTGCGGAGCTCGTCGTGCTCGTTGCGCATCGGGCGCATGGAGTGCCGGTTCTGGAACATGCGCTCCAGCTCCGGGTAGACGCTCCGCTCTGCCGCGTCGACATGCGGCAGCAGCGTCCCGGTGAGGAAGTCGTTGGTCGCGACGAGCCGGGCCTTGATGTCGTCGGCGCTCGAGGTCAGCAGCAGGTCGGCCAGCTCGGGCAGCCGGTCCACGTGGGCGAGGATCCGCTCGTGGTGCTCGTGCGCCACCTGCGGCAGGGACTGCGTCATCACGATGCCTCCTTCGACTCCGACGCCAGACCGACGAAGAACAGGGCCACCGGCCGGTAGACCGCATGGGCCAGCTTCATGAACGGAGCGAGGAGGACCAGCTCCATCGCGACCGCGACATGCACGAGGAACAGCCAGTAGCCCCACACCGGGGTGTCCGGCAGGTACAGCGCCAGCTCGATCGTGAAGCCCGTGACCGCCGTCACCCACAGCAGGGCCAGCAGCAGCCAGTCCGCCGTCGTGGAGCCGGTCACCGACCGGTTGGCCTTGCGGTAGCGGTCGATGATCAGGAAGCTGGCGCCGTAGACGAGCGAGGCGCCGGCCACCGTGCCGAGCAGGCGAATGGGGTACCAGATGGGCACGGGGGTGCCCGTCGCCTTCACCCCGACCACGGCGAGGCCGTAGTCGAGGCCGGTGGCGGCCAGCAGCCCGACGAAGCCCCACACCACCATTGCGTGGACCAGCCAGCGGCGCCGGTACCACGGCACGGCGTTCGACGCGTCGTCGGCCTGGCACTCGTCGCGGAAGCGGACCTGGCCGAACGACTCGCGGCCGATGGCGAACCACAGGGCGTGCCCGGTCCGGGCGAGTCCGGCCCGGGTGCCGAAGGCGCTCCTCAGGGACACACCCTCCCTGCGCCCGATGTCGCGGACCATCGTGGCCACACCGGACACGCCGGCGAGGGCCACCAGGATCATCACCACGACCCCCAGGTTGTGGATCAGCTCCTCGGGGATGAAGGCCCAGATCGAGAAGCCCTGGCCCGGCATCACGCCGTGCTGCGAGTACATGAACAGGGCGAAGAACAGGGCCACCGCCACCGCGAGCACCGATGCGACGGCCGGGCGCGTGTACATCGTCCTGGCCAGGCGGGTCCGGTCGTAGGACGCGATCGCGAAGCGGCGGGTGGCCGCCATGAACTCCGACGGGTCCGCCTTGGTGGGGCAGGAATCGGAGCACTCACCGCACTGGTAGCACGTCCAGAGCTCCTTGGACGACAGCAGCGCATCCTTCATCCCCAGCTGGGCGTACCGGATGATGCGGCGCGGGAATGTGCCGTCGGTCTGGCTCATCGGGCAGATGGCCGAGCACGTTCCGCACGAGAAGCACGCGCTGATGTCGGTGGCGCCGAACTTCTGGATCTCGGGGTACAGGCCCAGGTCGACCGGGACAGGCGCCGCGGCCGGAAGTGTCGTCGCTGCCATCTAGGACACCCGCCCAGTGGGCTGATAGCGGAAGTAGCCGTCGTCCTCGCTGCCCTTGACCTCGGCCAGCCAGCCGTAGCGGCGCATGCCCATCACCCAGAACACGGTCTCGTGCGTGGGCGCGCCGATGGCGCCGGCAATCTCCGGGACGGTCTTGGGACCATCGGCAAGTGCGGCGAGGATCCGCGGTCGCCAGACCGCCTCCTCGCGGATGACCTCGCGGACATCCCGATTGGCTGCAGGCATCAGACCGGCACCTCCGCCATGTTGGTGATCATCTCGCTGATCTGGGCGTCGGTGTAGCCCAGCAGGTCGATGGCGTTCTCGGGGCAGTACGGGACGCAGCCGCCGCACCCCTTGCAGCTGGCCGCGTCGATGACCGCGAAGTGGCGGTCGCCGCCCTCGGCCATCTTGATCGCGTCGTACGGGCAGGTCGTCAGGCAGTCGCCGCACGCGGTGCACTGGTCCGCATAGACCACGGCCACGAGCGGGTCGAGCTCGGTGAAGCCCTTCTTGAGGATCGCGGCGCTCTGGGTGACCGCAGCGAGGGCCTGCGTCACCGACTCGGCCGACGTCTTCGGGCCCTGGCACGCGCCGGCGATCAGCACGCCGTCCACGACCGTCTCGACCGGCCGCAGCTTGGGGTGGATCTCGTTGAAGAACCCATCGGCGCCCTTGGGCAGCTTGAGCGTGTCGACGAGTTCCTGGTTCCCGCGCGGGACCATGCCCGTGACGAGGACCACGAGGTCGACGGGGAGCGCGAGCTCGGTCCGCTCGGTGAGCAGGTCGCGCACCGTGACCGTGAGCCGGCCGTTCGCGCCGACGGCCACCGTGGGCGGCTCATCGTTGTCGAACTTGAGGAACACGGAGCCGGCGTCACGGGCCTCGGTGTAGAGCGGCTCGAACTTCCCGTACGTCCGCATGTCCCGGTACACGTGGAACTGCCGAACCGTCGGGTCGAGGTCCGAGACCTGGACTGCGGTCTGCACGGTGGACGCGCAGCAGAACCGGGAGCAGTACTGGTTGGAGCACCCTGCCGTGCCGCGGCTGCCGACGCAGTAGATGTACGCGACGCTGCGGACCGGCCGGCCCCTCCACGCGAGTGGGCCTTCGGCGGCGTCCACCATCTCCTTGAACTGCGGCAGCGTGATCACGCCCTCGGTGCCGAAGCCGAGCTCGCCATCCTCGGGCGTGTAGCTGTCGAAGCCCGTCGCCACGATGATGGAGCCGACGGCCAGTTCGATCGTCCCCGCTCCCTCGCCGCCGACGCGGACGCCCACCTGGTAGTTGCCGAAGCTGCCAGCCTTGCTGACCACCTCGGCCCCTGTGAGCACGGTGATGGCTGGCCGGCCCTTGACCTGGGCCACCAGGTCCTCGATCAGCTGCCGCCCGTCCTTCTGGTGCGGGTACATCGGCCCGAGCTGCCGGACCCAGCCGCCGAGCGAGAGCTCCCGCTCGACCACCGTGACCCGCAGGCCCACGTCGGCGAGGCCGATCGCCGCCCGGAGGCCGGCGATGCCGCCGCCGATGACCAGCGTGTGGGGGATGGTGTCCACCACCATCGGCTCGAGCGGGATGGTGTTCCGCGTCCGCCCGATGCCGGCCGACACGAGGGCGGTCGCCTTGGCGGTGGCCCCCTCGTGGTCGTCGGTGTGGACCCACGAGCACTGCTCGCGGATGTTGACCTGCGTGTACTCGTACGGGTTCAGGCCCGCGCGCGCAGCGACGCCGCGGAACGTGTAGGTGTGGAGCTTGGGCGAGCAGGACGCCACGACCAGCCCGTCGAGGCTGTTGGCCCTGATGTCGGCCTCGATCTCCTGCTGCGAGGCGTCCGAGCAGGCGAACATCGTGGTCCGCGACACGACGACGTCGCCGTCCTCGCGGATGTTCTCGATGACCTTCTCGACATCGACGTAATCGGAGATGTTGCCGCCGCAGTGGCAGACGTAGACGCCGATGCGGCGTCCGCCGGGCCTGCCCGCGGGAGCGTTGTCGCCGTGCCCCTGCTCGTCCGGGCGGACGGCCAGTTCACTCGTCTCGCTCATGCCGGCACCATCTCGATCTGCGGCAGGGCGGTCTTGGTCCGCTCGAGGTGCGCGGCCACCTGTGCGGCGGCTGCGCCCGAGTGGACGATCGAATCCGCGATGTCCTTGGCGCCCGAGGCGGCACCCGCCACGTAGACGCCGGGGATGTTGGTCGCGCCCGGGTTCAGGTCCTCCTCGGGCTCGTCGACGTAGTGCCACTCGTCGAGCGCAAGCTCGCCGACCGAGAAGAGCTGCTCGGCGTCCCGGTTCGGCTGGACGCCCACCGCGAGCACGACCAGGTCGTACTCGGCCTCGGTGATGGCCCCGCCGTTCTCGATGTCCTCGTACTTGAGGACGAGGTTCCCGTCAGGCTTCTCGGTGACGTCCGCGACCCTGCCCTTGACGTAGGTCGCACCCATCGCCTTCGCCTGCTCGTAGAACTCGTCGTAGCGTTTGCCCGGCGCCCGGATGTCCATGTAGTGGACCGTGACGTCGGCCAGGGGCAGAGCGCCCATGATCAGCTGGTTCTGCTTGATCGAGTACATGCAGCAGAACCGCGAGCAGAGCGGGTTGCCCACCTGCTTGTCGCGGGAGCCCGTGCAGAGGATGTAGGCGATCCGGTCCGGGACCTTGCCGTCACCCGGACGCAGGATGGTGTTGAACGGCCGCGTCGGGGCGAGCAGGCGGTCCATCTGCATGGCCGTGATCACGTTCTTGTAGACGCCGTACCCGTACTGCGGCTTGAGGTCGGCCGGGAACAGCTTGAAGCCCGTCGACACGACCACGGCGCCGACACGGATCTCGTGGGTCTGGTCGGTGGCGCGCAGGTCGATGCAGCCGTCGACCGGGCAGGCGTTGACGCACTCGTTGCACTCTGAGCACACGGCGCAGTCGATGCAGCGGCCCGAGGCGCGGCGCGCCTCCGCCTCCGTGAGTGGAGCCTCGATCTCGTGGAAATCGACCGGATCCGGGCTGAGGTCCATGCCGTCGGGCGTGGCTGCAGACACCGTGAACGCCTTCTGGCGGGCGAGCACGGCTTCCTTGTCCACGACCGGCAGCCGGTCGTCCCAGTTGTCGAACTCGCGGCCGTTGAGCCAGGCGTCGATCTGGTGGGCGGCCTTGCGGCCCTCCCCCACGGCGCGGGTGATGTCGGTGGGCCCGTGGACCGCGTCCCCAGCGGCGAACACGTGCTCCACCGCGGTCTGGCACGTCGTCTTGCTGGCCGTCAGTCGGCCGTTCTTCTCGACTGCCACCCGGCCGCCGAACATCGAGGTGTCGGGTGCCATGCCGATGGCGGCGATGATCATGTCGGCGTCGATCGTGACCGAGGAGCCCGGGATGGGGTCGACGGACTTGCGGCCCGACGCGTCCGGGGCACCCAAGCGCATCTCGCTGCACCGGAGGCCGGCCACCGCGCCCCCGGCGTCGCCCAAGACCTCGGCCGGGGCGACCAGGAGGTGGAACTGGACCCCCTCCTTCTCTGCGTCGGCCGACTCCACGTGGTGGGCCGGCATCTCGTCGCGCGAGCGGCGGTAGGCCACCGTCACGCTGGAGGCGCCGAGGCGGCGGGCGACGCGAGCCGCGTCCATGGCGACGTTGCCGCCGCCCACGACCACGACCCGCTTGCCGGCCACGTCGACCGGCTGGCCGAGTTTGGTCCTGCGCAGGAATGCGGTCGCGCCGACCACGCCCAGGCGGTCCTCGCCCGGGACGCCCAGCCCGCTGTCGCGGTGCGTCCCGGTGGCGACGAGCACGGCGTCGAAGCCGTCCGCCTTGAGGGCGGCCGGATCGCTCACCATGGAGTCGACGGCGATCTCGACGCCAAGGCCGGTGACGTTCTCGATGTCGCGCTCGACCACCGCCTCGGGCAGCCGGTAGCTCGGGATGCCCAGGCGGAGGAAGCCGCCCGCGACCGGCGCCGCCTCGAAGACCTTGACGGCGTAGCCGAGCTTCGCGAGCTGAAACGCGGCGGTGAGACCGGTGGGACCGGAGCCCACGATCGCGACCCGCTTGCCGTTGGCCTCGGGGCGCTCGAGGCCGTTGTCGTTGCCCGAAGCGTCGTGCTGGTCGGAGGCGAAGCGCTTGAGCCGGCGGATCGGGAGGGTGCCCTCCAGCGAGCCGCGGGTGCACTCGCCCTCGCACGGGGCGTAGCAGGCGCGGCCGAGCGTGCCGACGAGGGGTGTGGCCTCGAGGACGAGCCGGAATGCCTCCTCGTCGAGGCCGCTCCGGATGAGGCTGACGTAGCCGTGCGCCTGGATCCCGGCAGGACAGGCGAATGAGCAGGGCGATGAGCCCTGCCGGTCGATCACGGCCTTCTTCGGCACGGCCTGCGGGAAGGTGATGTGGGCCGCGCGCCGGGCGACCAGATCGGCGTTGAACTGGTCGGGCACGGCCACGGTGCAAGCCGTCTCGCACTTCTGGCAGCCGGTGCAGGCGTCGATGTCCACGAACCGCGCCTGCTGGGTTACGCTCGCGGTGAAGGTCCCGTCCGCCCCCTTGCGGATCTGGTCGACCCTGCTGTAGGTCCAGGGCGTGATGTTCGGGTGGTGGATCGTCGACGCCATCTTCGGGGTCGAGATGCACGACGCGCAGTCGAGCGTCGGGAAGACCTTGGACAGCAGGATCATCTTCCCGCCGACGGAGGCCTCCTTCTCCACGAGCAGGACCTTGTAGCCCATGTCGCCGAGCTTGAGGGCGGACTCCATGCCGCCGATGCCGGCCCCGACGACAAGGACGTCGTAGTCGAGGGCGGGCGGCGCGGCGTTGGTGGCGCAGCTTTCGGTCATCGTGTCACCCCGCCTTCGCCGGGCCCATCGCGCGGAGGGCCTCGCTGAAGGTCGTCATGTGCTTGGTGAACGGCTCGGCGCAGACGGAGCAGATCGCCGCGACGCGGATCCGGCTGGGCTCGATCCCGCGTTCCTTCACGGCCTTCTGGGCGATCTGGACCACCCGGTTCGACCGCTTCGCGCAGTCGTGGAGGTACGCGCACTCCTCACCGTCGGTGGCGATGAACACGCCGTCGAACCCGGTCTCGAGCGCGTGCGTGATCCAGGAGGGCCGGATCCCGCTAGTGCAGGGCAGCGAGATGACGTTGACGCCGGGCGAGTAGTGCATGTGCGAGGACCCGGCGAGGTCGACTCCCGGATCGGAGATGTTGTTCGTCGAGAACACGAGGATCCGCGGGACGAACTCGCCCGCGGAGGTTCCCGGCTCGGTGGCGGCGGGTGCGGTCATCGAAGCTGCGCTCCTGCGCGAGGATGGTCGCCGTCGCGACGTCTGCCCGTGGATGACGACGTCACGACGGCGATGCGGCGGCTGGCTACTTGCGGCGGATCACGAAGACGCGGTCGTAGCCCTCGGCCTCGAGCACGCCCAGGAAGTCGTGGCCGACCTTGGCGGACCACGCGGAGATGTCGGTCTTGGTGCCGGGGTCGGTGGACCAGATCTCGATGGTCGAGCCGAGGGCGACCGTGGTCATGCCCTTCTTGGCCTCGAGGAGCGGGCCCGGGCACGCGGTGCCGCGGGCGTCGATGACCTTGTCGGCGGTGAGTGCCTCGAGCTCGGCAACGGTGGCGGTCATGGCGAGGGTCTCCTAGTAGGTGAGGACGTTCGTGGCGGACGAGATCTCGGCGATGAGGCGGCCGGCGGCGACCACCTCCGCGTCCTCAACGAGGTCGGCCGGGGCGATGCCCCGGGCCGTCATGCAGGGGCTGCAGGCGAGCAGCGAGCCGCCCAGGGCGCGCACGTCGGCGAACAGCTTGGCGAGGGGCGGGAAGCCGGCCGCCAGCACGGTCTCGACGGCGCCGTCCTTGAGCAGCTCGATGCCGTCCGCCTGGAAGGCCATGGCCACCGCGACGTCGGACGCGAGGGCAGCGCCGGCCATCACGAACGGGATGGTCGCCCGCTCCGGCTCGCGGATGCCGTGCGTGACGAAGATGACCAGCTTCTCGGGATCGGCCATGGGTGGCTCCTTGGGCCCTCTCGGGCTAGATGAAGACGATCTGGCCGTCTTCGGCGGCCATCAGGAACGTCGCGATCCCGCCCTCTGAGTCGATGATCGGATCAAGGGCCGAGATCGGGATCCCGAGCACGTCCATCGAGCCGGAGCAGGCGAGGATCTTCACTTCCCCCAGCTCCTTGGCCATCCGGAGCGACTCGAGCCAGTTGATGGACTTGGTCCCGTGGACCGGGCGGGTCGTGCCGTCCGCTGTGGCGTCCCAGGAAAGGCCCAAGTTCCCCTCAATCCGTTCGGAGCGGAAGGCGTCGAGGGCCCAGTACTGGACCAGGATGTTGACCGGACGGTCCATGGCTGCCGCACCCGCAGCGAGCGTGGCTGCGGCGTGGAGCTTGTCCGCCGTGCCGGAGAAGAGCACCAGGTTGAGAGCGTCGCTCATGTGCGTTTGGCACCTTGTGAGGCGGTCGGCTCGGCCGCGGATTACATGTCACGCACAGTTGTATGCTTTCGACATATACGTGCCCTGAGTCGCACGTCACATGTTGCGAAGGACCACCGGCCCGCCCAAGGGGTCCGGTGGGAGGACAGCAGAGGCGGCGGGAGGCCAGCGCGGGCGACCTTGGCCGGCCGTGAGCCGGGCTGCCCGGCCGACTAGGGCGCGAGCCGTTGCCAGCTGGTGCCCCCGTAGTTGCCGGCCGCCGGCACAATCCGGGGCGGGCGGCCGTCGACGAGGTCGATCGTCATGATCCCGCGCGTGTCGGTGTCGGTGTGGATGAGCGCCGAGACCGTGCGTCCGTCAGGGGCCCACATCGGACCGCCCACGTTCTCCGGCTGCCCGGGCGGGATGACGGAGTTCGAGCCGTCCGGGTCGACGATCGCGAGCTCCCCGCTGTTCGTGCCGCCGCCGGAGAAGTGCTGGAAGGCGAGCCGCCGGCCGTCGGGCGACCAGCGCGGGATCCAGTCGCTGTCGCCGGGCAGGTCCAGCGCGGCCGAGACGTCACGCTCCCCCGTCCCGTCAGCGCGGACGACGTAGATGTGCATGCCGGTGCCCGTGTCGGCGAAGAACGCGATCAGCTCGCCCCCCGGCTGCCACTGGGGATAGGAGAACGAGTAGCCGGTCGCAGCCGCGTGTGACACCTGGCCCACTGCACCCCCGTCACTGCGCATGACGTAAATGCCGTTCTCGGGGCCCCACCCCGGACCGCCATGGAAGGCGATCCTGCTCCCGTCGGGCGACCAGTACGGGTCCGCGGCGGCGAGGTCCCGGTCGCCGACCTTCGCCAGCCCGGATCCGTCCGCGCGGACCGTCCAGACGCCTGGAACCGCCTCCGTGTCCTGCGAGAACGCGAGTCGGTCCGAGTCCGGCGCCCACTGTAGGAAGCTGGGGGCGCCCAGCGCATAGCCGACGCTCGACCAGCCAGGATCGTCCGGCGGCAGCAGCGGCGGGCACTGCGCCGTGGTGTCGACGACCGCCGTGACGGCGCCGGACGAGGTGGCGATCACGATCGACCAGCGGCCGCTGCCGGTATTCCGCCAGAAGGCGAGCCGCGTCCCGTCAGGGGACCAGACGGGGCTCGTGTCGGCCTGGCTCCCGGACGTCAGCGTCATGCGGCCCGAGCCGTCCGCATTCATGACCACGATGTGGTGCTCGATGTCGAGCGCAACGAGTCCGGGCTGTGCAAGGCCGAAGGGGGCGGGCAGGCGGTGGAGGCTCCCCACCGCGAAGGTCGCTGCGATGGCCGCCAGCAGCAGCATGGCCAGAACGAGCAGCAGGCGTGTGTTGGGGGTCAGGGCGGCGGGCGTCCGAGGAGCCAGGCGCGCCGGGAGCCAGCGTGCGGGGAACGACCAGGCTGGACGCTGACGGGTGCGCTGACTGGCCCTCAGGACGTCCTTGAGCGCATTGGCGGACAACGGCTCCGCCGACGCCTCCATCCAGTGACGGAGGGCGAGCTCAAGGTCGAGGTCGCGACGCTCGTTCACCTCGCCCCTCCATCGGCCGCACGGGATGACCCCGCCTCCGCCTCGACTGGGGCCTCGTCGGCGATGCGCCAGTCCGGCCCGAGGGTGGCCCGAAGCGCCTCGAGTGCGCGGGCGAGGCGTGACTTCGCGGTCCCGAGGGGCAGGCCGAGCGCGGCGGCGACCTCGGGGAGCGGTAGGCCGACGTAGTAGTGCAGGACGAGCACCGCCCGCTGCTCGGGTCCGAGGCGGCGGAACCCGCGGTCGAGCTCGTCGCGCAGGGCCACGACGTCATCGACTGCGGGCTCGGGCGGGTCGTCGGTCGGGCGGAGCTCCACCTCGAGGCGGAACCGGCGCCGCGCGCGGATCTGGTCCATGCACGCGTGGACGAGGAGCCGGTGCAGCCACGCCTCGAACCGGTCCGGGTCGCGCAGGCCCGGCAAGTCCCGCCAGGCGCGGACGAGCGCCTCCTGGACCGCGTCACGGGCGAGCTCCGAGTCGCGGAGGATGAGGCGGGCCGCGCCGTCGAGCCGCCCGATCGCGGCTCCGGCCAGCAGCGCGAAGGCGTCATGGTCGCCGCGCCGCGCCCGCTCCACGAGTTCGCGTTGCATGGGTTGCCTCGGCCGATGCCTCGTGCGGACTCGCTGCCGCATCAGCATGGTAGGCGTCGGATGTGCCGTGAAAGGTTCCATTCGAACCGATTCGACGGAACGGTTGGGATCCCTCGGCCCGCCCTAGTGGTTGAGCGGGGGGCCGTGAGGCGCGCACCGAACCCGGCCGCCGGGTGCGCGCGGAGCCACTGGCGGGACCGACCCTGCTGGGCGTCCCGGGAGGTTGGCAATGCGCCGGGTCCTGGTGTCCTCAATCATCGCCCTGCTGGCTGCCGTGCTTGTCCTGGCCCCCGCGGCGGCCGCGGCACATCGAACGGAGACGGCCTACGCGGCCGTCGGCTGCTGGATCGGCTGGGAGGACCCCTACTGGCGTCCGACAGGTCGGGACGGGCAGGTCGAGCACGATGGTGCGGTCATCACGACGGAGCTGTGGGTCTACGACGGAGTGGCCTGGACGGACGTCGGCACTGAGGTCGACACCGTGATGGACGAGTCCAACGCTTCGGCTGGGACGGAGCTGTACCGGGGCTCGTTCGTCGTGAGCAGCACGCTCGGCGACTTCGTCGGGACCTTCGTCTGGATCGACAACCGAGGTCACACGGGCGGACAAGGCGTCGGCAGGTCAGTCGATGGATCGGGACAGCTCTGGAAGTCGACGCCGAACGTGGTGGACCCCGCGACGACGGGCGGTGTGCCCAGTTGCGCCGTCGACCGCGAGCTCTACAACCTGACCGAACTCGTCATCGTCGCGCCGTGACGACCGCTCGCAGAGGCGCTCCCCCAGTCACGGACATGGCCCTCCGTCGCGCCGCTAGCGCACCACCCACGAGAGCGAGCCCTCGCCCGCCACCGCAGGCAGGTCGCCCCGCGGGTTCGAACAGCAGCCCGCGGCGCAGACGGATGGCCAGGGGCCAAGCGGGCTGAGCGCTTCGCCGGGCTCGTCGGCGAGCCGGTTGGCGACTAGGTCGGCGACGGCAGCCACGAATGCGGGGTGCGTCCCCGGCGTCGCCACGCGCCGCATCGGCATCCCCAGTCCGTCGCAGGTCTCGCGCGCCTCGTGGTCGAGGTCCCAGACCACCTCGACATGGTCGCTGACGAATCCGATCGGCACGATGACGGCGGCACGGGCGCCTGCCGCGTGCTCCTCGCGCAGGGCGTCGTTGATGTCGGGCTCGAGCCACGGGATGTGCGGAGCGCCGCTCCGCGACTGGTAGACGAGCCGCCAGGCCGGGACGTCGACGCCGCGACAGCGGGCCGATGAGACCACGAGGTCGATCGCCGCCCGATGCTGCGCCACGTACGCCCCCTGGGAGTCGAAACGGCCGCGCGGTCCAGAAGCCTCGGCCATCGAGAGCGGGATCGAGTGGGTCGTGAAGAGCACCCGCGTCCGGGCGGCCGGCACGCCCTCGGCCGCGAGCTCCGCCAGCGCCCCGGCCAGCCCCTCGGCGAACGGCTCGATGAAGCCCGGGTGGTCGAAGTAGAGGCGCAGCTTGTCAACGACCAGAGGCCCGTCGAGTCCGGTCTCGGCGAGCGCCCTGGCCACGTCCTCGCGGTACTGGCGGCACCCGGAGTAGGAGGCGTAGGCGGAGGTCGCCAGCGCCAGCACACGGCGGTGGCCGTCCTGGGCGATCTGCTCCAGCGTGGGCGCGAGGTACGGGACCCAGTTCCGATTGCCCCAGTAGAGCGGCAGCCCGATCCCCCGCTCCCGGAATGCGGTCTCCAACGCGCCGAGCAGCGCCCGGTTCTGGCCGTTGATGGGGCTGACCCCACCCAGCGCGAGGTAGTGGTGCGACACCTCCTCGAGCCGCCCGCGAGGGATGCCCCGCCCGCGGGTCACGTTCTCGAGGAAGGGCATGACGTCGTCCGGACCCTCCGGACCGCCGAAGCCGAGCAACAGGAAGGCGTCGTAG
>JBJKRU010000151.1:0-3180 GCA_046704485.1 Candidatus Limnocylindrales bacterium | reverse complement strand
CCCTTGGTCAGCCGGTCCACCACCTGGGTTCGGCGTTTCGCGATGGTCCGCATGTCCACGCCGGTCTCGGCGACGGTGAGGCCGAAGGTCGCCGCGTCGCGGATCCGGGCGTACAGGTCGGCCGACTCGAGCATCGCCTTCGTCGGGATGCAGCCCCAGTGGAGGCACGTTCCGCCGATGCGGGCCTCCTCGACGAGCGCGGTCCTGAGGCCCATCTGCGCCGCCCGGAAGGCGGCGGTGTAGCCACCGGTCCCGCCGCCGAGCACGACGAGGTCGAACGAGTTGGACGATCCGACGGCCACGGGCTCAGCAGGCTCCTCTGTGGTGGGAGGGCGCCGCGGGTCGACGCGGCGCGGGGCGGGCGCAGGTCACGACGGCGATGGTACGGGGGCCGGGATGGGCGCGCAACCGCGCGGCGGCGCGGGCCGGTGGAAGGCGTGTTGCAGTCCGGGTCTCACCCGTGACGCATGGAGGCCCACAGCGCGCGTCCGAGCACGACCAGCGTCACGACGACGAGCGCCACGATCATCGTCGGTGGGCGACCCAGTGCCTCGTCGAAGGGCGGGAAGATGATTCCGAGGAACTGCAGGCCCAGCACCACGGCCACGCAGAAGGCGGCCAGCACGACCACTTCGCGGTCGCGTACGTGGTGGCCCCGGGACGTCGGATCACCCGCCGGACCCGGCGCGCCCTTCCCGTCCCGTCCGGCATCGTCCACTCCGGTCATCGCGTCCCCCAGCACCGTGCCGCCGCCAGCCATCAGGTGCGATCCGCGTCGACCGGGATGCCGATCGGCGCGACCAGGACGCGTCCCGCCAGCGCGCGGCCGTTCCTGGTCCGGAGCCCGACCTTCGGCCGGTGGAAGGTGATCGTCGCGTCGGCGCGCACGACGGGATCCGATGGATCGCCGCTCGTGAGGTCCAGGGCCGTCGGTGTGTCGACCGCGAGGACCGGGACCCCGGCGGCTCGTGCCCGGCGCGCCAGTTCGACCGCGCTCCGGACCGGTTCCCGCAGCTCGCCGCGGACGCCGGTGCCCAGCAACGCGTCAACGATCACTGAGGCCTTCTCGACGCCCTGCGCCAGCATCTGCAGGTCCCGCGGCTGCGCGGCATGGATCCGCTCGACGCCGGGCACCGCGGCAAGGGCGTCCCAGTTGCGGGCCGCGTCGGGCGTGCCGGGGCGGGTCTCGCTCGACACCAGCACGACCACCACGCGGAGGCCACCACGCGCAAGGAGCCTCGCGGCGACGCAGCCGTCCCCGCCGTTGTTGCCGGGCCCGACCAGGACCAGCACCAGCCCCTTGCCGGCCCGCCCCGTCGTCTCGAGGAGCCCGCGCACCGCGGCCGCGGTGGCCGCGCCGGCCTGCTCCATCAGCCAGCGGCCCGGCGTCCCCATGAGCTGTGCCTTGTGATCCGCACCGCGCATCTCCTCGCCCGTCATGGGCGACCGGGCGCCTGCCTCGTGCCAGTGAGCCGCGAGCGCGTCGAGGTCGAGCGGCTCACCCCGAAGTGCGGGGTCGTCGGCCGGGAGCGGCGTGTCGTCGGGCACGGGCGCACGCGACACGGGTGGAGGGGCGGCAGGGCTCATGGTCAGCATAGGGTGCCACATGGCGGGACGAGGCGAGTCGCGGAGCGCTCTCGGCAGGCCGCGCCGCCCCGCCCGGCGCACTCGACCGTGCGGCGCCCGTGGCGCGAGGTCTCCGGAAGGAGCGCGCGACGCCGGCCTCTCGCGCCGTGAGAGCGCCTCCCGCGTCAGGCCGCAGGGCTCATCCAGTGCCCTGGAGACCGGCCGCCACGCCGTTCACCGTCAGGCGGACGACCCGCAGCAGCCGGTCCCGCTCCGGATCGTCGGGGGAGAGCGACCGGAGACGCGCGAGCAACCGGAGCTGTACTTCGCTGAGCGGCTCCACGTACGGGTTCCGCAGTTCGATGCTGCGCTGGAGCACGGGTGCGCCGTCCAGCAGCTTCGTGCGTCCGGTCACGGCCAGCAGTGCGGCAACACTCCGCTCGTGCTCGTCACGGATGACGCCCCACAGCCGGTCCGCGTCCGGCAGGCCTCGTGCCAGGGCGGCGTACGAGGCGGCGACCCCGATGTCCACTTTTGCGAGGACGAGCTCGGCGTTGTCGAGCGTCGTCGCGAAGAACGGCCAGCCCGCGTACATCGCCCGGAGCTCACGCAGTCCGGCGTCTCCGTGCCTGGCACGGTAGGTCTCGAGGGCGGTGCCCAGCCCGAACCAGCCCGGAACGAATGCCCGACTCTGCGACCAGGCGAATACCCATGGGATGGCACGCAGCGAATCGAGGGGCGCGGGCGGTGGGAACATCCCGGGGAGGCGATGGGTCGGCGAGGATTGCCCGGATGCGCCCGAGGCCGGACGCGCGGCGCGCGAGGCAGGCCGCGATCCCAGGTTGAGGCCGGAGATCTCCGAGATGGGCGTGGCGGCGGCGAAGTACGCCTCGAAGGCGGGCTCGTCCCACACCAGCCCCCGGTAGACATCCCGCGCGACGCCGGCCAGCTCGTCCATCGCGGGACCCCATCGCTCGGCCGCCTCCGCCACGCGCCGGTCATGCTGCGGCGTCGCGGCGCCGATCACCGCGTGGGCAGCCTGCTCGAGTTCGCGCAGGGCGATTGCGGGGTTTCCGTAGTGGGCGGCGATGACCTCGCCCTGCTCGGTGTTCTTCAGGCGGCCTCGCACGGATCCGGTCGCCATCGCGAGGATCGCGCGGTTGGTCGGACCGCCTCCGCGCCCGATGGCGCCCCCGCGCCCATGGAACAGCGTCAGCTCGATCCCCTCGTCCGCCGCAACCTGCGCGAGCTCGGCCTGCGCGCGGTGCAGTGCCCACGACGCCGCCAGGAAGCCGGACTCCTTGTTCGAGTCGGAGTAACCGAGCATCACCTCCTGACGCCGGCCGCGACGTTCGAGGTGCTCGCGGTAGCGGTCGGTGCGGAACAGCTGCCGGAGGAATTGACCCGCCGACTGCAGGGTGGCGAGCGACTCGAGGAGCGGGACGACGTCGATCCGGTCGGAGAGCGCCCCCGACGGGTCGGCGACACGCGCCAGGTCGAGCACGGCAAGGACGTCGGCCGGTTCGTGGGTGAAGCTGATCACGTAGCGCCGGCAGGCCGCCTCGCCGATCCTCGACTGCAGCTCTCCGATCGCCCGGAACGTGTCGACGACTT
>JBJKRU010000150.1:0-10078 GCA_046704485.1 Candidatus Limnocylindrales bacterium | reverse complement strand
CGCCAGGCGTCGATGCGTCGCGTCCCGCCGACTGCCGGCGCCTGTCGCGACCGACGGCGAAGCGTCCTGACTGGCCTGCCATGCGCGGGCGTTCGCCATGTCCTCCCCGCGCAGCTCGTGGGCCACCTGTAGCGCACGACTCGCTGATCGTCCTTGCATCCCCCTGTCCTCCGGTGCTGGCGGCGCCCGGCGGCGCTGATCCGACGGTAGTCGGCCCACGGAGCGGCGGGCATCGGTCGATCCCTTGATCGCCGGCATGACGGGACCTGATTGCGAGGACGGGGCCAGGGAGGGGAGGGCGTCCGGTCCCCTCGCTCGACGTGGTTGTTGCAGACGGCGTCGGCGGCACAGCCGGGATGCCACGGCTGGCCGTGGCTGTCTCCGCAAGTCGCGGCGAGATTGCCCGGGCGTATCCTCCGCCCATGCCGAGCCTGCCCCGTCCTCGTCGCCTCCCCCCCGGGCCGGCACCGGCTGGGACCCGCCGCGGAGCCGCGGCCCGGCCGCGTGTCGTCGTCGTGGGCGATCTGGTGCTCGATGTCGCCTTGGCGCCGGACCGCCAGCTGGCTCGGGGCACCGACGTCACCGGGCGCGTGGTGATGCGCCGGGGCGGCTCGGCCTCCAACGCGGCCCGGTGGCTGGGCCGGCTGGGGATGCGGCCCACGCTCGTGTGCGCCGTGGGCCGGGACGCGACTGGTCGCGCGCTGGTGGCCGACGTGGCCGCCTACGGCGTGGACGTCCGGGCCATCCATGTGGCCGGAGCGCCGACCGGCCGGATCGGCGTCCTCGTTGAACCCGGAGGCGAGCGCTCGTTCGTCACTGCGCGTGGTGCCGCCCTGCTGCTGCGGCCCGAGGACCTGCGCCAGGAGTGGTTCGCCGGGGCGGCCGCGGTCCACCTGCCGGTGTACTCGCTGCTGGATGCGCCGCTGGGGCTGGCGGGCATGGCCGCCGCCCGTGCCGGCCACGAGGCGGGTGCGCTGGTGACGGTGGACCTCTCCTCGTCGGGCCCCCTCGTCGCCAACGGCCGGCGGGCGGCCACGCGTCTGATCGAGGCCGCGGCGCCCGACCTGCTGTTCGCCACGCGCAGCGAGGCCCGTGCACTGCTGGGGTCGAAGCACGAGGGGGAGCGGCTGCTCGAGCTGGCGCCGGCCGCGGTCGTCAAGCGCGGCCGCAAGGGGGCCACCGTGCTGCTTCGCAGGGGCGAGGATGCGCTCCGCCTCGAGGTGGCGACGACGCCGGTCAAGGCGGAGGACAGCACGGGTGCCGGGGACGCGTTCGACGCCGGGTTCCTCGCCGGCTGGCTGACGGCGCGCGCCAAGGGCCTGGCCGAGTCGGCAGCCCTCCAGCGGGGGGCCGTGCTCGGGAACCGGACGGCCCTCCGGCATCTCACGACGCGGCCGCCCGAGCTGTCGATCGGCTAGCGGGACGGCGTTGGCGATGACATCCGGCGCTGGCGACGCCCGTGTGCGTCAGGCGAGGACGAAGCGCTCGAACCAGTCGAGCATCCGCGTCATGCGGTCGATCCGCCGGTCGATCCGCCCGGTCGCCTGGACCACGTGGTACTCCTCGGGGTAGAGGACGAACTCGACCGTGCGGCCGAGATGCCGCAGCGCCACGAAGTACTGCTCGTTGTCCGAGGCGGGGCAGCGACGGTCGCTCTCCGACTGGAGCATCAGCAGCGGTGTGCGGACGCTCGCCACGTTGCGCAGCGGAGACTGCCGCCACAGCCGCTCGACCCCCTCGGGTGTGGTCGGGTCGCCCATGCGCGCGGCCCGGCAGTACTCGGGTCCCGTGTCGCTGCCCGCCCACGCGCCCACCTGATTGGTCACGCCGTTCTCGGACACGGCCCCGCGGAAGCGGTCGGTCGTGCCCACCAGCCAGTTGACCATGAACCCTCCGTACGAGAGGCCGAGCGCACCGAGCCGGTCGGGATCGGCCAGGCCCAGCCCGATCGCGTGGTCGAGGGCAGCGTGGACATCGTCGGCGTCGGGCCCGCCCCACTCGCCCAGCTGGGGGGCGATCCACTCGCGCCCGTAGCTGGCGGAGCCGCGGATGTTGGGCAGCACGACCCGGAACCCACGCGCGCACAGGAGGGCCACCTCCATGCTCGGTGCCGGCGACCAGGCGCCCAGGGGTCCGCCGTGCACATCCACGATCGTCGGGAGGGGGCCGTTCCCGGCGCCGGCCGGTGACGCGATCCACGTCTCGATCGGGCCGCCCGGTCCGGGCGCCTCGACCGACCTCATCTCGGGCCAGGCCACGCCGTCAAGCCAGGCGCCGCCCGTCGCCGTGCGCGGCCCCAGCACGCCGTCCGGCCCCGGGGTGCAGAGCTCCGGCGGACGCGGCCCGACGGTCGCGATGACGGCTACTGCGCCGTTGGCGGCGGCCGCCAACGCGTTGGCCATCACGTCGCCCCGCGCCGAACGCCGCGGATCGCCCTCGGGACGGCCGGTCTCCGGGTCCACCGGGAAGCGCCACGGCTGGGTCCGGCCCCGGTCGGTGAGCAGCGCCACGATCTCGTCCTGCGCCGCCCACACGGGACCCGGCCGCTGATCCACCATCCAGCCCGTGAGGTCTGAGTCGGCCCAGTTGCCGACGGGCCGGTCCAGGTCGGGCGAGAGCGGCCAGGGCCGATGCGCGCCGCCGACCGGGGCCACGTGCAGCGTGGGCGCGAGGTCGTCGAAGAAGTCCTCGTCGTCAACCCCGATGCCCACGACGAAGCGTCCATCGGGCGAATAGGCCGGGGAGCGGACGGGGCCGGCCAGGGCCAGCACCTCGCGTGGCTGCCCGCCGTCGAGGGGCACCTCGAAGATGGAGGTGCGCGGGTGGCGGTCGGCATCAGGGCGTGGATCGGCCGTGATCGCGATGGCGCGGCCATCGGGACGCCACGCCGGCATCCCGGACACGCCTCCCCGGACGTCCGCGACCTGGTGCGGTGCGCCGGTGCCGTCCCCCGGCACCACGAAGAGCTGCGCATGCCGATCCGTGTAGCCGGTCTCGTCCATGCGGTAGTCCATGACCCCGACCACCCGGGCCGTCGGCTCGGGCTTCGAGCCGTCGGCCTTCGGCAGCTGCTCGCCGACGATGAACCGCAGCGGGCCTGCGTCGGCGGTGAACGCGATGGATCGGCCGTCAGGCGACCAGACCGGCTGGCTCGGTTGGAGCTCGCCGAGGTCGAGCACGGTCGGCGGATCGGCCGGGCCCGCGTCCGTCCGGATCACCGCCAGCTCGGTGCGCTCGGTGCCCGGAACCTTGCGCGTGAACGCGATCCGCTCGCCGTCGGGGCTGATGGCGGGCCGACGATCGCGGACGTGCCCGCCGGTGATCTGGCGGGGCTCGCCGCCGCCTGGCATGACGACCGTCCAGAGGTGCGACACGTAGTCCTGCTCGGCCACCGTTCGCCGCGTGAACACGGCGAACGAGCCGTCGGGAGCGAGGTCGAGCTCCTCGAGCACCACCTGCTCGCGGAGGATGTCGGGGGTCGGCAGGCGGAGCGCGGCAACGGTGTCAGGCATGCCCCGAGCGTACCGGGGACCGCGGGCCGCGGTGCCGCCGTTGCGGTCCGCACGCCGACGTGGTGTCGCGTCCGCTGCGGGCTCCCGCTACCCTCGCGTCATGCTCCGTGCCGATCGCCTCGTCGTCGCCCAAGAGGTCGCGGACGCCCTCCGCGACGGCCGCCCCGTCGTGGCCCTCGAGTCCACGCTCATCAGCCACGGCCTGCCCTACCCGGAGAGCGTGGAGGTGGCAACCGCGTCCGAGGCGGCCGTGCGGCGCTCGGGTGCCGTGCCCGCAACGGTGGCGATGAGGGACGGGCGCCTGCTTGTCGGACTGGCCGCCGCCGAGCTCGAAGCGCTGGCGACAGCGCCCGCGGGCACGGTGCGCAAGGCGTCGCGCCACAGCCTGGCCGAGGGAGCTGCGGCGGGGGGCTGGGCCGCGACGACCGTGTCGGGGACGATGATCGCGGCCCACGCGGCGGGCATCCGCGTCTTCAGCACCGGCGGCATCGGCGGCGTCCACCACGCGGCGCTCGACGGCCCAGACCCCTCGTTCGACATCTCGGCCGACCTCGACGAGCTGGCCCGGACGCCGGTGGCCGTGGTGTGTGCGGGCCCAAAGGCGATCCTCGATGTCCCGCGCACGCTCGAGTACCTTGAGACGCGCGGCGTCCCTGTGCTCGTGCTGGGCGAGGACGAGATGCCGTTCTTCTGGGCGCGCCGGAGCGGCATCAAGGCCCCCATGACAGTGCCGGATGTTGCGGCGGCGGCACGCGTGGTCGGCGCGCAGGCTGCGCTCGGCCTCGACGCCGGCGTCGTGATCGCCAACCCCGTGCCCGCCGCCGACGCCCTGCCTGAGGCGGTTGTCCGAGAGAGCGTCGTGCGCGCCATCGCCGACGCCGCCGCGGCGGGCGTCCGGGGCCCCGCCACGACGCCATGGCTGCTGGCCCGCGTCGCCGAGATCACGGGCGGCGCGAGTGTTCGGGCGAACACCGCTCTGATCGTGGACAACGCACGGGTCGGAGGGCTGCTGGCAGCGGAGCTGGCGGCCGCCCGCTGATCCGCTGCCCGTTCGGTTCCCCGCGGCCGTCTCGCGCGCTGTCGACCATCCGGACGCGCCTTGTTCCGGACCGGGGCGATGACTACACTCGTGGCCACTGCCATGTTCCGCGGAAGCGAGCGGCGGGCAAGGAACCGCGGCCTGCTTGACCGGACGACCGGATCACCAGTCAGGCCCGAACGGGGGCGGACGCTCCGCAAGGAGGCTCGATGCGGATCTACGAGGGAAGCCCGCGGCAGGATTTCGAAGAGGTCTTCCGTTCGATCGGCGCGTTCCTGGACCGCCGCGGCATGCGCGACATCCTGCTGCTCGAGGTGCCCGACGGCTACGTCGTGCAGGGCCTCGTGCTGACGCAGGGGTCCAGCAGCGCCTGGTCCGAGTCCGTTGGCTCCGTGGTCAAGGAGACCCTCACGTACCTGGACGAGGACATCGCCAAGTTCATGGAGGAGGCGGCCAAGCGCCGCGGCACGGGCGATCCCCCGGGAAGCGCCCAGGCTGGGGAGCACGAGCGAGCCCTGCGCGTCATCGGGCGGTGGATGGACGAGCAGAAGCCGCGCGACGTGTTCCTGTTCGAGCAGGCCGGCGCCTACGTCGTCCGGCTGTTCACCGGCGGCCAGTCCGGCTCTCACCACGTGATCGCCGAGTTCACCGCCGAGGACGTGGAGGGGCTCGTCACGCAGGCCGCCTCGAAGCGCGCTGCTGCCCAGCCGAGCCCCGCGCAAGCGGCGCCAGGTCTGGGCGCCCCCTTGGCACCTCCCTCGTGACAGGACGCCGCCCGCACGGCACAATTCGGTTCGTCACCTCGTAGCACAAGGAGGTCCGCCCATGAAGGCACTGCGGACTGTTGCGGTTGCCCTGGGGATCACCCTGGGCGCGATGATCGTGATCCCCCTGATCGTGCTGGCCGGGCTCTTCGTCTGGCTCAAGCTGACCGAGGAGGACGACGAGGAGGCGCTCGAGCTCGAGCAGGAAGGCGCCTGATCGACGCTGGTCCCGCGGCGGCACCGCCCGCCGCATCGGCGCACTCGCCAGCGACGCCCGCCCGACCGGCGGGCGTCTCCGTGTCTGGGCGCGAACGCCGGTTGGCGGAGGCCGGGGTCCTGCTCACGGTCCTCGTCTGGTCGGCCAACTTCGTAATCGTCAAGGCGGCGATCGGGGTTCTGGGTCCGCTGACCTTCACCAGCTCCCGGTATGTCGTTGCCGCGGTCACGCTGTTCGCGCTGGTGCGCTGGCGTTTCGGCACGATCCGCTGGCCGGGCCGCTACGCCCTGCCGCTGATCGCCCTGGGAATGCTCGGCTTCGGCGCCTACCAAGTGCTGTGGACCGTCGGCCTCACGCAGATCACCGCAGGTGACTCATCGCTGTTCATCGCGGCGTCGCCGGTCGCCACGGCGCTTCTCGCGGCTGCAGTTGGCCTCGACCGCCTCACGGTGCCCAAGCTCGCCGGGGCGCTGACCGCCTTCGCCGGCGTCGCCGTCGTCATCGGGGCCGGCGCGGGGATCGCCTTGGGTTCGTCGCTGCTCGGCGACGCCCAGACGCTGACCGCCGCCCTGCTGTGGGCCGTCTACACCGTCGCCGGGACACGCGTGCTGCGCCACGTGGACCCGCTGACGGCCACTGCATGGGCTGTGCTCGGGGGCAGCCTGTCCCTCGCCCCGTTCGGCGTCTGGGATGCGCTCGCGGCCCCGCCGGCGACCGTCCCGCCGGCCGCGCTGGTGGCGATCCTCTACTCGGGGGCCCTCGCGGCCGGCACGGCGAACGTGCTCATGTTCAACGCCGTCCGGCTGATCGGCCCGACACGGGCGACGTCGATGCAGCTGCTCGTCCCGGCGGGTGCCGTGCTGCTCGGCGCGCTGTTCCTGGCCGAGCCCGTCGGGCTCCCCCAGCTGGCGGGCGGTGTCGTCATCGTGCTCGGCGTGGCAACCACCCGGCGGGCTTCGGTCACGCCGGCAGCGCTCCGCGCCCGGCTTCACGCGGGCACTCAGCAACCGTGAACCAGGCGCCCCGCGTTCCCCCGTCGTGCCAGCCGGGGGAACCGCCCATCGCGGTGCTCGTCGACTTCGACGGCACCATCGCGAGTGGCGACGTCACAGCCGCTGTCATGCTCGCCGGGCTGCCGGCCGACCGACGCCTGCCATGGCAGGAGGGGAGTCGGCTCACATGGCCCGACATGATGCGCGACGCGGCGCGCAGGTTCCCGGCAGACCCCGCTCCACTGCTCGCTGCGGCCGGTGCAGTCCCGCTGGACCGGTCGTTCGCTGCGCTCGCAGCCCTCGCCCGCGACGCCGGCGTCGTGATGGAGGTGGTCTCCGACGGGTTCGGGTTCTTCATCGAGCCCGCGCTGCGGAGCCTCGACGCAGCATGGGTGCCGACGGCCTCGGGCGACACGCGCTTCGGGCCGGAGGCACCGCGCGTCGAGTTCCCGCACGGCAACCCCGACTGCGGCGTCTGCGGGACCTGCAAGCGCAACCGGGTCCTGGCGCACCATGCCGCGGGCCGGCGCGTGGTCTTCGTCGGCGACGGCGAGTCAGACCGGTATGCCGCGGGCTACGCGGACGTCGTGTTCGCGAAGGACGGGCTGGTGGCGATCTGCCGGGAGGCGGGCCTCGCCTGCCGGTCGTGGTCGACGTTCGACGACGTCCGCGGATGGCTCGAAGAGCAGCTGGACGCGTTCGCGGCGGACCCCGCCACCCTGCCCGGGCCGACGCGCCGGCCGCTGTTCTGCGGTCCCGAGGCGTGGGGCCAAGGCCGCTGAGACGTGCGCGGACGGCCGATCCGCGCTCAGACGGCCGATCCGCGCCCACGCGCGATCCCCGACGTCCTCCCGTCGGCGCCAACCGCATTCCCCGACGGTGGGTCCGTCACTCCCAGCGATCCCAGCGGGCGAACTGCTCGAACAGCACCCAACCCCGACGCAGGGACGGCGAGCGCTGATCGGCGAGTGCGATCCCCACGGGCATGACGCCGATCGGGGTGAACTCCTCCGGGATGCCCAGCGCCTCGCGCAGCGGCTCCACGCCCAGGGCCGGCCCGGCGAATCCGCAGCCCAGCCCCGCGTCGACGGCGGCGAGCATCACCGTCTGCATGGTGGCGCCCACATCCACCCACCAGTAGGGGATCGGCCATGCGATCTCGCGCCCGTCATCGTCGACCTTGTCGGGCTCCCGGTAGCGCCTGTGGTAGACCTCCTCGGAAACGCAGGGGACGAACTGCGCAGCGCACTCGCTGATCCAGCGCCCGAACTCCGGCTCGTACTCGGGCTCGCCGCAGGCGATCCCCGCCTGTCGTCGCAGCCGGGGGTCCAGGACCACCACCAGGCGCTGGCCCTGAGAGAAGCCCGCCGACGGTGTGCGCTGGGCGAGGCGGGCGATCCGCTCGATCACCTCGCGGTCGACGCCGCCGTCGACGAAGCGGCGGACCGCGCGGCGCCTCATCACGACATCGGCGAACTCCATCGGTGGCCTCCTCTCCTCACGGCACACTGTCACACGACCGACGGCGACATGGCCGCCCACCTTGCGACCGACGGCAAGCGGGCATAGCGTTCGGCGCCAGGAGGGCAAGAGCCCATGTCGCGACGTGTTGGGTCCTGGACGCTGGTCGTCATTCTCGCGCTGTCAGCCTGCGGCAGCCCGGCGCCCACGGCCTCCCTGACGGGATCGGTCCCCTCGATCGCCACGCCATCGGCCGGTCCCTCGGCTCCTGCGGCCGAATCCGCCGGTCTGTCGCCCGCGCCATCCCCGTCGGGCCAGTCTGGGCTCCAGTGGACCCAGTCCGGGACGATCGAGGTGGCGAGCTTGAAGGTGCCGCTCGACTACGCCAACTCGGCCGCCGGCACGATCACGCTTGCCATCGCTCGCCAGCCCGCCACCGATCAAGCCCACCGGATCGGAACGCTGCTCGTGAACCCGGGCGGCCCGGGCGCACGCGGCGTCCCGTTGATCGGATCGGCGTTCCTGATGGCGACGCTGCCGCCAGAGGTCCGCGCCCGCTTCGACATCGTCAGCTGGGACCCGCGCGGCGTGGGCCGGAGCAGCGCCGTGACCTGCCCGGCAAGCCCGGTCATCAAGGCGGTGGAGGGGCTCGACCCGAACCCCAAGCCCGGCGAGTACGGCGCCTTCCAGACCGCCTTCCACGACCTGGCCGTCGACTGCGAGTCCTCGGACGCCGCGCCCCTCTTCCCGTACCTCTCCGAGGCGAACTCCGCCCGGGACATGGATGCGATCCGGGCGGCGCTCGGCGAGGACGCGATCACCTACGTCGGCTGGTCGTACGGCACGTACCTCGGATACCTGTACGCCACGCTGTTCCCGACCCATCTCCGCGCCGCGGTGCTCGACGGGCCGGTTGACCCGAACCTCGACCTCGCAGCCCGGGACGCGAGCCAGGCCAAGGGCTTTGAGCGGGCGTTTCGCCACGTGCTGTCGCTGTGCGCCGCCGACAAGTTCTGTCCGTTCCACGGCGGGGACGACCCGCTGGCAGCCTACGACCGGCTGATCGCCCGTCTGCACACGACGCCGGAGACAGGCGCCACCGGCACGCTGACGGCGGGAGTCGCCGTGACGGGGACGCTCGCCTGGCTGTACGGCCAGGACGTCGCTGGCCTCCTGGTCTCGCTCCACTTGGCAGAGACCGGGGACGTCGGTCCGCTCATCGCGTCTGCCGACAGCTACTACTCGAACATCAACCTCGGCAGCTACGAGGCGACGGTCTGCCTCGACGCCGCCCATCCCGACACCGAGGCCGCGATCGCGGCCGACCTCGCCGAGGTCCGCCAGGACGCCCCCAGATTCGCGCCTCTGGTCGTCCTGGACGACCTCTACGGCTGCCTCGACTGGCCGGTGCCCGCTGCGCAGGTGGCCGTCGGCTCACCCCCAGCCGGGCTGCCTCCGGTGGTCGTGATCTCGTCGACCTGGGACCCGGCCACGCCCCCGTGGCAGGCAGCCCCACTCGCGACGGCCCTGGGAACCGGCGTCGTGCTCACCCGCGACGGGGTCGGCCACACGTCGGGCCCCTCGATGGGAAGCAATGCCTGCCTCCAGGGCGCCGTCGCCTCGTACCTCCTCGACGTCATCCCGCCGCCGCCGGATACCGTGTGCAAGGACGCGCCCGTCTCGCTCGGGTCGTAGACCCCGTCACCGAGACGCTCGACGCCTTCGACCCGAGGCGCTCCGAGCGCGCTCCGCCGCACCCCAATCGCAACCCCCGGCGGCTTGTCCCCGGGTCACCGAATCGGTAGCATTAGAAAAACCCCGGAGGAACCAGAGCCCATGGCGAAGTATGTCTTTGTGACCGGAGGAGTCACCTCCTCACTCGGCAAGGGCATCACCGCCGCCTCGATCGGCCGCCTGCTCAAGGCGCGGGGGCTGAAGGTCTCGATCCTCAAGCTGGACCCCTACATCAACGTCGACCCTGGGACCATGTCGCCGTACCAGCACGGCGAGGTGTTCGTCACCGACGACGGCGCCGAGACGGACCTCGACCTCGGCCACTACGAGCGGTTCATCGACGAGAACCTCTCGCAGGC
>JBJKRU010000149.1:0-5305 GCA_046704485.1 Candidatus Limnocylindrales bacterium | reverse complement strand
GCGATACGGCGGTCGTCATCACGCCGGGGTCCTGGGGTGTATCGGGCCGCTCCGACCGGGGATCCGTCCGGTCGGCCCGACGGGATCGGGCCGCTTGTCATCTGGCTAAATACATAGTAAGTTGATGATAATTTATGCCGAGCGGCCGTCCGGACGGGCCCGTCGAGCCGGGCCCGGGTGCAGGAATGCGGGCGGCTCGATGCGCCAGGCCTGCTGTGAGGGTATCGCCATGAACCGATCCCGACGCCTCCTCGTCACCGCCGCTGTGCTCGCGCTCCTAGCTTGCGCGTGCAGCAGCAGCGCCGCCGGCGGTCCCCAGTGGAGCTTCGCCCTGCCGTCCAGCCCCGGTGCCGCGGGCGCAGCCGCAGCGGCTGCAGCGAGCGCTCCCGACCAGCCAGCCGCTGCGGCGTCGCCAGCGGCCGGGACGACGGGCTCCGCTGCGACGTCCAGCGCCGCCTCATCGCCCGCGACCTCATCGCCCGCCGTCCCCAGCGCCGATCCGAACGCTCCGGCCTACGTGCTCCGCGACCCGAACGCCCCCGCGGTCCTGACTGGCACCGTCCATGACGTCGACCTGCCCATCACCGAGACGGACATGACGGTCGCCAAGGGCTATGTCGTGCACGTCTGGACCTTCGGCGGCACGGTGCCGGGCCCGGTCATCCGCGTCCACCTGGGCGACACCGTCCGGGTCCACCTGACCAACGAGACCACCATGAGCCACTCGATCGACTTCCACGCCAGCCAGACGGCGATGGACCACCAGATGGTCGAGATCAAGCCGGGCGCCACGTTCACGTACACGTTCCACGCCGAGTACGCGGGCGTCTGGATGTACCACTGCGGCACGGCGCCGACGCTGCTGCACATCGCCGACGGCATGTTCGGCATGGTCATCGTCGAGCCCAAGGGCGGTTTCGACAAGGTGCTCGGCCCGGCGGACCAGCAGTTCTTCTTCGTCCAGAGCGAGTGGTACCTCGGCGCCCAGGGCCAGCCCGTCGACTACGCCAAGGCCAACTCGACCGCGCCCCAGCCCGACTTCGTCGTCTTCAACGGCATCGCCAGCCAGTACGCGGACAATCCCATCCCCGTCAAGACTGGCGGCCGCGTGCGGCTGTTCGTGCTCGACGCCGGCCCCAATCTCGGCACCTCCTTCCACGTCGTCGGAACGATCTTCGACACCGTGGAGAAGGAGGGGGTCCTGCTCCAGAAGGGCAACGCCGACGGCTGGGGTGCGCAGGCCGTGGACCTCTCCGCCGCGCAGGCGGCCATCATCCAGTTCACCCCCGCCGAGGACGGCAGGTACGCCTTCGTCGACCACGCGTTCGACATGGCGACCCATGGCGCCGTCGGCTACTTCGAGGCGAGCGCGAGCGGCCAGCAGGCCGGCTGAGGGCGTCTCGCAGCTCCGCGCCGGCGATCGCCTGCCCCCCGGGCGGTCGCCGGCGCCCCCCACTTGGGGGCTCCCGGGTCACGTGACGCCCGCGGCGGCGAGGGCCGCGATCTCCTCGGCCGTGTAGCCCAGCCCCGAGAGGATCTCGACCGTGTGCTCGCCGAGGAGCGGCGGGGCGGTCCGGATGGCCGCCGGCGTCTCGGCCAGGCGGAACGGGATGCCCACCTGCTTGAGCGCCCCGAGCACCGGGTGCTCCACTTCGACCGTCATGCCGAGGGCCTGCGCCTGCGGCTGGGCGAAGGCGGCGACCACGTCGTTGATCGGGCCGGCGGGGACCTGGGCTGCGTCCATCTCGGCGAGCCAGTGGCCCGACGTCTTGGCAAGGAAGCGCCCGGCCAGGATGGGGCGGAGGATCGCCCGGTTCTCCACGCGGGCGCCGTTGGTCGCGAAGCGCGGGTCGTCGACGAGCTCCGGCAGGCCGAGCGACGCGCACACGCGCGGCCACTGGCGCTCCGAGCCCACCGCGATGGCGATCTCCCCGTCGGCGGTTCGGAACGTCTCGTACGGGACGATGTTGGGGTGCGCGTTGCCGAGCCGGCGGGGCGCTCGGCCCGACACGAACGCGTTCTGCGCCTGGTTGACGAGGACCGCCAGCGTCGACTCGAGCAGCGACACGTCGACCCGCTGGCCGCGGGCGGCGCCGCGGGCTCGGCCCAGCAGCGCGGCGACGATGCTGACCGTCGCGAACAGGGCCGTCACCACGTCGCTGATCGCCACGCCGACCTTGGTGGCGCCGCCGCCGTCGTCGTCGGCCGCGCCCGTGATGGACATCAGGCCGCTCGTCGCCTGGACCACGAAGTCGTAGCCGGGCTTGGCGGCGTCCGGGCCGCTCGGCCCGAAGCCGCTGATCGCGAGGTGCACGAGGTCGGGGTTGAGCGCCTGCAGCACGTCATCGCCGAAGCCCAGCCGGGCGAGGCCGCCGACGCGGAAGTTCTCCACGAACACGTCGCTCGTGCGCAGGAGGCGCCGCAGGACCTCCTTGCCCGCGTCGGTCTTGAGGTCCAGCCGGATGGACCGCTTGTTGCGGTTCATGGCGAGGAAGTAGGCGGCGGTACGGGTGCCATCGCGCTCGCTGCCGACCCACGGCGGGCCCCAGCCGCGCGTGCCGTCGCCCTCCGGCGGCTCCACCTTCACCACGTCCGCGCCGAGGTCGGCCAGGAGCATCGTGCAGTACGGGCCCGCCAGCACGGCCGAGCAGTCGGCGACGCGGACTCCGGCCAGGGGGCCGGGGCGGGGCGCAAGAGGTTCAGTTGACGGGTCGTCGAGCTCGGCCATCGCGTCGATGGTAGCGATGCCGGCGGCGGCCGCGCGGCGCGGTGCCTCGTGGTCGACGGCGTCGCGGTGGCTCGTGGTCGACGGCGTCGCGGGCGCCGCCGCCGTGCCGTCACGGGCCGGGGATCATGATCCGCATCGACGCCACGAGCGCGTCCACGTCGCTCGCGAGCCCCGTCGCCGAGGGCCCGAACTGCGCCTTGACCTCGTAGACCGTGCAGTCGCCCTTCCGCGGCCCGACGATCTCCCAGGTTCGCGTGAAGCCGCCCGGGTCGACGGCCGCGTGGTCGTAGGCGGCCGCCAGCCCGCCGATGGTCTGGGGCGTCCAGCCCGACGCCACGTCGGCGCTCACGATCGCCTCGGCATCCTCGCTGCACTCCGACTGCGTCCAGCCCGACATCGTGAGCACGACGGTCCCCTCGGGCACCGACACCAGCTCGGCGCATCCGCCGCCGCCCGCGACGTAGTCCGCGCCGCAGCTCTGGGTCGCGGTCGCCGGCGGCGAGGCCACGAAGCCGAACACCGTGCGGTCCTTCTGCGGGGCGCCGGCGGTCGACGTGGTCCACGACGAGGGGTACGAGAAGATCATCGGCCCGACGACACCCCCAGCGATCGGGGAGGTGGGCGCGGGGGTGGGCGTTGCGGACAGGATGCCGCAGCCGCCGGCCGTGAGCAGGACGAGCGCTGCCGCGAGCCCACCGGCCAGTCTCATCGCCGTCCCACTCCCATCGCTTCAGCCCGGCGCTTTCGCCACGGCGACCCTTGCAGGGGGGCCGGGCAGACGTCAAGCGCCAGCCGGCACGTCCAGCACTGAAATGTCCACGACCTCCGCCATCGTCACCGCGATGAGGTCCTCAGGCTTCAGGTGCACGTTGACGCCGCGCGCGCCGCCGCCGATCGCGACGAGTTCGCGCCCCTCGATCGAGGCGTCGGCGATGACCGGCCAGGCGCGCCGCGCCCCGAGGGGAGTGATCGCGCCGCGCTCGTAGCCCGTCTCCGCCTTCGCCTCGTCCTTGTCCGGCAGGGACAGGCGGCTCGTGCCCAGGTGGGCCCGCAGCTTGGGCCAGTCGAACCGGCGGCCGCCCGGGACCAGAACGAAGAGGTAGTCGTCTGCCGCGCGGCGGACGAGGATCGACCGGAGCAGCGCGCCCAGCGGGATGCCCTGCAGCGCCGCGCTCTCCTCGGCTGAGCCGGGGATCTGCGTCCGGACGGCACGGAAGGCGACACCGGCCGCGCGGAGCACGTCGATCGCGGGGGTCTGCAGGGGTTCGCTCGTCGGCAGCGGTTCGCTCATCTGCGCAGCGTAGCGTGTCGGGCCAACCACCCCTCCGGCGGCCTGCTGACGCGCGCCGCGACGCCCGTCAGCAGGTCGTGCCCGAGCGCCGCTGGGTGGATCCTGCGCCACCCGACTAGGATTGGGCGCATGACTGACCAGACGTCCCCGGCGGGTGCCCGCCGTTTCACGCTCATGACCACCCACGCGCACCCAGACGACGAGACCATCGGGACCGGCGGCACGATGGCCGTGACGGTTCGGGCCGGCCACCGCGTGGTGCTCATCACCTGCACCCGCGGCGAGCAGGGCGACATCGTCGTGCCAGAGCGGGACACGCCCGACGAACACCGGCGCCTGGGCGAGACGCGTGCCGTCGAGCTCGAGAACGCCATGAGCGCCCTGGGCGTCACCGAGTGGGACAACCTCGGCTACCGCGACTCCGACATGATGGGCCGGGCCGGCAATCGCGACCCGCGCTGCTTGTGGCAGGCCGACATCGACGAGGCCATCGGCCGGATGGTGTGGATGGTCCGCCGGTTCCGCCCGGACGTCATCACGACCTACAACGAGTTCGGCGGCTACGGGCACCCGGACCACATGCGCACGCACGTCCTCGGGACGGGCGCCTACGAGCGCGCCGGCGACCCGGCCTGGTACCCGCAGCAGCTGGCGCCCGAGCACGGCGGCAGCGGCGCCCCCGAGGCCGAGGGCGGGCTGGCTCCCTGGGCCCCGGCGAAGCTCTATGAGCAGGCGATCCCGCGCTCGGTGCGCGTCGCGCTCAACGCCCGGATGGAGGAGATCGGCGAGCGCTCCTTCTGGATGCCGCCGGAGGACGCCACGCCCGAGCAGCTCGCCGAGTTCGAGGCCGTCGCCGCCAAGATGCTGGTCCCCGACGAGTCGATCACCACCTGGGTGGACATCAGCGAGGCGCTCGACGCCCGCTGGCTCGCCTTCAAGGCGCATGTGACGCAGATCAGCGACCAGAACCCGTTCGTGCGGTTCGGGCGCGATTCGTGGCGCGAGTTCTGGTCCAAGGAGGCGTACGTCCGGGTGGCGTCGCGGGTGCCGGCGCCGAACACCGAGACCGATCTCTTCGAGGGGCTGGCCGGGCTGGAGCCCGGCCCCTACGGCTGGGGCTGAGCGCCCGAGGCACCGCCACCGCTGGGGCCGCGCGCGCGCCGCGCGGACCACGGTGGGCTGAACGCGCGCCGCGCGGACCACGGTGGGCTGAACGCACGCCGCGCGGACCACTGGCCGGCTGGTGGCCCTATCGTCGCCTCCGCCCGTCGTATGGGCCACTGCCC
>JBJKRU010000148.1:0-4952 GCA_046704485.1 Candidatus Limnocylindrales bacterium | reverse complement strand
GGCTCCGTGGGCATCCTGCTGTGGATCACCTACCGGTTCCGCGACTTCCGCATGGGCGTCACGGCGCTCGTCGCGCTGCTCCACGACGTGATCGTGGTGGTGGGCCTGTTCGCGATCTTCGGCACGTTCTTCAACCTCCAGATCGACAGCCTGTTCGTCACCGCGATGCTGACCGTCATCGGCTTCTCGGTCCACGACACGATCGTGGTGTTCGACCGGATCCGCGAGAACAAGTCGCGGCACGCGGGCGAGCCGTTCGACCGGATCGTCAACCACTCGATCCTGCAGACGTTCGGCCGGTCGATCACCACCAGCTTCACCGTCATCATCACGCTGCTCGCGCTTCTCCTGTTCGCAGGCGAGGCCATCGGCACGTTCGTGCTGGCGCTGCTGATCGGAATCACCTCAGGCACGTACTCGTCGATCTACAACGCCTGCCCGCTGCTGGTCGTGTGGCACCTCCGCGACGAGCGCCAGCGCCTCGCGGAGAATGCGGCCCGCCCTGGCCGCCGCGCCTCAACGTGACCGCGGGGCCCGGCGGAGGCCGGGGCCCGACACCCCCAGCGCAGCCCAGCGCTCCCGACCTGCCGCCTTCACCGGTGGCGCAAGTCCGAGATGAGCGAGACGTGGCAGACTCCCCGCGATGACCGACGCACGCCACCGCTGGGTGTTTCCGGACCCGATTCGCCTGGACCCGGCGTTCCGTGCCGCCGCTCGCGACATGGGCCTCGGGACGTTCGCGGCGGCCGTCCTCGCGCGTCGAGGCGTGGACGACGTCGCGCAGCTCGCGTCGTTCCTAGGTCCCGCGGAGGCCGCGCTCAACGACCCGGCACTGCTGCCTGACGCTGCGCGACTCGTGGAGCGCGTCCGCGCCGCACGGACTGCCGCCGAGCGGGTGATGGTGTTCGGCGACTTCGACGCCGACGGCCTGTCCGGGCTTGCCCAGCTGGTGCTCGCCCTGCGTCGGCTCGGGCTCGACGTCCTGCCCTACGTCCCGTCGCGCCTCGAAGAGGGCCACGGGCTGTCGATGGCGAGCGTCGAGACGGCAGCGGCGGAGGGCGTCACGCTCATCATGACGGTGGACACCGGGTCCACCAGCGTCGCCGAGGTCGCAGCGGCCCGTGAGCGCGGCGTGGACGTGGTCATCACCGACCACCACCACCTGCCCGACGTGCTGCCCGCAGCAGTCGCCCTCGTGAACCCGCAGCGCGACGACTCGTCGTACCCCGACCCATCGCTCTCGGGGAGCGGTGTGGCATTCACCGTCGCGCGGCTGCTGTTCCGGGAGCTCCTGGGGTCGGAGGCGGAGGCGCTCGAGCTCGCCGACCTGGCCACGATCGGCACGGTGTCGGACGTGGCGCCGGTCCTGGGCGAGAACCGGTCCATCGCGCGGCTCGGGCTGGAGCGCATGCGCACGCATCCCCGCCCGGGGATCGCGGGGCTCCTCGCGCGCGCCGGGATCCAGCCTGCCGCCGTCGACCTCGAGACCGTCGGCTTCGTCCTGGCGCCGCGCCTCAACGCCGCCGGGCGGGTGGGGGAGGCACTCGACGCGGCGGACCTGCTGCTGGCGGGCACGCCAGAGCAGGCCGACGTGCTGGCGAGCGCGCTGGAGACCGCGAACGCCACCCGGCGCGACCTGATGCGCGCCGCGATCACCCAGGCGCGCTCAGCGCTCGGGCTGCCCGACCCGTCCCAGGCCCCCGGCCAGGAGCCGCTGCCAGGGGTCGCGCGCGAGGCCCGGGGCGAGGCGGACGACGTCGTGGTCGGCGGCGGGCCAGAGGCGCCTGCGCTGCTGGTGCGGGGACCCTGGTCGGTCGGGATCATCGGACTCGTCGCCGGCCGGCTGGCCGACGAGACCGGGCGACCGGCCGTCGTGGGCACAGTGCTCGGTGACGTCGTCCGAGCGTCGTGTCGGGGAGACGGACGGATCAACCTCGCCCACGCGCTCGACACGTGTGACGACCTGCTGATCCGCCACGGCGGCCACGCCGCCGCGGCCGGCTTCGAGACGGCGCTCGCGGACTGGGACGCCGTGGTCGCGCGCCTGCTGGCCATCGCCGAGGCATCGCGCCCCGATGACCCGCGGCCCCCGCTCGCGGTGGACCTTGCCCTCCCATCGGGCCTCGTGGACTACGACCTCTACCGTGACCTCGCGCGGCTGGCGCCGTGCGGACCGGGCAATGCCGAGCCGCTGGTCGCCGTCCTCGGCCTCACCGTCGGACGCGTGCGCGCCGCGAACGGCGGCCACACCCAGATGGTCCTGCGGCGCGAGCGCGACGTCCTCGACGGGATCGCGTTCGGCCGGGCCGACCTCGCCGCCAGCCTGTCGGAGGGCGACCGCGTGGACGTGGTCGCGCGGCTCGCCAGCCGGTCCTTCGGCGGCCTCGAGACGCTCCAGCTGGAGGTCCGGGACGTCGCCCGGTCCGGGTCGCACCCGCGGGCCGCCGCGGTGCTGGCGCGTGCCGCGTCCCGGTCCGCCGATCCGGCGGTCGCGGCAGGTGTGCCGATGCCTGCCGGCGGTGGCAAGGGATGACCCGCTCCACGCGCGAGCTCCGGCCCGCGACGCCGGGCCCGCGCGCGCCAGGGACGCCGCGCGGCCAGCTGAGCTCGGGCATCCCGTTCGCCGCCGTCCTGGCGCTCGTGGGCCTCGTGGTGGTCGCCCTGGCCACGATCGCGCTCGACACGGGCAGCCTGCCCTTCCTGCCGAACAGCCTATCCAACGGACGTTCCGGCCAGGGCGCGGCGGGCGCTGCCAAGACGCCGACGCCGTCGAACGTGGTGGTGGTTGCCTCGAACGTGCCCGCGGGGATCACGGTGCCGGGCACCATCGTCTACGCGAAGGCCGGCAACATCTGGCTCCAGGCCGACGGGAAGGCGACCCAGCTGACCTCGGGCGGCAAGGACTCGATGCCGTCGTTCACCCCCGACGGGCAGAGCGTGCTCTTCATCCGCACCCGCTACGTTCGGGGCCTGTGGAACAACGGCACGGGCACGATGAGCTACTACGCGATGGACGTCCCGAGCGTGATGCAGGTCCCCATCACGGGCGGCACGCCGAAGCGCATCCTGGACGGCAACTACAACCCGCCGGGCAGGGGGCAGTGGATGGCGTGGATCCGCCAGCCGGTGCTGTCGCCCGACGGCCACACGCTCGCCATCCTCACCGACCTCCCCAACCCGACGGTCGGCGATGTGGTGCTCAAGCTCTACGACATCAAGACCGGGAAGATCACGACCCCGAACGTGCCCGAGGTGCCCCCGCTCGGCCACCAGGATCCTGCGTGGCGGCCGGACGGCAAGGTCCTCGCGTACGTCTACAACAACCGCGACGGCGCGAACGGCGTCCCGCAGATCTACGCCTACACCGTGGCCACCGGCCGGGCACAGCCGATCAGCGGGCCCGGCTACCTGCACCCGTCGTGGTCGCCGGACGGCAAGTACATCGCGGTCACCAAGACCTCGGCCTACGGCACCGACATCGCGATCCTCAACGCCGCGACGGGTGCCGAGGTCTCCCTGCTCACCGACGACGGCTCAAGCTGGGGCCCGGCCTGGTCCCCGGCCGGCGACCAGATCGTGTTCCTGCACAGCTCAGGCCAGGTGGTTGACCTGCGCCTGGTCACACTGACCGGCTCGTACGGCGACTGGAAGGCGGGCGCCACGACCGACCTCACCCAGGCCGCCGGGCTCGACAGCGTGTCGCGCCCCGACTGGTTCATCCCCGCGGACCAGATGCCCGCGCCCACGCCCGCGCCCAGCGCCCCCACACCGCCGCCGGGCACGGCCGCGCCGTCGCCATCGTGATGGCGGCGTACCTCGAGCGGCTCGCTGCGCGCACGGCGGCCACGAGGTCGGTGCTGTGCGTGGGCGTGGACCCGGAGCCGGGCGCCCTGCCGGACGGCTTCTCGGCGGACCTGGGCGGTGTCGAGGCGTTCGCGCGCCTGTTGTTGGAGGCGACCCTGCCACACGCCACGGCCGTCAAGCCCAACCTCGCGTTCTTCGAGGCGCACGGCTCGGCCGGGATCGCGGCGCTCGAGCGGCTCCGTGCTGTGGTGCCGCCCGACATCCCGTTCGTCGCCGATGGGAAGCGCGGCGACATCGGCTCGACCGCGGCCCGCCAGGCGGCCGCCCTGTACGACGGGCTCGGCGCCGATGCGGTCACCGTCAACCCCTATCTGGGCGAGGAGGCCGTCCTGCCGCTGATCGAGCGGACAGACCGCTTCGCCTATGTCCTTTGCCGCACCTCCAATGCAGGTGCTGCCGAGCTGCAGGGGCTGGTGGTGGTGGCGGACGCTGCAGCGGGCTACCCGGCTGAGCCCCTCTACGCGCGAGTGGCCCGGCGCGTGGCGGCGTGGGGTCCGGGCGGGACGGTCGGGCTCGTCGTGGGTGCAACGGCGCCGACCGAGCTGGCCGCGATCCGGGCCCTCGTTCCCGGCCTCGCATTCCTCGTGCCGGGCGTCGGAGCGCAGGGCGGCGATGTGGCGCCCGTGCTGGCATCCGGCCCGGCGACCGCCCTGCCGGCAGGCGTGGCCGCCGGCGGCGGGCTGCTGGTCAACGTGTCGCGCGGCATCGCGCGGGCGGCCCTCGGACCAGTTCCAGCCGGGGGTCCGGCAGACGCTGGAGAGCGGCTCGCGGCAGCGGCCGCCGGGTGGTCGGCCAAGCTCGCTGTGCTACCCTGATTCGGCCTTGGACGGTCTCCGTCCCGGCCGCCGCTCCACACCGTCGAGGTGCCCCATGTTCGGACTGACGCCGGCCCATCTCATCCTGATCCTGGTGATCGCGTTGATCGTCGTCGGCCCGGGCCGGCTGCCCGATGTCGCCTCCGCGCTCGGCAAGAGCCTCCGCGAGTTCCGCAAGGCGGCGTCCGACGTCCAGGACGTGACGGGCTCGCTGACCGGAGCGGTGGCGCCCACCCCGCCGGCCGTCCAGGCGCCGGCCGCCCAGGTCCAGGC
>JBJKRU010000147.1:0-28781 GCA_046704485.1 Candidatus Limnocylindrales bacterium | reverse complement strand
ATGCTGGAGTACGTCAGCGACCCCGCGTAGCGCACAACGACTTGGGGAGGAACGCCCCTTGTGCAACGCGGCGCACCGCCCGAGCGTCACCATCCGCGGGCGGGCGCGGCTGGTCCGCGACCCGCCGGGCGCGTCCCTGGGGGTGGGGAGATGGGCACGAGGGGATCCGGGGTGTCGAGCGGGCCGGCATGCTGGCCGGCGCTCCTCCTCGCGGCCGTCCTGGCCACCGGGTGCGGCGGCACCCCGCCGACGACCTCCATCGCGACGCAGGAGGCTAGGCCCCCGGCCGCCGATCCGACGTCCCCGCCTGTGCCGAGCGCCACCTCCCCGGCGGCCGCGGCGACACCCGCGGCGGTCCCGGCGACCCCCACGGCGGCCTCACCGGGACCCGCGGTCCCGTCGAGCCCGAGCAGCTCGCCCGTCCCGTCTGCCGCGCCGACCGCGAGCCTGAGCCCCGCCAACAGCTGCCCCGTGCCGCCGAGACACGTTGTCGTGGCCGGTGACACCTTGTGGGCGATCGCCAGACGGTACGGCACGACTGTTGATGCCCTGCTCGCCGCCAACCCCCAGATCGCCGACCGCCGCCTCATTCGTGTCGGGGAGGTGATCTCCCTCTCGCCCGTCGACCTGGGGAGGCTCGCGCCATTCTCGCTTGTCGATCTCGGGGCACCCTCCGGCGGTCCTGCCCGGGCCATCAAGGTCAACGACTGCGACCAGGTGCTCGTCATGGGCTGGTCGCCCGACGCGATGAGAACGCGTGCCTATGTCTGGCAGAACGGCGTCACGGCCGATCTCGGGACGCTGGGCGGGCCAGCCACAGTCGCCTGGGACATCAACAACCGTGGCCAGGTGGTGGGCGAAAGCGGGACGGCGTCGATGTACAGCCACGCGTTCCTCTGGCAGGACGGGGTCATGACCGACCTCGTGGGCGGCGACGCACTCGACATCAACGATCGCGGACAGGTCGTCGGCGAGTTCGGCGTGGGTGGCCACTCCCATGCGTTCCTCTGGCAGGACGGCGTCTTGACCGACCTCGGCACCCTGGGAGGGGACTACGCCCGCGCAGAGGCGATCAACGAGCGCGGGCAGGTCGTCGGCCAGAGCTGGACCGCCTCCGGCGAAAACCACGGCTTCCTCTGGGACGACGGCACGATGACCGACCTGGGTGACATCGGCACCCAGGGCCGCCTCATCGCGATCAACGAGGACGGTCAGGTCATGGGCAACCGGTCGGCCACGGGTATGGACCAGCAGGCAGTCATTTGGCACGACGGCGTGATGACCGACGTCGGCATGACGAGCGGCGGCCGATCCAACCTCGCCACCGCCATGAATGCGCGCGGCCAGGTCACCGGATGGAGCTACGCGCCGGGCCCGGCAGACGTTCACACGTTCCTCTGGGACAACGCCGCGCTGACGGACCTGGGGGTACGGACCATCCCCTGGGAGATCAACGACAAGGGCCAGATCGTGGGAGGAGGCGCACCGGCCTTCCTTTGGCAGGACGGGGTCACGATCGACCTGGCGACCCTCGGCGGCGGCACGCTGGCCCTCGATATCAACGAGACCGGCACAGCGGTCGGCGTGAGCACTGGCGCCTCCGGCGTCGAGCGTGCCGTGCTGTGGACTACCGCGACCTCGTCCGCCCCCCGCTGACGGCCGAACGCGCCGCCGCCGCCTTCGCTCCCGGTGCTCCGATCGGGCTCGGCCGGGGTGGCCTCGGAGGGTCTCCGCTGACCGGCGGAGGTGACAGGACGTGGGAGCAGCGCCACGGGCGTACCATCGGACGCCGGGCCTGCGCAGGGCGCGGGCCGAGGGCGACACGACGGAGGCCCGAACGCATGGACAAGTCCTCGGCGTCTGAATCCGCGCTCCGGGAGCAGCTGGTCATCGGCCTGCGCGGCGATGACGCCCACATGACGTTCGAGGACGCGACCGCCGACCTCCCGGACTGGGCGATCAACCAGCGGCCACCGAACGTGGAATACACCGCGTGGCACATGGTCGAGCACGTTCGGCTGACGCAGCGCGACATGCTCGAGTACGTCAGCGACCCCGTGTACAGGGAGCGCGAGTGGCCGCGCGACTACTGGCCCGACCAAGCGGCGGAAGCGACCCCCGCCGAGTTCCGCGCGTCGGTCGAGGCCTTCGTCGCCGATCGCGATGCGCTGACCGCCATCGCGCGCGACGCGGCCATCGACCCACTCGCGCCGATCCCGCACGCGCCGCGCCACACGATCGCCAGGTGCCTCCGGGTGGTCGCCAACCACAACAGCTACCACACGGGCGAGCTGGGATCCCTGCGCCAGGTCATGGGCGCCTGGGGCCCGAGTCACCACTAGCAGCCGGCGCATCGTCAAGTCCTCGCGGGCCTCGCAGTCCTGCAAGCCGCAGGGGGTTCAATGCGCACGCCCTCTCCGTAACGAACTCGAGACGCCTCGCCGCCATACTTGCCGTGCGATAGGTGAATCGGGTGGCGATCGGAGGACGTGCCATCTACTCGTCGGTCAACGGCACGCGAGCCTCTGCACCGGGCCAACGGCTCGACCGCAGGCTGCCGTCTGTCGCCGTCTCGGCGATCTGGCTCATCGCCCTGCTGGCCGTGTCCGCTGGCATCCTGACGTCGCGCTGGGGCGGCGCGACCGACCCGCCGCAGGCACTCATCCAGGGCCTCGGAGCAGTCCTGGCGACGTCTGCCGGCGCGGTCGTTGCGACGCGCCTGCCCCGCAACTCGATCGGCTGGCTGTTTCTGATCGCTGGCGCGGCCGGAGCCCTTGGGCTCGGGGCGACGGACGTCGCCGACTACGGACTCGTGGCCCACCCGGGCAGCGTCCCCGGCGCGATCTGGCTGGCCTGGTTCAGCAACTGGATCTGGGCTCCCTACATCGTCACGCTTGGCTGGTTCGTGCCGCTCCTCTTCCCGAGCGGCTCGCTGCCGTCCGCCCGATGGCGCATCGTGCTCGCGGTTGGGATTGCGTGCATCGTCGCCATCTCCCTGGAGTCGGCCCTCAGCCCCCTCTCGGGGGGCCAGTTTCCGGCATGGGTGCGCAGCCCGCTCGTCATCGGCGGGCCGGCCGGGGACGCCCTCGGCCTGCTCACCCTGGCGGCGACCGGGGCCGGGGCTGTGACGCTACCGCTCGTCGCCTGGTCGCTGGCGCAGCGCTACCGGCGTGGCAGCCCCATCGAGCGCCAGCAGCTCAAGTGGTTCCTCGCCGTGGTGGGGTGCATCGCTCCAGCCCTCCTGGTGGGCCTGATCCTGAGCGGCACGTACTCCGGCATCGCGGCCGACATCTCGAATGCGGCCTGGTTCGTGGTGATCGTGGGCACTGCGCTCCTGCCCGTTCCGATCGGAATCGCCGTGCTGCGTTACCGCCTTTACGAGATCGACCGGCTGGTCAGCCGGGGCGTCAGCTACGGGGCGCTGACCATCCTCCTGGCCGGCCTGTTCGTGGCCCTGGTGCTCGCCCTGCAGGCGGCCCTCGCGCCGCTCACGGGGTCCAGCGAGCTGGCCGTGGCGGGCTCAACGCTGGTGGTCGCCGGACTGTTCCAGCCTCTCAGGCAGCGCGTGCAGCGCCTTGTCGACCGCCGGTTCAACCGGGCCCACTACGACGCTGAGCGCGCCATGGCCGCGCTCGGGGCGCGACTGCGCGACGAGGTCGACCCCGTCGTCATCGCCAGCGACATCCGCGCCACCGCGGGGGCCACGCTCGAGCCTGCCAGCGTGAGCGTCTGGCTGCGTAGGGGAGACGGCCAAGCCCGCGTGCACAGCCGAGCCGGGTGAAGCGGGTGAGGTCAGACCGCCATGCCCTGGTCGCCTGAGGCCACCTCGATCGCCTCGACCAGCTCGGTATCCGTGGGCTGGCTGCCCAGCGGGAACACCCGATGCGGCCCGTCGCGCTCGGCCCAGGCGACGGAGTCGTCGACAGAGGTGAGCACGATCGGGAGGTCGACGTACAGCTCCCGGAGCTGGGAGACGAGCTGCTCGCCGCCCGCGGCATCACCGGCGATCCAGGCGTCGTAGACGAGGACGTCCGCGCGGTCGACGAGCGGGCAGGGCATGTCGCCGACCATCGGGCACGGCTCCTGCTCCGGCCCGCCGCAGAGCTCCGTCTCGTAGCCCGCACTGCGCAGCTTCGCGGCCATGTGCTCCGCGACCGCATGGTCGCGCTGGACGACAAGGACCCGGGTCATGTAGACGCCTCCGACATCGATCTGCCCTTGGCACCCGAGGCAAGGGCGATGCGATAGCCCGCATTATGAGTGCCCGTGCCAATGTGCGCGTCGGGGCTGAAGGGCAATCGGGCCCGCTTGGGGGCGCCGCCCGGTGTCAGGAGCTGGTCCCAGCCGCCGGTGGCGTCCGTCGCGGCGCGTCGCGCGACTCGGGGCGCGTCGCGCGTCGGGGGAGCGGCGCACGCCCGGGGGGCTGCTCCGGCGGGCGGAGTCTGGGGGCGGGCGGGATCGGTGCCTCCAGCGGCACGCCCCGCGAAAGGCGGAACGCCTTGCCGTGATGGCGCAGGTCGAGGTCGGGGCCCTCGACGACCCGATATGACGCCGAGCGGGGGAGCACCTCCACGTGGAGCCGCGTGCCACGGACGGTGAGCGTGAACGCGAGCCGCTCGAGTCCCCGGGGCAGGCGCGGCGCGAAGGTCACCTCGCGGCCGCCGTCGCGGAAGCCGCCGAGTCCAGCAACCGCCGCGCTGATCGCGCCAGCGAGCGAAGCGATGTGCAGGCCGTCCCCGGCGTTCGCCTCGAGGTCGGCAAGGTCCATCAGGGCTGCCTCAGCGAGGTAGTCGTAGGCGAGGTCGGTGTAGCCGACCTCGGCGGCCACCACGGCGTGGGTTGCCGCAGACAACGACGAATCGCGCACGGTCAGCCGCTCGTAGTAGTCGAAGTCGCGCCGCTTCTGGTCGGTGGTGAACGCGTCACCGTGCACTTGCAGGGCCAGCACGAGGTCCGGCTGCTTGATGACCTGCTTGCGGTACAGCTGGAGGTACGGGTAGTGCAGGAAGAGCGGGTAGTCCTGCGGCGTCGTCTGCGCGAAGTCCCAACGCTCGCGCCGGCAGAAATCGCGGTCTTGGGGATGGACGCCGAGCTCCGCGTCGTAGGCGATGTGGATCGCGTCCGCGGCGGAGCGCCAGCTCTCGGGCTCCTCGGGCTCGACCCCCAGGCGCTCGGCGACGTCGGGATGGCGCCGAACGACGGCGGCGGCCTCGCGCAGGTTGGCCTGGGCCACCAGGTTCGTGTAGACGTTGTCGTCGACCAGGGCGGAGTACTCGTCCGGCCCCGTGACGCCGTCGATATGGAAGACACCCGCCGTGTCCCGGTAGCCGAGGCTGAGCCACAGGCGGGCGATCTCGACCAGGAGCTCGGCCCCGGTCTCACGCTCGAACTCGCGGTCGCCAATGTACGACACGTAGCGGGCGACGGCGGCACCGATGGCGCCATTGACGTGGAAGGCCGCGGCTCCAGCGGGCCAGTAGGCGGAGCACTCCTCGCCGTGGATCGTGCGCCACGGGAAGTCCGCCCCCCTCAGGCCCAGCAGAGCGGCCCGGCGACGGGCCAGCGGCAGCGTCTTGTGCCTCCAGCGGAGGGCGGAGCGGACGGCCCCGGGGAGGATGAGGCCGAGCACCGGGAGGACGAACGCCTCCGCGTCCCAGAAGGTGTGCCCGTTGTAGCCGGGACCGGTCAGGCCCTTGGCTGGGATCGCTCGCCCCTCGGCGCGGGCCCCCGCCTGCAGGACGTGGAAGAGCGCGAAGCGGAGGGCCTGCTGGATCTCGAGGTCGCCATCGATCTCGATGTCGGCACGCTCCCAGAAGCGGTCGAGGTACTCGCGCTGCTGGGCGGCCAAGCCGTCGAACCCCGTGGCGAGCGCGTTCTCGAGGCTGGCGTCGACCTGGTCGCGGAGCCACTCCATCGACTGCACCGACGACCAGTGGTAGGCGAGGAACTTCACGACGCGAAGGGTCTGGCCGGGCTTGAGCGCGACGGACACTGTCAGGCGGCCGAGGTCGGGCTCGGTCTGGATCAGGGTCTCGACCGGCTGGTCTGCGGTCAGCACGTGCTCCATTCCGGCCGCCACCCCCAGCCCGCTTCGCCGGGTCTGGTGCACGAGCACGACGCGGTAGCCATGGTCGACCGCGAGTTGTGCGTCCAAGCACGCTGCGAGGGCATGCGCGGACCGAGGGTCGTCCGGCTCGTCGGCCTCCGGCTGGTTGGCCACGAGGTTGGACTGGACCGCAACGCGCAGTGGGTTCTCGAGCGCCTCCACCTCGTACGCGATGGCCGCCACGTTGCGGTCGACGAACGAGACGAGGCGCTGGCTGCGCACCGCGACGGCACGACCCGACTCCGACCGCCAGAGCACATCGCGTGACAGGATGCCGCTCCGCAGGTCGAGCACGCGCTCGTGGCGCTCCAGCGTGCCACGCCGGACGTCGAACGGCTCGTCCTCCACCAGGAGGCGGATCACCTTGCCGTCGGCGACCGGGACGAGCTCCTGACCGTCCTCGGGCCAGCCGTAGCCCCGCTCGCCGTACTCGAGCGGATACGACTCGTACACCCCGTTGAGGTAGGTGCCGCTCCGTCCGCGCGGTTCTCCCTCGTCGAGGTTGCCGCGCAGGCCCATGTGGCCATTGGCGAGGGCGAAGATCGACTCCGACTGGGGCAGGAAGGCCCGATCGAAGCCCGTCTCGCGCACGGCCCACGGGTAGGGCTGCGGGAAGGTCGGGTGCTGGATCACGCCAGCAGCTCCGCGAGGTCACCGACAACCACGTCCGCGCCGTTGTCCTGCAGCGCCCTCGCGTCGTCATGCCGATCGACCGCAACGACGAGGCCGAACCCGCCGGACCTGGCCGCCTGGACCCCGGCGATCGCGTCCTCGAAGACCGCGGCGCTCGCCGCGGCCACGCCGAGCCTGTCAGCTGCGGCCAGGAACGAGTCGGGTGCCGGTTTGCCGCGAAGGTGCTCGCGGGCGAGGGTCTCGCCGTCGACGCGGACGTCGAACAGCCCCTCGATGCCGGCCGCGACCAGCACCTGCCGGCAGTTGGCGCTGGCCGAGACCACGGCGGTCCGCAGTCCGCGGGACTGCACGGCGCGGACGAAGTCGAGCGACCCCGGGTACGTCTCGACACCGCGTTCGGCGAGCAGCGCCTGGAACAGCTCGTTCTTGCGGTTGCCGAGGCCATGCACCGTCTCGGCGGACGGCTCATCCGCCGGGTCGCCGTCCGGCAGGCTGATGTCGCGCGAGGCGAGGAAATCGCGGACGCCGTCGTAGCGCGGCTCGCCGTCTACATACGCCTCGTAGTCGGACGGCAGCGCGAACGGGCGGAATGCCACGCCTTCCCGTCCCGCGCGGGCGCGCAGATAGTCGTCGAACATCTGCTTCCAGGCCCGGGCGTGTATCCGCGCGGTCTCAGTCAGGACGCCGTCGAGGTCGAACAGGCACGCCTCGATCCGGTCCGGCAGCTTGAGCCTGCGGCGCGCAGTCGCAGGCGGGTCGTTGGCAGCCATCATCCTTCGGCAAGCTCCTCGGCAGCCGCCTCGTGAGGCTCCGGATGCTGCGGGCGCCGTCCCATGGCTCGGTCGGGCACCGCGGCCCGGGCCTGTTCACCGTACACCCGGCATGGCACACGCGCGGTCGTGGGTGCCGGTACTGGTTCGGCCAGCACTGGGGCCGATGCGCCGAGAGCACCAGATCGGGCCGGTCCGCGAGAGACCGCCACGCGGGCGGGCCGTCGACCTTGTCCGCCATCCGTCGGGGGATGCATCCTAACGCGCGTGAGGCAGACGCCCAATCGCCCATCCGCCGCCAGACCACGGCTGGTCATCTCCGTTCACGACGTCGCGCCCAAGTCGGCGGACGACGTCCGGTGGCTGCTGGACCGACTCGACGACCTCGGGGCAGCGCCGCGGGTCCTCAAGGTGATCCCTCGCCAGCCAGCCTCCCGCCCCCTCGAGGAGGACGCGGAGCTGGTCGCGCTGCTGCGCCGGGAGGCGGCGGCGGGCTCGGAGGTCGTCCTGCATGGCTACACGCACCAGGCTGCCGGGCGCCTCCGGGGCCCGATCGCGGCGCGCCTGAGGGCGCGCCTGGCGGCGGGAGATTCGCCAGAGTTCCTCACCCTGGCGCCGACGGCCGCGGCCGAGCGCGTGTCCGCCGGTCTCGCCGTTCTCGAGAGCCTCGGGCTCCGGCCGGCCGGCTTCTGCGCGCCGGGCTGGCTGGCGACGCCCGAGATCGACGGCGTGCTCGCGGCCGCTGGCTTCCGCTACTCGCTCACGTTCGCCACGCTGCGCGACCTGCGGATCGGCCGGATCCGCTCGATCCCGGCGCTGGGCTACATGGGCGCGGGGCCGACCCAAGAGGGCCTCGTGGGTCTTGAGCGGCGCCTGCTCATGGCGGGCAGGGGCGCGTTCCCGGTGCTCCGAGTGTTCCTCCACCCCGCTGATGCCAGACGCGCGCAGGCGTGTCGCGCAGCGCTGGACGCGGTCGAGCGGCTGTGCCGCGAGCGCCGCACGGTGACCTACTCGGACCTGCTGCATGGGTGACCCGCTGGTGACCGTCGTCATCCTAGCCCGCAACGAGGCGGCCTACATCGCCGCGGCGCTGGACTCGGTCGCCGCCCAGCGCCTGGGGGACGGGCAGATCGAGGCGGTGGTCGTGGTCAACGCGACGAGCGACGCGACGAAGGCCGTGGTTCTGGAGGCGGCTCGACGGATGCCGACCGTCCCCGTCAGGGTCGTCGAGGAGGCGCGGCCCGGCGTCGCACGGGCGAAGAACCTCGGTGCAGCCGCGGCACGCGGATCCATCCTGCTGTTCCTCGACGCCGACTCGAGGATGGCTCCGGACCTCGTGGCGCGGATCGCCGGGCGTGCGACTGACGGGGCTCCTGCTGGCTCGGTCCGCCTCGTGGCCGACTCCACCGACCCGCTCGACCGGGGGTTCTTCGCGCTCATCGAGTTCGGCAAGCGGGTGTTCGCGATCCGCGCCAACATGCTGTACTGCCGGCGAGATCTGTTCCTCGAGATCGGGGGGTTCGACGAGCGGCTGCAGCACGCCGAGGACCGCGATCTCCTGGTGCGCCTGCAGCGGCGCGGCGTCGTCGTCACCCACGTGTCGGACACCTGGATCGCCACCTCGCCCCGACGCCTGCACGAGGGGCCGGCCCGGGTCGGGACCGTGCGGGTGTTCGCCCGCTGGGCGATCGGGCACGCAGGCTTCTGGCGCGAGCGGCCGTACTAGCAGCGGGTCCGCCATCCGTCGGCCCAGGCCGGCACGTGGGCGACCTCCGGCCGCCCATCCTTCGGGCTGGCGCCCCTTCGCCCCCCAGGCAGCGGTCGAGGCAGGCGTCGTCGCAGAATGATGTGGAGCATGACGAACCGCTCGCTCCTAGTCCACGACGTCGCGGCCGACACGGCGCCTGCCGCCGGCACGGCGCGACTCCGGCACGCGACGGACCGAGCGCCCGCATGGTCGCTGGCGGTGCTCGCGATGCTCTTCGTCCAGCTGGGCTCGGCGTTCTCCACGACCCTGTTCGGGATCGTGGGGACGGCCGGCACGGCCTGGCTCCGTCTTGTGGCAGCACGGAATGCCGCCGCCGGTCAAGCGCCGCCGGTCACCGGGTCGGTCGGGTAGGGAAGAGAGGAGCGCACCCTGTGAACTTCGGCGACTTCGACGCGCTGTCCTTCGACTGCTACGGGACCCTCATCGACTGGGAGGCCGGGATTGCCGCTGCGCTCCGACCGTGGACGGCCGAGCACGGACTCGACCTGAGCGACGAGGAGATCCTGCTCGCCTACTCGACGCAGGAGGCCGCTGCGGAGGCCGAGCAGCCGTCCGCCCTCTACCCGTCGATCCTGGCGCGCGCGATGCGCCAGGTTGGCGCATCGTTCGGGGTGCCGGTCAGCGATGCCGAGGCCGCGGCGTTCAGCGCGTCGGTCCCGGACTGGCCACCCTTCCCGGACTCTGCCGACGCGCTCGCGCGCCTGTCGTCGCGCTACAAGCTGATCATCCTCTCGAACGTGGACCGGGCGTCGTTCGCCGGATCGAACCGTCGGCTGGGGGCCGCGTTCACCAGCATCCTCACTGCCGAGGACATCGGCTCGTACAAGCCCTCGCCGCGCAACTTCGCTGCACTGGCGGTTGAGCGGCAACGCCTTGGCATCCCCGCTGGTCGCCTGCTGCACGTCGCCCAGAGCCTCTTCCACGACCACGTCCCGGCCAAGGCGGCCGGCCTTCCCACCGTTTGGATCGATCGGCGCCACGCGGCGCCGGGCTGGGGCGCCACTCCCGCCCCGCCGGCACCGGTCACCCCCGACTGGACGTTCGCCTCGATGGCCGCATTCGCTGACGCGGTCGACGCCGAGCGGGGCTGAGCTTGGCCGTCCGACGGCCCGCCGCCGGGCGCAACACCAGGCTCGGAGAGGCGCTGATTCGCGCCGTGGCGCGCCCCAGATCGACTCCGGCCGATCTCCCTGACTCGGTCCGGCGCCCGCTGCGTGACGAGCCCGCGCTGGACTAGGGGGCGGAACGTTCGATACCATTGGGCAATAAATGCAATGCAGCATGCAAGGAGGTGCCCTTTGCTACAGGTCACGACCGCCGCGACCAAGCATCTCGTTCGCGTGCGCAAGGAGAGGGGAATCGGCCCCGATGCAGGGGCGCGGTTTGTGTCCAACGGCACCGGAGTCGGCCTGACCTTTGCGACCGCGCCGGAGCCGGGCGACGGCGTCGTCGAGGGTTCCGAGATCCAGATCTACGTGGCGCCGCAGATCAGCGATCGGCTGGACCGCTCGCAGATCGACGTCTCCGAGAAGAACGGCAAGCTGGGCCTGGTGCTCCGGCCGCAGCCGCGCACGAAGAAGACGGACGCCTGACCACCGCTCCCGGGGAAGGCGCTCAGGAGCCCGCCGCCAGGGGCCCGCTCCCAGCGGGTTCCCCGGGCGTCGTCCGTAGAGGAACGTTCGACTGGGCGGCAGTCGCGGCCAACGGCCCGACCGCCGCCCAGTCGTCATTTCGAGGGGTCCCTCGCGGCAGTCGTCGCGCCGAGTGCCGGCGCGGCGGCACTCGGTTCCTGCTAGCCTCGCGACGACAGATCGGTCTGCCGCCCTGAGACGAGGTCTGGCTGATGCGCCCCCACGTCGAGCCCGCACGCGATCCGGCCGCGTTCACACCGGCCCGGCGGTGACGGACTTGGACGCGCCGCTCCTCGTCGGCCGAGATGACGAGCGCTCCCTCATCGACTCCCTCCTCGGGGACCCGGCGCCCGGCGTCGCCGCGCTGCTCCTCGAGGGCGATGCAGGGATCGGCAAGTCGGCCCTTTGGCGCGAGGGCCTGCGGCTCGCGGGAGTGCGCCGCCTGACCGTTCTGCGCGCAGTGCCGTCAGAGGGCGAGCAGGACCTGGCCTACGTTGGACTGTCCGACCTGCTCGACCCCGTGGATGACGCCACGCTGGACAGCCTGCCCGAGCCGCAGTCGCGCGCGCTGCGGTTGGCGCTGCTGCGGCTTGAGGAGCCTGGATCGCTGGCCGACCCGAGGACCGTCGCGACCGGCTTCCTCGGCGTGCTGCGCGCCCTGGCGAGGGTGGGGCCGGTCGTGCTGGCGATCGACGACGTCCAGTGGCTGGACCGCAGCACGGCGAGGGTGGTGGAGTTCGCGCTGCGGCGCGCCGGGGACCTTCAGGTCCGGGTGCTCCTGGCGCGCCGCGACCATGACGCCGCATGGCCGTTCTCGCTCGACCGGCAGCCAGGCGTCCGGACCTCCTTGGTTCCGGTCGGGCCCCTGTCGGTTGCCTCCCTGTTCCACGTCCTGCGCGGATCGCTCGGTCAGGCCTTCGCGCGGCCGACGCTGACCCGGATCGCAGCGTGGTCCGGCGGGAATCCGCTGCTCGCGATGGAGATCGGGAAGTCCGTCATCGCACGGGGCGGGTCGATCGGGCCAGAGGACGCGCCCCCGTTCGGCCGCGACGTGACGCGCGTGATGGAGGCGCGACTCGCGTCGCTGCCCTCCGCCCAGCGGCGGACGCTGCTGGTGGCGGCACTCCTCGAGCGCCCGACCAGCGAAGGCGTCGACGACACCTGCCGACGGCTCGGATGGCCCGCTGCCCTGCCCGCCGACCCCTCGGTGGTGGCCGCAGACCGGGACGGGATCCGGTTCGCGCATCCTCTGGTCGCCGCCTCCTCGGTCGCCCTCGCGGACGAGGCTGACCGCCTGGCGGTGCACGGGGCACTGGCCGTCACAGCCGAACACCCCGAGGCGCGGGCACGACACCTCGCCTTGTCCACTGACGGCGCCGACCGCGCGGTCGCGGGCATGGTCGAGCTCGCGGCGGCGGGCGCTGCCGCTCGCGGGGCGCCGGAGGTGGCCATCGACCTGCTCGACCTCGCCTGCCGGTTGACCCCGCAGGAGGACCGCGGTGCCCTGCAAGGGCGCCAGTGGCAGCTCGGGGAGGTGCTCGCGCGGTCCGGGGAGTCGAGGCGGGCGCGCGAGGCCCTCGCTGGTGTCGTCGACGGGCCGGTTGCCGGGCTGCGCAGCCGCTCGCTCGCGACGCTGGCCCGCCTGGAGCTCCACAGGGGCAGGCGAGAGGAGGCGCAGGCGATGGCGGAGCGCGCCCTGGCGGAGGCGGGTTCCGACCCGGAGCTCAGGGCACTCGCCGCGCTCTCGCTGGCGGCCGCGGCGCCCACGGCCGAGCGGCGCCTGGAGATGGCGCGTCAGGCGGCGGACCAGGCGCCGGCCACGGCGCCGGTTCTGCGCTCGAGGGCGATTGCCGACATGGTCGAGGCGACGGTGTCGATCGGCGGCGTCGCGGACCCACAGATGATGGACGAGGCCGTGAGGCTCGAGGGGCCCGCCCCCAGTGGCGACGTGCGCGAGAGCGCGGCCGCCACGCGCGCGTGGCTCGCCCTGATGGACGACCGCCTCGTCGATGCTCGGTCGTGCTTCGAGGAGCTTGTCAAGCTCGCGGCAGACCGCGGCGACGAGAGCTCGCTCGGCGACCTGCTCCTCGAGCTTGCCCAGGTGGAGCTCCGGGCAGGCCGCTGGGCGGACGCCGAGCGCCAAGCTCGCGAGAGTGCCAGGCTGGCGGAGCAGAGCGGCCATCGACGGAGCCAGACCGTGTCACTGGTGCAGGTCGGGGCCGTCGCGGTCCTGCGCGGTGACGACGAGTTGGCGCATGCCCAGTTCGCGCTAGCGGACGCGTACGTCGACGAGACGGACGACCCGTTCGTCTCGTCCATCGTGGCCGGGAATCGCGGGCTGATGGCGCTCGGCCGGCGAGACCCCGCGACCGCGGCGACCTGCTTCGCCGAGGCCGCGGGCCGGCTCGAGGCCGCTGGGCTTGGCGATCCCGCGCTGGGGAGATTCCAGGGAGACCGCTTGGAGGCGCTCGTTGCGCTCGGCGCGCTCGACCGCGCGGCGGAGCTGGCCGATGAGATGGAACGGCAGGCGCGGGCCACGGGACGGCGCCGTGTCCAGGCTCTGGTCGAACGGGGACGGGGGATGATCGCCGAACGACGCGGCCATCTTGACGTCGCGGTATCGGAGCTGCGGGCGTCGCGGGAGGCGTTCGTGGGGCTGGACATGCCCTTCGAGGCCGCCCGCAGCGAGCTCGCCCTCGGCATCGTGCACCGGCGGCGCAGGGAGAAGCGGGCTGCGCATGACCGTCTGTCGGCTGCCCTCGCGCAATTCGAGTCGCTGGGCGCACGAGCCTGGGCTGCGCGCGCCAGCGAGGAGCTCGGCCGCGTCGGGCTCCGACCGCGCGCGCCGTCATCGCTCACCGAGGGCGAGGCGGTGGTGGCCCGTCTGGCGGCCGCCGGGCACACCAACCGCGAGATCGCGGAGCTGGCGTCGATCAGCCCGCGGACGGTCGAGGGCGTCCTGGGCCGCGTGTTCACCAAGCTCGACCTGCGGTCGCGGAGCCAGCTGGCCCGCGCGCTGGACGCGAGGCCGGACGACCAACCGGGCTGACCGAAGGCGCGTCGGCCGCTTCCCGGGCGCGTGGATGCGCCGCACTGATCGCGGGGATCCCCGCTTATCTAGCGCGGTTGCGCGGCCCACCCTTCGGTCATGGCTCATGCGTCCCGTCTTCCCGATCCTCGTCCGATACGGCGGTACCTCGTTGAGCGGTACTGGCCCGGTCTGACGCTGGACGGCCTCCGGCGCGACGAGGCCAGCATCCGCGCCGCGGCCCAGCGCATCACGGGCGAGGGACGGTCGACGACCTTCCTCGGGTCGACGTTCGTGCCGTCCGAAGGGACGGTGCTCTCCGTCTTCGAGGCGGGGGACGAGGCGTGGGTGGTCGAAGCGAACCGGCTGGCCGGCGTGCCGGTCCACCGGATCTTGGATGTCGTGGACGGGCGGGGTGCCGAGGCGGCTCCCACGCGGGGGCGTGCCGTGCGGCCGCCGGGTCGTGGCGAGACCGTGGACGGCGCCCCTGCCGCGTGCCCGAAGGAGGACCCATGCTGACGAGGCGAACTCGAACTTGGATCACGCTGGCTTCGGTGGCCACCCTGGTGCTTGCGTCTCTGCCCCAGCTGGCGGCCGCGTCTCCGCCGGACCGCGAGACGGTGTGGGCGGACGGACAGGCCTGGACCCAGCTCGAGTCCGGCGTGACGACCGATCCGTCCCCCGAGCTCCTGGCCTCGGCGCTGCCGATGTACGTCCTCGCATTCCCGCAGAACCCGGCCACCGGGGCGTTCATCCTGCCGGCCGGGTACGCGCCGCAGTGCGACCCGTGCCTCGGCGTGCCGGTGCCCGCCTACCACGACCATCTCCTGCCGGGCGCACCTGGGCTGGGCACGTCGGGCACCGCTGGCCTCGTCCGCACGCCGCACCGGCCGACGCTGATGATCTACAGCCCCGCGTTCGTGACCAGCGGCCACTTCGCGCCGGTCACGGACGCGCGGAACCTCGCGGCGGCCATCGCCGCAGGCGAGTTCCTGCCCATCGGCGGGCCTGGGGTCTTCGAGAAGCCGCTGCCGGCCGTCATGTTCGCCACGATCCTCCCGAGGGGTGCCGGCTGACCTGGGCCGAACCCAGCGGCGGCAGTCGGCTCCTTGCCGACCGCCGCCGTGTGCGCGCGCCGTGCGGGTGTGCACGGACCCGCTGGGGAGCGGCGGGCCGTGCTCGATCATCGGGCCGTGGGCGGAACGATCGTGGTCAGCGACCTGGACGGGACCCTCGCCACGGCCGACGTGTGGCGGGGTGTCCTGGCGTGGGTCAGGGAGCACCGCCCGTCGTCGGCGGGCGGTGCCCGATAATCCATCCATGCGGCCGCGGTACCCCTGGATCCTCTTCGACGCCGACGACACCCTGTTCGACTTCGGCTGGGCCGAGGGCGAAGCACTTCGCGAGGCATTCGAGGACCTGGGCGTGGCCTTCGACGCCGCGTGGCTGCCGGTCTACCAGCGGGTCAACGCCGCGGCGTGGCGGGCGCTGGAATCGGGCGCCGTGAACCCGGCCCAGCTCCGCGTCCTCCGCTTCGAGCGCCTGTCCGAAGAGCTCGGGCTGCCGATCGACGCGTCCTTGTTGAGCGCCGCGTACCTGCGGCGCCTGTCGATGCAGACGAAGTTGATGGACGGAGCCCTCGCGGTGGTCGGGAGCCTCGCGCAGCGCCACCGGCTCGCGCTCATCACGAACGGGCTCGCCGACGTGCAGCGGCCGCGGCTGGCACGCTCGCCGCTCCGGCACGCGTTCGAGCATGTCGTGATCTCCGAGGAGGTGGGGGTCGCCAAGCCGGACCCGGCGTTCTTCGAGATCGCACTCGATCGCCTGGGCCGGCCGATGCGCGCCGAGGTCCTCGTCGTCGGGGACAGCCTGGCGTCGGACATCGCGGGCGGCCTGGCGGCGGGCCTCGACACCTGCTGGTTCAACCCCGGGGGTCATTCCCGGGGCGGGGGCCCGGCTGCCCGCTTTGAGATCCGCCGGCTGCACGACCTGCCTGCGATCGCCGACGGCTCGTCGAACGCCGGGCTGGCTGTCCCCGGGCAGGGGTGACGCGGCCTGCAGCGTCGCGGGACCGCCTGACATCTCAGGCACTTGTCAGGAGCCGGTCGGAGACTGATACTGCGCCGCCGCCATCGCGCCCAGCCCATCGAGCGTCCCAGCGAGGTCCCGCCACGTCTGACCAGCCGCCCGCACCGTTGCTCACGCGCCGCCGAGTGCTCGCGTCGCTCGGGGTCCTCGCCGTCGGCGCCGTCGTCGTCGGCGAGGTCGAACTCAACAGCGGATCAGCAGGCACGACACCCGGAGCCAGCGCGAGCCCGGGCGCGGCCACGGTCAGCCCCACGGCAGCAGCCGCCGCGACGGCCACGGCCAAGCCCTCCGCCTCCGCCTCGCCCGGCGCCCGGCGAACCTACCGGTCTCGACCCGACATCGCCGCGCCGCTGGTGGAGATCACCACCCTGGCCGGCATCCCCGCGCCGGGCCTGGTCTTCCTCACTCCCGCCAACGGGCAGGGTCACGACGGCCCGATGATCGTCGACGCCTCGGGTGAACTCGTGTGGATGCGTCCCGACACGAGCGGCTACGCAACCGACCTGCGCGTGGCCACCCTCGGCGGCGCCCCCGTCCTGACGTGGTGGGAGGGCGACAACAACGCGGGCATCGGCTCCGGCGAGCACGTTGTCGCCGACGCCTCGTACCGCGTCCTGCACCGCATCGACGGCCAGAAGGGGCGGAAGGCCGACCTGCACGAGCTGGTCCTGACGCCCGGGCGGACGGCGCTGTTCTTCGCCTACGCGTCCGTGGGCCCCGGCCCGCTGCCGGCGTCGCCCGACAACCAGATCAGGGTGATGGACTGCGCCATCCAGGAGGTTGACCTGACCACGGGCGCCCTGCTGTTCGAGTGGCACTCCGTAGACCACATCGCGGTCGACGAGTCGGTGCTCACCCCGCCGACAGCAGCGGACGCGATCCACGACTACTTCCACGGCAACTCCATCGAGGTGGACACCGACGGCAACCTGATCGTGTCGGCCCGGAACACATCGGCGGTCTACAAGGTCGACCGGACCACGGGAGACGTGATCTGGCGCCTCGGCGGCAAGCGCAGCGACTTCGACATGGGGCCGGGCACCGCCTTCGCGCTCCAGCACGACGCCCGGCGACAGGCGGACGGGACCCTCACGCTGTTCGACGACAACCAGGCGCCGAACTTCTCGCGCGGCCTGGTGCTGCGCGTCGACGAGTCCGCCAAGACCGCCACGATGGTCCGCGAGTACCCCCAGCCCCAGCGCCTGCTGTCGACCAGCCAGGGCAATGTCCAGTACCTGCCCAATGGCCACGTGTTCATCGGCTGGGGCAGCGTGCCGCAGTTCAGCGAGTTCACGGCCGACGGCCGGCTCGTGCTCCACGCGGAGTTCACGGCGTCGCAGTCGTACCGCGACCGACGGTACGCGTGGGTGGGACGGCCAGCGGAGGCGCCGACGGTCGCGGCCGACCCCAGCGGCTCGGGCGCCGTGGTCTACGCGAGCTGGAACGGCGCGACGGAGGTCGCCCGCTGGGACGTCCTCGTCGGCAACTCCACAGCGATGCGCCAGGTGGCATCGACGCCGAGGACCGGCTTCGAGACCATCGTCGGTCTCCAGCAGCTCGCCACCGGTGACACCCTCGTGGCGGTGCGCGCGCGGGACGCCACCGGGGCGGTCCTCGGGACGTCGTCGTCGATCCCGATCGTCGGCTGACGAGCGGCTCGTGGCCCCCTGCCCGCGGCTGGGAGGGCGCCACGAGCCGGTACCCTTGACGGCATGCCCGCTGAGTTCATCTACACGACCTACCGCCTTGGTCGCCACTACCCGCCGGACAAGACGGTCCTCGAGGACATCTCGCTCTCGTTCTACCCGGGCGCCAAGATCGGCGTGATCGGGCCCAACGGCGCCGGCAAGACGAGCCTGCTCAAGATCATGGCGGGGTTGGACGACGGGTTCGTGGGCGAAGCGCGGCTCACGCCCGGCTTCACGGTCGGGTATCTCGAGCAGGAGCCGCAGCTCGATCCTGCGAAGGACGTGAAGGGCAATGTGCTTGATGGCGTCCACGAGGTCCAGGCGCTGATCGACCAGTACAACGCGGTGATGGCCAGGTGGTCAGACCCCGACGCCGACTATGAGGCCATCGGAGCCGAGCAGGCGTCGCTGGAGGACAGGATCGCGGCCGCCGACGCGTGGAACCTCGAGCGCAACGTCGACATCGCGATGGACGCGCTGCGCTGCCCGCCTGACGATGCCGACGTGGCGCGGCTGTCGGGCGGCGAGAAGCGGCGGGTGGCGCTGGCGCGGCTGCTCCTGCGGCACCCCGACCTGCTGCTCCTCGACGAGCCCACCAACCACCTCGACGCGGAGTCGGTCGAGTGGCTCGAGCGCTTCCTGTCCGAGTACAGCGGAACGGTGGTCGCGATCACGCACGACCGCTACTTCCTCGACAACGTCGCCAAGTGGATCCTCGAGCTCGACCGCGGGCGCGGCATCCCGTTCTCGGGCAACTACTCGGGCTGGCTGGAACAGAAGCTCGCGCGGCTGGCGGTTGAGCAGAAGCAGGCCGACGCCAAGCAGCGGACGCTGGCCCGCGAGCTCGACTGGGTCCGGATGTCGCCCCGGGCCCGCCAGTCGAAGGGCAAGGCGCGCCTGTCCGCCTATGAGCAGCTCCTCGCCGAGGCGAGCGACGAGAAGGCCGTCGCCCGCGAGCTCGAGATCGCGATCCCGCCCGGCCCGCGGCTGGGCGACCAGGTCATCGAGGTGAAGGGGCTGCGCAAGGGCTTCGGCGACAGGCTGCTCATCGAGGACCTGTCGTTCAGCCTGCCGCGCTCGGGGATCGTCGGGATCATCGGGCCCAATGGCGCGGGCAAGACGACGCTGTTCCGGATGCTCGTGGGCGAGGAGCCGCCCGACGCCGGCGCGATCACCATCGGCGAGACCGTGCGCCTGTCGTACGTCGACCAGGGGCGCGACGAGCTGGACGCCGACAAGACGGTGTTCCAGGAGATCACCGACGGGGTGGAGGTGGTGCGAGCGGGCTCGCGGGAGGTTCCCGCGCGCGCCTACGTCTCCTCGTTCAACTTCCGGGGCACCGATCAGCAGAAGCTCGTCGGCACGCTGTCGGGCGGCGAGCGCAACCGGGTCCACCTGGCCAAGCTGCTCCAGACGAACGGCAACGTGCTCCTCCTCGACGAGCCCACCAACGACCTCGACGTCGACACGCTGCGGGCCCTGGAGGCCGGGCTCGAGTCCTTCCCCGGCTGCGCCGTGGTGATCAGCCACGACCGCTGGTTCCTCGACCGGATCGCGACCCACATCCTCGCGTTCGAGGGCGACAGCCAGGTGAGGTTCTTCGAGGGCAACGTGAGCGACTACGAGGCCTTCCGCCACAAGGAGCTCGGGGCCGCCGCCGACCAGCCGCACCGCATCCGCTACAAGCGGCTTGCGGGCTGAGGGCTCCCTCCGGGGATTGCGGCGGCTCAGCGCGGGGCCGGCGCGTCCGCCCGGGGCCCGAGAAGCTCGCGCGCGATGGACGATGCGTAGGCCCGGATCGAGCCCCAGTCCCGGAAGTCCCCGGTGCGATGGGTGCGCAGGATCTGGGGGTCCACGCCGGGCTGTTGGGGGTCCAGGCGACCGCCGAAGGTGCGGTGCGCCCGGTACGGCAGGTCCCCGATGATCTCGACCACGTTGGCCGCAGGGGGCAGGTCTCTCGCGGCGAGCAGCGGGTCGAGGGGCCCGCTGCTCCAGAGCCAGAGCGACTTGGCCGTCAGCGCACCGCGCAGGCGCCCGACGAAGCGGTGGGCGTCACGCTGCCAGTGGGCGGCGTAGAGGGCGCTGCCGAGGACGACCGCGTCGTACCCGTCGAGGTCCCGCACCACGCGGGCCGGGCTCACATCGACCTCCATGCCGGCCTCGCTCAGGACGCCGCCGATCACAATGGCGATCTCCGCATTCGAGCCCATCTTGCTGGCGAACGCGACCAGAACGCGGGCAGCCACCGAGTCCATGTCCCTCCGTGCCGACGACGCGGGGCCGTCTGGAGAATGTTGCCTCAACTCCTCGCCGGGCGCGTGGGCATGCGGCTGGGATCGCAGCAGCCCGCCCGGGCGCCCAACCCGCCATGCCGCGTGCTTCAGGAGCACTGCATGGCGACGCTTCCCTTCGCGCTCTCGCACCTCGGCAAGCCGGAGGCCGAGACGCTCTCGACGCTCGCCGGCGGCATCCTCTACGGCTGGCTGGACTGGCGCACGGGCTCGGTGGCGTGGAGCGGCCTCGCGCACACCTGGATCCCCGGGCTGGTGGTCCTCGCCGCCGGTTGAGTAGCCCCCCGCCGGATGGGGCCCCGACGGTATCCTCCGCCCATGCCCGATCCCGTACCGCACCAGGTCCGCCTGCTCGCTGATGAGCGCGCCCGCGCCCGCCGCGCCCGCGACTGGGCGACCGCGGACCGGATCAAGGCGGAGCTCGCGGCGTCGGGCTGGAAGGTCGTCGACGCCGGCACGCTGTACTCGCTCGAGCCCCTGCCGCCCACGGTGGTCGAGGTGGACGGCGAAGTCAGCTACGGCACCAGCGAGGCGGTGCCCTCCCGGCTGGCCGACCCTGCCGATGCCCTGGCGACGGTGGTGCTCGTGGCCGGCGACCGCGAGGCCGTCGTCCCGCGGGCGGTGGCGGCAGTCCGTGAGACGGCGCCCGACATCCCGCTGGTCGTGGTGGCGAATGCGCCGTCGGCGGCGGTCGCGGCGGAGGTCTCAAGGCTCGTCGACAGCGTGGAGGTCTTGCGGCTGGCGCGACGGCTGGGCAGTGCGGCGGCGATGAACGCGGGGATCCGGCGCGCCTCGGGCACGGTGGTCCTGCTCCTGGACCCGGCAGTCGAAGTGGGCGGCGACACCGTGGCACGACTGGTGGGTGCGCTGGATGACCCCGGGGTCGGCGTGGCGGGCCTCCGCGGCATGGCCACCGACGACCTCGTGCACTTCCAGCCCGCCCCCAGTGGCGACGTGCACGTCGTCGCCGTCGACGGCATGGCGATGGCGTTCCGCCGGGAGGACTATGCGGCCCGCGGTCCGCTCGACGAGCACTTCATGCTCGGGGCGTATCTGGACGCCTGGTGGAGCTTGGTCCTGCGGGACGTGCCCGAGGACGCGGGCGCGGACGCCGGGCCCCGTGCAGCGCTGGTCGTCCCCGGCCAGCACGCCGTGCATGTCGCCGAGATGGCTGAGGCGGACGAGCGGCTGGTCAGGAAGCAGCGCTACCGCTTCCTGCGCTACTTCGCCTCCCGCCGCGACCTGCTCGTCTCGGGGGGAATCTAGGCTCGCCGCCGCGGGAGGTCTTCTGCGGCTGCCCCATAACGAAACGGACGCGGGCCCGTTCCTTGGGTAGAGGCCCCGCAAACAGCATCGTTCCCCCGGCGGTGTGGCACAGCGGGGCCTCATTTCGTGCCCGGGGTCCGGCAGAAGCGCGCCGTCCCGCCGCGCTGCGTCGCCGGTCGGCGGGTCCTTCCGGGTCCCGGCCTATACTCCGGCCGTGCGTCGCTGGGTCTGCATCGTGGCCATGCTGGCCGGGTTCTCCGGCAGCGGCTACGCGTGGACCGCGCGCCCCCGCATCGCCGTTCCGATGGTCCGCATGCTCGACCCTCGCCGGCCGGAGCCGGGCCTGCCGGAGGTGGCGTGGTGGAACCCGACCTGAGCCGACCCGAGCAGCCCGCCGCCCCACCGACAGCACCGGAGCCGCCTGTGCGGGGAGGGGACTGGCCGCCCTACGAGGGTCCGGCCGGGTCGCGCTCACGCTGGCGCCGCGTGCTGCTGGCCCTCCTGGCGATCACGGTCGCCTCGGCGCTGGTCGTCCATCTGCTGCCGGTGCCGGCCCCTTCCGGCCCCGACCGGACCTTTGCCGCGTCGAACGGCAGCGTCACGTTCCTGGCCGGCGAGCCCGCGTCGATCGACCCGGCCCACCACGGCGACCTGGGCAGCGCCCAGTACGTCAGCCAGCTGTACGAGACGCTGACTGCCGTTGACCCCCAGCTCAACATCCGCCCGGCGCTCGCCGCCTCCTGGCAGGTGACCGACAACGGCACCAAGGTGACGTTCACCCTGCGCGACAACCTCGAGTTCAGCGACGGGTCGCCGCTCACCGCCGCCGACGTCGTCCACAGCTGGCGCCGCCTGTTCGACCCGCAGAACCCCTCTCCGCTCGCATCTCTGATGGCCGACGTCAAGGGCGCCCGCGAGCTGCTCTCGGGGCAGACCACGGACACCAGCACCCTGGGGGTGAGCGCCCCCGACGCCAAGACGGTGGTCGTGGACATGGTGCAGGGCGGCGGCAATCTGCCCGCGATCGTGTCCAGCGCCCCGTTCGCGATCGTGCCGCCCTCCGTCGGGAACGCGGAGATCTCCCCCGCGCCTGGCGCCATGGTGGGCAGCGGCGCCTACACGCTGGCGTCGGTGTCGGCGGATGCCTGGACGCTCAAGGCCAACCCCCACTACTGGGCCGGCAAGCCGGCCGTGGACACGGTGAACATGCTCCTCACGCTCAACGGGCAGTCGCCGGTCGACGCTTTCTCGGCGGGCACGATGGACATCACGCCGATCTTGTTCACCGACGCCGGCTGGGTCGCCTACGATCGCCAACTCGGGCCGTCGCTTCGGGAGGACCCCAGCCTCTCGGTCACGTACTACGGGTTCGAGACCCGGACGGGGCCCTTCGCCGACGTCCGGGTCCGCCAGGCGTTCGCGATGGCCATCGACTGGCAGCGGCTGGCCCGGCTCCAGGACCCGCTCGACAGTGTCCCCGCGACGGGCATGGTGCCGGCCGGCATGCCCGGCCAGCCCACGGGCGACTTCCTCCCGTCGTTCGACGTGGCGACGGCTAGGCAACTCCTCGCGGCGGCCGGCTACCCGGGCGGCGCCGGACTGCCCCCCATCACGTTCATCGGCGGAGGCGGGGGCGGCAGCGACGCGGCGATCGTGGCGATGCTGAAGGTGAACCTGGGCGTGACGGTCCAGTACCAGACGATGGACTTCGGCGCGTACCAGCAGCGCCTCGCCTCCAACCCGCCGGACATCTGGAGCCTCTCGTGGGTGGCCGACTACCCGAGCCCCAACGACTTCCTCGGCGTCCTGCTCGGGACGGGCTCCACGGCCAACGAGGGCGGCTGGTCGAACAGCGACTTCGATGCCGCCGTGGCCCAGGCATCGTCCGCTAGCGACCCGGCCGCGGCCCTGGCCGCATACACCCGGGCCGAGCAGATCGTGCAGGACCAGGTGCCCGTCGTCCCCGTCTCCTACGGGCGCTCGTGGTCGCTGGTACGTGCCGGGCTCCTCGGCGCCGCCCAGAATGGCACCGGGATCCTCCGGCTCGCCGGCCTGCAGTGGGCCGGCCAGTGAGCGCGCGGTCAGCGTCCCGCCTGGCTCGGCTGCTGCTGGCGCTGGCGACGGGACTCGCCATGCTGATGCCGGCGTTGCCGGCCAAGGCCGCATCGATCTCGTTCACCGGGGCGAGCGCCACCTCCGTGTTCAACCAGGGGGTGGACTTCTCGATCAGGCTGACCACCGACGTGGCGCCCGCGAGCGTCGAGGTCCAGATCGAGATGCCGGGCGACATCGGGCCCTACGTGGCGGCGCTGCCGAACACGCCAGGGGCGGGGACGAACGTCCTGCACTACACGCTCGACACCTCCGGCAGCGGCCACCTCATGCCCAACACGCCCATCACCGTGACTTGGGCGGCATACGCGCAGAGCGGCGCCACGCCGGTCAGCAGCCGCCCGTACACCTACCTCTACAGCGACGAAACGCAGCAGTGGCAGTCGCTTCGAGACGGGATCGTGACCGTCCACTGGACGCAGGGCTCGACGTCGTTCGCCCAGAACGCGGCCGGCGTGGCCGTCAAGGCGATCACCACCGACGCCTCTCTGCTGGGCATCCGGGAGACGAAGCCGGTGGACTTCTTCATCTACGCCGACGACGCGTCGTTCCGCGCTGCGCTCGGCCCCGGCGCCCGGGAGAACGTCGGCGGGGAGGCGGTGACCCAGATCCGCACGCTGTTCGCGGAGTTCACCCCGAGCATGTTCGGCAATGCCTGGGTGGGGATCACCATCACCCACGAGCTCACGCACCAGGTGGTCGACGATGCGATGAGCAACCCGTACCGGTCGCTTCCCCGCTGGCTGAATGAAGGCTTCGCGGTCTACCAGTCGGAGGGGAACACCGCCAGCTACCGCTCGCAGGTGAGCTCTGCGGTGTCCACCGGCGACCTGCTGCCGCTCACCGCCCTCGGATGGGAGTTCCCGACCGATCCCACCAAGACCTCGCTTGCCTACGCCGAGTCCGTGTCGGCGGTGGACTACATCGTGCGCACGTTCGGCAAGCCGGCCCTCGTCAAGCTCATCCTCGCCTACAAGAACGGCCCGACCGACGACGAGGCCCTGCAGTCGGCCATCGGCGAGGACATGGCGGCCTTCGACGCCGCGTGGCTGGCGTCGCTCGGGGCGCCGACCCCGTCGCCCTTCGGACCGCAGCCCGCACCGTCGGGCCCGCTCCCGCCCGGCTGGACGTTGGGCAGCGGCACCGCCTCCGCTTCCTCCAGCCCGGCACCGTCGAGCGCAGCGACGGCGCCCAGCGCGCCGACGGCCACGGCCGCCCCGGCAGCGACCCAGAGCGCGGGCGGCTCGTCAAGCGGCGCGCTCGTGCCCGTGCTGATCACGATCATGCTCGTCTCGGGCGCCGTGCTCATCGGGCTCCTCCTCGCGAACCGGCGGACCGAGGGGCCATGAGCGCGGTCGTCGGCCGGATCCGCGGGATCCCGAGCTGGCAGATCACCCTCGGGGTCTCGCTGCTGCTCCTCGGCTTCCTCATCGCGGCGCAGATGGCGTCGGAGGGGCCTCGGGTCCAGTACACGACGCAGGAGCGGACGCCGCTCGTGGCGACGGTGCAGGATCTGCAGGCGCAGCAGGACCAGCTCAAGCAGCAGGTGCTTGACGACCGGGCAGCGATCCAGCAGCTGGAGGCGGCCGGCGAGGGCGGCGCCGCCGTCACGCAGCAGCTCAACGCCCAGCTGCAGAACGCCCAGATCGCTGCCGGCCTCGTGGCGCTCTCCGGGCCCGGGCTGGTCATCCAGCTCTCGGACTCCTCGCTGACGGTGCCGCCTGACGGCAATGCACAGGACTACCTCGTCTCCGGCGCCGATGTCCTGACCGTCGTCGACCAGCTCTGGGCCGCGGGGGCGGAGGGGATGGCCGTCAACGGCGAGCGCGTGGTGGTCTCCACGGCCATCGTCGACATCGGCGGGTCGGTGGTCATCAATGGCGCCTACGTGGCCGCCCCATACCAGATCTCGGCGATCGGCCCGTCCACCCTGCTGGACACGCTGACGCACCAGGAGACGTTCGCCAACTTCATCCGCGCCCGCGCGGAGGGGTTCGGGATCGGCGTGTCCTACGCGACCCCCGACAGCGTCGACCTGCCCGCGTATGCCGGCTCGATCAACTTGCGCTACGGCAGCGCCGCCCCGACACCGGGGCCGACGGCAGTGCCCTGATGGGGCGGAGGAGGGGTCAGCTGGCCGTGGCGCTGGTGCTGGCGTTGCTCGGGTTCCTGGTGGTCACCCAGGCCCGGTCGCAGGCGCAGGGCCAAGGACTGTCACAGCTGTCGGTCCAGGACCTGACGGAGCTGGTCGCGAACGTGACGGCGCGCAACAACCAGCTGCGCGAGGAGGTCGCCACGCTCCAGCAGCAGCAGCAGACGCTCGAGACCTCCGTCCAGCGGGGCGAGACATCCACCACCCAGATGCGCTCCGACCTCACCCACATCATGGCGTGGTCGGGCGCCGTCGGCGTGGTCGGAACGGGCGTCGAGGTCAGGGTGTCCGGGCTGCTGCCGCCGTCGGCGCTCGGCCAGCTCCTGAACGAGCTGCGGAACGCCGGCGCCGAGGCGATCTCGGTGAACGGGATCCGCGTCGTGCCGGGCGTCGTGGCAGGCGGCAGCCCGGGCCAGCTGACGATCGGCGGCAAGCCGCTCTTCGGCGTCCTCGTGATGGACGCGGTGGGGCAGTCGGAGACCCTCGCCGGATCCCTCTCGCGCGTCGGCGGGATCATCGCGCAGCTGGCCGCGCAGTATCCCGAGGTGAGCGTGCAGGTCGTGCCGGAGGACCGAATATCCGTGCCGGCGACGGACCGCAACTTGGCGCCGACCCTCGGGCGCCCCCATCTCTAGGCGCTGGCGGGGACTGCCTCCGCCAGCGGCCTCTGCTACCCTCGGCCGGATGGCAGGCACCCCCGTGATGGCGCTCTACCTCGGCGACGTCGTCCGCCTCCGCCGACCCCACCCGTGCGGTGCGGACACATGGCTCGTCGACCGTCTCGGCGCGGACATCGGCATCCGATGCCAGGGCTGCGGCCGGCACGTCCTGCTCGAACGGCCGGCCCTCGAGCGCCGCCTTGTCGGATTCCTCGAGCGAGGCGATCCCGGCATGAGCGACGCCGTCACGCCGAAGCGGCAGTGATCGGACGGAGCACGGCCGCCGACCGCCCGCCCGCGCACGGCAACGGCGCCGGCAATGGAAACGGACAGGAACCGCAGCCCCGCGCGGTCGACGTCTTCCGGAACCGCCCGTTCCTCCTGCTCTGGCTGAGCCAGGTCTTCACCCAGGTCGGCGCGAACATGGTCATGTACGCGCTGACGGTGGTGATCCTCGAGGCCGGCTCGCCCAGCACGGCCGTCAGCCTCCTCGTCCTGACGTTCCTCGGGCCTGCGGTCCTCTTCTCGGCGGTCGCCGGCGTGTTCGTCGACCGGGTCGACCGGCGCGTGATCCTGGTGATCACCAACATCCTGCGCGGCGCGGCGTTCGTCGCCATCTTCCTCGCCGGCGGGTTCCTGCCGGCCATCATGATCCTGAGCGCCACGGTCTCGACGATCACCGTGTTCTTCGCCCCGGCCGAGGCCGCGATGATCCCGGTGCTCGTCCCACGCCACCAGCTCATCTCCGCCAACGGCGTGTTCACGCTCACGCTCAACGCCGCGTTCGCGATCGGGTTCGCGCTGCTCGGGCCACTCCTGGGCGCGCTCGTCAGCGCCGAGGGCGTGATCCTGATCGTGGCCGGCTGCTACCTGCTCGCGGCCGTCTTCTGCTGGACGCTCCCGTCGGCACCGCCCGGCACCACGATCGAGGCCGACATGGCGGCCGTCATGGGCGAGACGGCGGCGGAGGTCGAGTCGACGGTGGCCCAGTTCCGCGAGGGCATCGCGTACATCCGCGCCACGCCGAAGGTCAGCTGGTCGCTGGTCTACCTGGGGATCGCCGCGTCCCTCGTGGGCGTGCTCGCGGTCGTGGGCTCCACGTTCGCGCAGAAGGTCCTCGGACTCGACCCCAACAACCTGATCGTGATCATCCTGCCGCTCGGGTTCGGCATCGTCACCGGGATCCTGCTCCTCAACCAGTTCGGGCAGGTCGCCCCGCGACGCAGGATCATCGAGGCGGGCCTCGTGGGGCTCGGCATCCTGCTCGGACTGCTGGCCGTCGTCGTCCCGGTCGCGCGGTTCCTCCAGGGCGCCGCGAACCAGACGGGAATCGACGCGCTGAAGAACCTCACGTCCCTGCTCGGCATCGTCGAGGCGATTGCCCTGGTCGCAGGCGTCGCGTATGCGTTCGTCGCCATCCCGTCGCAGACGCAGCTCCAGGAGGACATCCCCGGGGAGACGCGCGGTCGCGTGTTCGGCATCCTGAACATGCTCGTCTCGACCGCGAGCTTCTTGCCGCTGCTGATCGCGGGGCCGCTCGTGGACGTCGTGGGCACCACGAACACCCTGCTCCTGGTCGCGGCGCTCCTGGTGGGAACCGGTGTGACCTCGATCGTCCGGCGGGGCCCGCTCCGGCCCGACGAGGAGCGGGCGCCCGCGGTGGGTCCGTCGAGGGCTGCCGGTCTCGACCCCTTCGCGATCGCGGGCGTGGTCGACGTTGGGGAGGCCGGGGAAGAGCGGCGGGCAGCGCGGGCGGCGGCTCGGGCGGTGGCGATCTCCGCGGAACTGGCAGCCCTCGTCTCCGACGACGCCGCGACCCGCCGCAAGGAGCCCGATGAGGAGGCTGCCGGCGAGAGGGCGATCGGCGACTCGGCATCGGGCGACGAACCGCAGCCGACCCCGCGGCCACAGAGCGAGGACTCGGGCGCAGGCGTCGGAGACCGTCCGGACGCCGCAGGGCCCCAGGACGACGGCGCCGGCACATGAGCCGCGCGACCCCAGGACGACGGCGCCGGCACATGAGCCGCGCGCCCGAGCTCCTCGTGGCCGGGCGGATCGCCACGCTCGCGGGCGACCGCGGACCGGGCTGGGTCGAGGCCATCGCCGTGACTGGCGGACGCGTCGTCGCCGCGGGGAGGCTTGCCGATGTGGAGGCGGCGGCCGGCCCGTCCACGCAGCGCGTGCAGCTGGCGCCCGACGAGGCCGCGGTCCCCGGGCTCACCGACGCCCACCTCCACTTGGCCTCGGCCGCCGTCGCGCGTCAGGCGGTTGACCTCGCCGGCACGGCGACCATCGCGCAGCTCGTGGAGCGGGTCCGCGCGTTCGCATCCCGCCCGGGCGCCGGAGCGTGGATCGAGGGCGGCGGCTGGGATGCAGACGAGCTGGGGCGGTGGCCGACGGCTGGCGACCTCGAGCTGGCGGCGCCTGGACGCCGGGTCGCCCTGTGGGCCCACGACCACCACGCGCTGCTCGCGAGCACTGCGGCGCTCGCGGAGGCCGGGATCGACGACGCCAGCCAGGACCCGCCGGGCGGGGTGATCCGCCGTGACGAGGAGGGACGTGCGACCGGGGTTCTCCACGAGAATGCGT
>JBJKRU010000146.1:0-11659 GCA_046704485.1 Candidatus Limnocylindrales bacterium | reverse complement strand
CCCGTCGACCGTGCCTGTGTACGTGTTCACGGCCGACGCGAGCCCGGTGGCGCCGGCGGACACGCCGTCCACCGCCGCCGAGGCCTGCCCCGCGCCAGCCGCCAGGGCATTCGCCCCAGCTGCAAGGCTGGCGACGGCGCCGCCGAGCGCCTGGACCTGCGTGCCGAGACCGCTCGTGCTGGCCGCGAGCGCCTGGAGCCCGGACGCGAGCGAGACGGCCCCGGCGGCCGACTGCGACGCGCCCTGGGCGAGGTCCGCCGCACCGGCCGCCAGCTGCGAGGCCTGGGCAGGCAGGCCGCGGGTCTGGCTGTCCAGGCCGGCGAGGCCGTCGGACAGCGACGCCGCCCCGTTCGAGACCGATGCCGCCCCGGTGGCGGTCCTGTGGATGCCCGAGGCCAGCGATGAGGCGCCCGAGGCCAGCTGCGCGGCACCGCTCGCGAGCGACGCCGTGCCGCTGGCGAGCCGCTTCGCGCCGCTGATGGAGGACGCGGCGCCAGCCGCCAACCTGTCGAGGCCCGACACGAGCTCGCCCGAGACCGCGCTCGTGCCGCTCGCGCTGTCGGCGAGCGACGTGGCGCCCGATGCCACGTCACCGGCCGACGAGGCGGCCGACGCCAGGCTGGACCGGACCGTGGCGACGGCGAGCAGGACGTTCTCCACGTACGACGCCGTCGCGTCCCGGGTGGCCGCGGCGGTGATCGCATCGCGGACCGAGGCCGCGACCGTCGCTGCCACGTTGCCGCCGCCTGAGCCCGTCTGGAGTCGGAGCGTCGCCGACGGCGTGTCGCCCGAGGTCCCAGCGCGGATGGCGGCGATGGAGCGCGAGAAGCCGCTGGGGATGGTCAGGACCGCGGCGTACGTCCCCGAGGCCAGCCCGTCGGCGGCCGCCTGCACATCTGTGGCGGTCCAGGCGACGGCCGAGCCCGCGGCGACTGACGGACCTGAGCCGGAGACCAGCCCGTCGCTGACCTCCTTGCCCAGCGCCAGGCGCTGCGTCGTGCCGTCACCGGCCGTGACCGTGGCCCCCTGGTCCTGGTTGACCACCGCCGCCGGGATGGCCACGGCGCCGGCATCCTGCGGCCAGGCCCAGGTCACCAATCCTGCGAGAGTGATCGGGACGAGGATGGCGAGCCCGAGGGCCACGGCCGCTCGGAGCACCGAGCGCCGGCCCCGACGGGCGGCCACGGGGCCGCCCAACCCGGGCTCGGCGCCAGCGGTGGCGCGAGCTCCCGTGTCGACGGTCGCGGCCGCCAGGGCGACGTCGCCCATCCCGGGTGCGACATCCGCGCCGCCAGACCCGCCGGCCGTACCCGTGACCCCGGCCGCCTGCCCGCCGAGCCGCCAACCCGAGGGCCACCATGCGCGCTCGCCCGCGAGGGTGGTGATCGCCGGGACGAGGATGGAGCGCACGACGAAGGTGTCGATGAGCACGCCGATCGCGACCGCGACGCCCACCTGGAACAGGACGATGAGGGGCGCCGTGGCCATCGAGCCGAAGGTGCCGGCGAGGATCAGGCCGGCCGACGTGATGACCGCCCCCGTGCGCCCCGACGCGATGCGGATCCCGTCGTGGATAGGCCGCTTCTCGCTCTCCTCGCGTACTCGGCTCATCAGGAAGATGTTGTAGTCAGAGCCCAGCGCCACCAGGAGCACGAACACCATCAGCGGCAGGTAGAAGCTGACACCGGCATGGTGCAGCACGTCCTGGAACAGGAAGGCGGAGACCCCAACCGCCGAGAGGTACGACAGCAGCACCGTGCCCACCAGGTACAGCGGTGCCACCAGCGCCCGCAGCAGGAGCACGAGCACCAGGAAGACGCCGATCACGGTGATGATGCCGACCCGCGTGAAGTCGTTGGACAGGACCGTCTGGACGTCCGAGAACTGCGCGGTCGGCCCGCCGAGACTGGCGGTGGCGTCTGGCCCGAACGAGGGGGCGGCCGCGCCCAGCGTGGCCTGGGCGTCCCGGATGGTGGTGAAGGCCGCTGCCGAGTACGGGTCGTTGGTGGTGACCAGGTAGAAGCGCGTGGCGCTGTGGTCGGCGGACACGAAGGCGTTGACTGCGTCCGTGAGCTGCTTGGCGTTGTCGCCGCCGATCCCCACCGGGACGAAGATGTCGTCCGGGCGGCCGGCGAACACGGTCGCCAGGCTCTGGAAGGTGGTCGGGATCGCCGCGAACGTCGCCTTCGCCTCGGTCTTCAGCTCCAGGGCGGACGGGGTGTTGGCCAGGCTCTGCGGGGTCAGCCTGTCGTTGGGGAGGCTGTCGAAGTGGACCGCCAGCTCGTTCATCGCGTTCGCCGTGTCGACCGCGGCCGTCGCGGTCGGCTTGGTCGCGAGCGAGGCCGCCGCTCTGACGGCGTCCTGGTAGGCGGAGAGCGGGCGGACCTCGGGATACGCGGCCGCCAGCTCGTCGAGGTACTTGGCCATCAGCGAGCTGTCGCCGCTGGACCCGCCCGCAGCCGTGGCCGGCGCCGTGATGGCCGCGGCGAGCGTGCGCAGCTGCGTGGAGACGACGCTCTGCCGCTTCACCCTGGACACGAGGTCGAGCGCGTCGGTGATCGACTGCTGGGCCGCCCGGTACTCGGCACGCCCCGCCACGTCGGGGTAGGCGGCACCCAGCGCGCCGACGTAGTTGAGCGCCTGGTCCAGGCCGTCGGTCAGCTTCGGGTCGAGGAGGGAGCTGCTCGAGCCGGAGGCGGCGGCCGACGAGTTCGAGTTGCTGGAGCTCGCGGAGAACGCGTCGCCGATGGTCCCCAGCTGGATCGATGGCCGGAAGCCGTCGGGCACCTTGCCGTCGCCGTTGGGCGTGACGAGGCTGGTCACCGACGCCACGCCGGCGCTGCCCTGGAGCTGGTCCACGGTGTCGCGCAGCCTGGCCAGGTTGGCGGGCGCCAGCATGTCGCCCGAGCCCGTGGCGATGAGGCCCGTGGACTGGACCAGCTTGCCCTTGCCCAGGTGCGCGGCGATGACGTCGAAGCCCTGGCGGGCGTCGGAGCTGGCGGGCAGCTCGGCCAGCGTGTCGAAGTTGGTCTTCATCTGCGGCACGTACATCGCCGGCAGCCCGAGCGCCGCCACCAGCGCCACGGCGACGAGGCCCGGTTGCCGTGAGACGGCGGCCGCAAGCCGCGCGAAGAAGCCGCCGGCCTCGCCCTCCTGGGCCGGCCGGGTGTGCACCGGCCAGAACAGGTAGTGGCCGAAGATGCCGAGCAGCGCGGGCGCCAGCGTCAGGCCGGCGACGAGCGTCACGAAGATCGCCACGCCCAGCGCGGGCCCGGTGGTCTTGATCATCTCGAAGTTGCCGAAGGCCATCGAGCCCATGCCCACGATGACGGTCGCCGCCGACGCGGTGATGACCGCGCCGATTCGCTTCACGGTGTCGCGCGAGGCGTTGTGCCAGTCCACGCCCCCGCTGACCTCCTCACGGAAGCGGCTGATCAGGAAGATCGTGTAGTCGGTCCCGACGCCGAACACGAGCACCACGAGGAACGTGTCGAGCAGGGAGGTGACCTTCAGCCCGGCCGCCGCGAGGATGCCCAGCACGCCGCGCGACACCAGGTACGCGCCGCCGATGGTGACGAGCGGCACCAGCGCCGCGAGCGGAGCGCGGTAGATCAGCAGCAGGATCACCAGGACCAGGGCGATCGTGACCGCGGTCGTGCTGTCGGTGCCCGACTTGACCGCCGCGAGGTAGTCGCTGGTGATGCCGGCGGTGCCGGTCACGTGGACGGCGAGGCCGGCCGGCGCAGTCGAGGACACGTGGTCCCGCAGATCGGCGACGACGGCAGCCGCCTGGTCGCCGGCCGAGCTCACGTTGAGGTCCACAAGGAGCAGTTGGAGCTGCCCGTCGGCGCTCTTGAGCATCGAGTCGAGCTCGGGGCGCGAGGCAGCTGTCGCCGTGCCGGTCACCGCGTTGCGCAGGTCGGCCGGCGCGTTGTTGCCGGTGACCCAGGCCTTGGTGGTGTCGATGTAGGCGATGTCGGCGCTGGTGAGGCCGCTGGCGCGCGAGAAGGTCAGCGTGGCCGAGCTCGTGGACGTGGAGCCCGGGAACGCCTTCTCGATCGCGTCGTTCGCCAGCATCGAGGGCGTGTTGGCGGGGAGGAAGGCCGACTGGTCCGATGTGGCCTCGCCGGCGAGCGACGGAGCGAGCTTGGCCGAGGCGATCATGGCCACGACCCAGGCAGCCACGATGAAGTACCGCCAGCGGTAGGCCCGCGAGCCGATGGCTTCGAACACGATCTCCTCCAAGGCCGGTTCACCGACGAGCCGGCCTGCGATTGGTGCGTCGGAGTTGCGGCGCGCCTGGCCGCTCCGGTAGGATACGAAGGTGTATCGGATACGTCAATGTATCGAATACATCATCGTATTGAGGACTCAGGCGTGACCGAGGCCAGGGAGAAGGCGCGCACAGCCCGCCGCGAGGCCACCCGCGAACGCGTCCTCGACGCCGCGCTGGCCGTGTTCGCGGAGCGGGGCGTCATCGGCTCGTCAGTCGAGGACATCTGCGAGCGAGCCGGCTTCACCCGCGGCGCGTTCTACTCCAACTTCGCCGACAAGGCGGAGCTGGTGGACGCGCTCGTGGAGCGGGAGCACGCCCGGGTCATCGCCTCGCTCGACGCGAACCTCGCGCTCACGATCGCCGATGTCGCGGCACCCGACGCGCCTGACGGCCTCGCGACGATGGCGCCAGTGGTGGAGCGGATCCTGGGCGCGGTGCCCGTGGACCGCACGGTCGCGATGCTCCAGACCGAGCTGGAGATCAACGCGATCCGCCAGCCCGACGCGGCCGCGTCGTTCCGCGGCGCGGACGCGCGCTTCCGGGCGCGAATCGCGCAATTCATCGAGGTCGGCACGAGCCTCCGGCACCGCGAGCTGCTGGTCCCCGCGACCGACGTGGCCGATGCGGCGATCGCCATCGTGGAGCGCAGCGTCCGGCGGGCGCTCCTCGAGGGCCGCGGCGCTGACCCCGACGCGATGGCGCGCTCCGTGCTGCCGCTGCTGCTGCTGGCGGTGTCAGGCCCCGTGGCCGGCTGATCTCGCCATCGCCCGCGACTGCGGCTCGGGTACGTCGGCTCGGGTACGTCGGCTCGGGTGCGTCGTCGCCGGGTGCGTCGGCGCCGCTCTCCCCGTGCCGGATTCGCGCGAGCGTCGACCGGTCAGCCCGCGCTGACCGACACGCGGCCGACGCCGCCGCTCACCGCGATCTCGTAGCGGTCCACGGCGGTGTCGGCCCCGCTCGACGCGATCCTGCCTCCACTCCACGCATCCACGCCGTCGAGCCTGGCCGACCGGTACCCGCCGTCGACTGCCAGGCGCACGGCCGCGCCCGCGGGGCGGGCGATCGTCACGTCGTTGGCGCCGCCGGCAACGCGGATCGGCACCACTCCCGTGGGCGGTCCGAGCCTGAGCGAGATCGAGCCTGACCCGCCGGCGAGGTCGATGGCCTCCAGGCGCAGCGGGCGGAGGTCGGCGTCCACCGCGCTCGCTCCGCCGCGGAACTCCACCCGCCACGGAAGGGCCGCGTTGAGCACGACATCGGTGGCGTCGCGCCGCCAGTGGGTGGACGCCTCGAGCCGGTTGGCGCCGATCCGCAGGCGCCAGTCGAACCACGCGAACCGAGGAAAGCGGATCGTCACCACGCCGTCGCGGACGCGGGCGCTGGGGATGGCGCCGGCGAAGCGGGCTCGGTAAAGCTCCGCGCCCAGCCCCGGGTCGGCCGTGATGCTGACACGCGGCGCTCCGGTCACGAACACAAGGCGGCCCGAGGTGGCCGAGGCGACCGGCGCGGCGACGGCGCCCGCCTCCGCGGCGGACCTGTCACCCGGTGCGGCGATCGGCACGTGCGCCGCCCGGGCGGCGTCGCGCAAGGCGGCGAGGCAGGCCTCCAGATAGCCGAGGACGTCGGACAGCGCTTCACGCGAGTGGTCGGCCAGGACATCGCGGGCGGCCTCGTCGATCGGGTCGAACGCGGACGTGACCAGCGCGACCCGCTCGGGGACCGGGGCCACGATCACCCGGCGCCGGTCAGCCGGGTCCTGTATCCGCTTGACATAGCCGGCCTGCTCGAGTCGGTCGACCATCCGGGTGGTCGCCCCCGTCGTCAGCGACGTGAGCTCGCCGATCCGCCCGACAGCCATCGGGCCCTGCCCTGCGAGGGCACGGAGGACGTCGACATCGGGCGCGGCGAGGCCCAGCCGCTCGGCGACGGCTTGGGCGTGCACGCCGCGAGCCGTCCCGAGCTCGTCCGTGGCCCGGAGGATCGCGGCGACCTGTTCGTCCCGGCTCAGTCCAGGGGTTGACATCCGCACTCCTTGGCAGGCTATTATCTGCGCAGAGCAGAGACATAGTAGCGCAGCTGTTTCCAGGACGGTACCGCCTGCCGGGCGGCACCGCAACCGACGACTGAAGGAGGTCCCGCACCATGCGCCTCAATCGCAGGCAGTTCGACGTCGCCGTGCCCGGCACGTGGCTGACCACATTGCTCATCGTCGCCTTCGTCTCGCTGCCGCTGACCGTTCCCGTCGCAGTCGTCGGGGCCTTCGTCGTCGGCATCCTGTTTGCCGTGAGGGACGGTGGCGAAGATGCCTGAGCCCGTCATCGTGACGCGTGCGCTGCGGCGCACCTTCAAGGCGAAGACCGGCGCCGTCGAGGCGGTCGCCGGCGTGGACCTGGCGGTCGAGGCGGGGACGATCTTCGGATTCCTCGGGCCCAACGGCGCCGGCAAGACGACCACGCTCCGGATCCTCACAACGCTCCTGCCGCCGACCGCCGGCTCGGCGACGGTGATGGGCCACGACGTGGCCCTGGACGCCGAGGCGGTCCGCCGGCGGATCGGCTACGTGGCGCAGACCGGCGGTTCCGACCCGCGCATGAGCGGGCGTGGAGAGCTCGTGATGCAGGGCCGGTTGTTCGGCCTGTCCGGCGCCGAATCACACGCCCGAGCCGTCGAGCTTCTCGAGGCGCTCGACCTCGCCGACGCGGCCGACCGGCCGGTGGGGACCTACTCGGGCGGGATGCGCCGGCGGCTAGATGTGGGGATCGGGATGGTCCACCGGCCCAGCCTGCTGTTCCTCGACGAGCCCACCACGGGGCTCGACCCACAGGCGCGAGCGCGACTGTGGGAGGAAGTCCGCCGGCTCCGCGAGCGCGGCACGACGCTGTTCCTCACCACGCACTATCTCGAGGAGGCCGACGCCCTGTGCGACCGGCTCGCGATCATCGACCATGGCCGGATCGTGGCGGAGGGCACCGCCACTGAACTCAAGCGCCAGATCGCGGGCGACGTGGTGACGGTCGGCGTCGATGGGTCAGGGGAGCTCGTGACCGAGCTGCTCGCCGCACAACCGTTCGTCCGCGAGGCCGCGCTTGCCGATGGCGCGGTCAGGCTCTACGTGGACGACGGCGAGGCCTCGCTGCCGGCGGTGTTGCGGCTGCTCGACGGCCACGGCCTCGCACCCCAGTCGCTGGCGCTCCACCGCCCCAGCCTCGACGACGTCTTCCTCCGCCAGACCGGCCGCTCCCTCCGCGAGACCGTTGCCTGAGCCTGCCCCGCCAATCCAGAAAGGACCATTCGACATGCGCGTCTTCCACGACACCTGGCTGGTGTTCCGCCGCTCGCTCGGGCTGTCGATCCGCCAGCCCGCCTGGCTGATCGCCGGCGTGGTGCAGCCGTTCGTCTACCTGCTGCTCTTCGGGCCGCTGCTGGACAACGTCGCCTCGCTGCCCGGCTTCCCGCCCGGCGGCGCGTTCAACGTGTTCGTCCCGGGGCTGCTCGTGATGACGGCGCTGTTCGGGTCCACCTTCGTGGGCTTCGGCTTCATCGACGAGATGCGCCATGGCGTCGTGGAGCGCATGCGGGTCACGCCCATGAGCCGCACGGCCGCGGTGCTGGGCCGCACCCTGCGCGACGTGTGCGTCGTCATGGTCCAGGGCGTGATCCTCGTCGTGCTGGCCGTGCCGTTCGGGCTGAGGATCGACCCCGTCGGCGTGGTGGTGGCCTTCGCGCTCCTGGCGCTGATCGGGCTGGTGCTGGGGCCCGTCTCGTACGCGATGGCGCTGGTCATCGGCAGCGAGGACGCGCTCGCACCGATCACGCAGGCCATCGCCCTCCCGCTGCTCCTCCTCTCGGGGATCATGCTGCCGATGTCGCTCGCGCCCGACTGGCTGCGGACCATCGCCGAGGTCAACCCCTTCTACCACGCGGTCCTGGCGATCCGGGCGCTGTTCAACGCGCAGTTCTCCAGCCCGGACGTGGTCTGGGGGATCGCCGTCCTCGCCGTGTCGGCGGTGCTCTCGCTCGCGGTGGCGTCGCGGACGTTCAACCGGGCGACCGCGTAGGGCGCCAGCGCTCCCGTCGCGGATCAGTTCGGCGACGTCACGACTGGCCTCGGCGCTGCGTCCAAGGCGCCGTGATCCACGCGAACCTCGGCCCCGTGCTCCGCCGCGCGCTCCTCGTCTTCCTGCCGCTCGCGGTCCTTGCGACTGGCCTTGCCGGCACCGTCTACGCCGTCGCCCAGCAGGGCTTGCGCGGCGGTGCCGACAGCCCCCAGCTCCAGCTGGCCGAGGACGCGGCGCGCGCCCTCGACGCCGGGGCGGCGCCCGAGACGGTGACGGGTCCGGTGTCGGTGGACGTCGCGAACAGCTTGGCGCCGTTCGTCGTCGTGTTCGACGCGCAGCACCAGGCGCTCGCCTGGAGCGGCCAGCTCGACGGCGCTCGGCCAGCCCCGCCCGCGGGCGTGCTCGACCATGCCGTCGCGACCGGCGTGCCGAACCGCGTGACGTGGCAGCCGCGGCCCGGCGTCCGCATCGCCACCGTCACGGTGGCGTGGCGCGGCGGCACGGTGATGGCCGGCCGGTCGCTGCACGAGGTAGAGCGGCTCGAGGACCAGGCGCTGCTCCTGGTCGTCGCCGGCCTGGCGGCCACCCTCGTCGGCGTCGCCGCCGCGTCCGTGGTTGCGGCCTTGCTGGTCGAGGGCCGTGCACGCCCGACACCCTGATCCGTCGGCGGCGCGCAGCCGCGGGGCCCCAGGCGACGTGCAACCGCGAGCCCCCGGGTACGGTTAACCCCGCATGCCGACCTCGCTCCGCTCCGTGCCCTGGCCCTGGTGGTTCTTCGCCCTCGGCCTGATCTGGGGGTGCTCGTTCCTGTTCATGAAGCTGTGCCTCGAGGCGCTCACGCCTGTGGGCGTCGCGTTCGGCCGGCTGGCGATCGGATCGATCACCCTGCTGCTGGTCGCCCGCGCCACATCCACGCCCCTGCCGCGCGCCCCGCGCACGTGGGGCTACCTCGCGCTGGTGGCCCTGCTCTTCTGCTCGATCCCGTTCACCCTGTTCGCCTGGGGTGAGACGCAGGTGTCCTCGATCATGGCCGGGATCATCAACGCGTGCACCCCGCTCGCCACGCTGGTCATCGTCCTCCTGGCGTTCCCCGAGGAGCGCCCGACCCGCGAGCGCATCGTCGGCCTCGGCATCGGATTCGTCGGCGTGCTGGTCGTGGTGGGAGTCTGGGAGGGGCTGGGGAGCGGTGAGCTCCTCGGCGTGCTCGCCTGCGTCGGCGCCATCACCTGCTACGGCCTGGCCTTCCCGCTCACGCGGCGCCATCTGGTCAACACGGGCGACGGGCCGATCGCGATCGCGGCTGGCCAGATCACGCTCGGCGCGCTGTTCCTGGTGCCGGTGGTCGCGGTCGAGGCGGTGCTCGGCCACCCCGTGGTCACCGGTCCTCCCGCGGCATCGTCGATCCTCGGCATGCTCGCCCTTGGCGCCCTCGGCTCGGGGATCGCGTACGTCCTCAACACGCACATCGTGGCGGTGGCGGGCGGGACGGTGGCGAGCTCGGTGACGTACGTGACCCCGCTCGTGGCCGTGGCGGCGGGTGCGCTGCTCCTGGCCGAGCCGCTCAACTGGCACGAGCCGGCGGGCGCCGCGGTAGTGCTGTTGGGCGTGGCCATCAGCCAGGGGCGGATCCCGCTGCCGGCGGTGCTCCGCGCCAGCCCAATCGAGCGCGAGGCCACGTAAGCCGGGATTTTGGCGGCTGGCTGTCATGAAATCGGAAGAATCACCGCCGACAGTAGGAAGCACCTCCTCCCCTCCGCGAACGAGGCCTCTGGTCCCCCCACCATCGAGGCCTCGTTTCGTGTCTGGCGTCGGGTGGTCGGCGGGGTGAGGCGATTCGCCCGGTCCGGCGAGTCCGACGTAGGCCAGGCTCGGCGGGCCCCGCGACGGCCCGAGGAGGTGGCCGCCCAGCAGCACGGCGAAACCTCGCGACGCGTCTCCGCATCGAAAGGGTGGTCCGTCAACAGCACGGGCACTCCTCTCTCCTCCGCGGAACGAGGCCCCGGGCTCGGGGCCTCGCTTCGTGTCCGGGACCAACCGTGCTCGCGAAGGGAGGCGCTCAGGCGGGCCTGGCCGGCCCGGTGCCCCAGTCGGCAGTGTCCGGCCGAGACGCGCCGCCTCGGGCATCATCGGCCCATGCGAATCGCCGACTTCGGGGTCGAGATCTGGATGAACCGGTGGGAGGCCCGCTGCCGGTACAACCTCGCCGAGACCTGCGTGGACTCCGTGACGGTGGCCGAGCTGCTGGCAATCGCCGGGATGGACGACGCCGAGCTCGCCGCCGAGTTGGCGCCGATGCGCCTCGGCTACGGCGCGATCGAGGGCAGCGACCGTCTCCGAGCAGCGATCGCAGCTCTCTACCGGACCGCGACACCTGATCGCGTGCTGGTGGCGCACGGCGCGATCGGCGCGAACCACCTCGTGTACGAGGCGCTGGTCGAGCCCGGCGACGTCGTGGTCAGCGTTGTCCCGACCTACCAGCAGCACGTCGCCGTGCCCGAGAGCCTGGGCGCCGAGGTGCGGCAGGTGCGCCTGCGCGAGTCCGAGGGCTGGCGCCTGGACCTCGACGAGCTGGCCGCGGCCGCCCGCGGGGCGAAGCTCATCTCGATCACGAACCCGAACAACCCGACGGGCGCGCTGCTCGCCCCGGACGCTCTCGCGAGGATCGCCGCGATCGCCGGTCGGGACGGCGCCTGGATTCTCGCCGACGAGGTCTACCGCGGACTGGACCAGGATGGTGCGGGCACCAGCCCGAGCTTCGCCGACTTGTACCCGCGGACCATCGCGATCGGCAGCATGTCGAAGGCGTTCTCGCTCGCCGGCCTGCGCCTCGGCTGGGTCATCGCCCCGCCGGACGTGCTCGAGGCGGTGAGCCGCCATCGCGACTACTCGGTGATCAGCGTGAGCATGGTCGACGACCTGCTGGCGGCCATCGCGCTCGAGCACGCGGACGCCATGCTCGAGCGCAACCGGGAGATCGTGCGCGGCAACCTGGCGGTGCTCGACGGCTGGGTGGCCGAGGAGCCGCGGATCACCTACGTGAAGCCGGTCGCCGGCACCACGGCGCTGCTCCGCTTCTCCGCCCCGATGACGGCCGAGGCGTTGTGCACCCGGCTGATGGAGGCGGAGGGCGTGCTCTTCGTGCCCGGCAGCGCGTTCGACACGGAGGGCGTGGTGCGGATCGGCTACGCGAACGACCCCGCGGTCCTGACCTCAGGCCTCGAGCGGACGTCCGCGTTCCTGGCCACCCTTGACGCCTAGGGACGGCCGCGCCCGCGGCCCCGGTCGTGCCCGCCCCGGCGCCGCCAGCGCGCCCGGGCGTCAGGCG
>JBJKRU010000145.1:0-19461 GCA_046704485.1 Candidatus Limnocylindrales bacterium | reverse complement strand
CGCGAGTTCGTGATGAAGGACTCGTACAGCTGCGACCGCGACGACGCGGGTCTGGACAAGGCGTACTGGGCGCACCACGCTGCGTACACGAGGATCTTCGAGCGCCTGAGCCTCAAGGCCATCCCGGTCAGCAGCGATGTCGGGATGATGGGCGGCAGCCTCGCCCACGAGTTCATGTTCCTCAACCCCGCGGGCGAGGACGTCTTGGTCCTGTGCGAGGCGTGCGGCTACGCTGCCAACCGACAGGTGGCGCCCACCACGACGGCCGCCCCCGAGGCCGAGGACCTGCTCCCGATGGAGGAGGTCCACACGCCCGACGCCACCACCATCGACGCGCTGGCCGAGTTCCTCGGCGTGCCCACCTCCCGCACCGCGAAGGCGTTCTTCGTGGTGACCGGCGACGGCCGGTTCATCGTGGCGATCGTCCGTGGCGACCACGACGTCAACGAGACCAAGCTCGCCAACGCGGTCGGGGCGAAGGGCGGCATCCGCCCCGCCCAGGTCGAGGAGATCCTCGAGCGCGGCATGCAGGCCGGCTACGGCAGCCCCATCGGCGCCCGTGATGCGATGGTCGTGGTGGACTCGCTGGTCGCGAAGAGCCCCAACCTGGTCGCTGGCGCCAACCGGCCGGGCTACCACATCAAGAACACCAACCTCGGCCGCGACTACCAGGCGGACGTGGTCGCCGACATCTCGAGCGTCCGCGAGGGCGACGCCTGCCCCAACTGCGGCGAGCGGGTGATCCTGCGCAACGGGATCGAGGTCGGGAACATCTTCAAGCTCGGCACCAAGTACACCAAGGCGCTGGGCGCCGAGTACCTGGGCGAGGACGGCGAGCGCCACCCGATCGTCATGGGCTCGTACGGCATCGGCCTCGGGCGCAACGTGGCGTGCGTGGTCGAGGCCCACCACGACGAGAAGGGGATCGTCTGGCCCGCCGAGGTGGCGCCGTATCCCGCCCACCTCGTGGCGCTTGGCGCCAACAAGGACGCGCGCGTCAGCGAGGTCGCCGAGCAGCTGTACGCGACCGCCGCCGCCTGCGGAGACGCCAGGCAGATCCTGTACGACGACCGCGACGAGAGCCCCGGCGTGAAGTTCGCCGACGCGGACCTGCTGGGCATGCCGTGGATCCTCACCGTCTCGCCGCGCTCGCTCGCGGCGGGCGGGGTCGAGGTGAAGAACCGGGCAACCGGCGACAAGGTCGTCCGGTCGGTCGCGGACATCGAGGCGTTCCTGACCGGCAGCGCCGCCTCGCCCGTCTGACCCGGGCGGCGACGGGAGCACCGTGCCGGCACCGCTGGTCCCCGACGATGACCTCTACGCCCGGCTCGAGGTGGGCCCGGAAGCGCCGCCCGAGGCGATCGAGCTCGCCTGGCGGGCCCTGCTGCGCAAGCACCATCCCGACGTCGCGGGCGAGGACTCGGGCGCGCTCGAGCGCGCGAAGCGGATCAACGTCGCCCACGACTGGCTCAGCGACCCTGACCTCCGGGCGCGCTACGACGCGGACCGCGCCGGGGTGCCGTTCAGTGCGGCTGCGGTCACCGGTGCCGGGACCCGGCGACGACCGGGGCGAGCCGCCCACGCCCCATGGCGGCGGCCCGCCTGGAGTCCGTCGCGCCACCGTGCGCGCACGTCGCCCCGACGGACGGACCTGTCCTCGGGCACCCCCGACGAGCGGCTGGCGCGGTTCCTCGCGCGCGTCGAGCGGCTGACCCTCGACGAGCTGGACCGCCTCGCTGCCGCTGAGCCCCCGCCGATCGCGTTCCTGGCCACGGTTCGCCGCTTCCTCCCACCCGAGGCGAGGAGCGCGTACGCGGCCTGCGAGACGGCGCTCGGCGCCCGCGTCCCCGCCGCCAGGTGGGCCGAGACGGGCCTGCGCGAGGGGCTCTTGGCGGCAGGCGCTGAGGTGGTCCTGGGGCCGTTCCTCGACGACCTCCTCGCGGAGCCGTTCCGCAGCCGGGCACAGGACCGTTTGCTGCGGGCCTGGGACGCGTCGGTCGACCAGCCCCGGTACGGGCCGAACGGGGCCGCCGTGGAGGCACTTGTCTCCAGGGTGAGCGGATGGGCGCCAGCCGACATCTCGGCGTTCCTGCGGGCGTCGTTGGGCGTGGACTCGTCGCACCGCCCGTGGCCGATCTCGCTCGACCGCGAGGAGGATGAGGGGCTGCGCATCTCCGCGGAGCTCGCCGCGCGCGACGTGGCGGCGGCCGTGCCCGTTGGCGGGCTCGCGGCGATCCCGGCCGCGCGCGCCCAGCGCCTGGCGGCCCGCCTGGGCCATGCAACGGCGCTCCGCCACGCGTATCCGCCGGGGGTCCTCGCGAAGATCCTCCAGCCTTATGGCGTCGTTGGCGGCTCACCGGGTGCGGACGCGCCCGCCGGCGGCCCCGAGGTGCGCCGAGCCCGCTGAACCCGGCTCCATGAGCCGCGGCGTTCGCACTCGTTCACCCGGGTGAGGGGCGCGCCAGCCGTTCCCCCTGATTGCCACGTCGTCGTCGCCCGCCACCCGGAGTTGCCAGCCAGTCAAGGGACCACTGCTGGTCCAGCCAACGCTGCCACCCAGTCGCCAGCTCGCGATTCTGTCAGCGGAATCAGGCGGATCGCGGCCCTTCAGCGCCTGCCAGGTTGACGGGCAGTCGTCCTTGAACTGGATGGCGGAAGCCGCCTGGGTGTCCGGCCCGCAAAGTTGCGGCCGCACTTGCCCGGCAGGCGGCGCACGCGGACAGGACGCACGTGCGTGAGATGATGAGCCCACATCGAAAGGAGCGTCCCGTGGCCGAGCTGGAGCAGAACAAGGCGGTCGTCCGCCGGTTCATCGACGAGATCTTCGCAGCCGGCCGGGCCGCCGCCGTCGACGAGCTCATCGCGCCCGATGCCGTCTTCCACACGTACCCGTTCGGCGGCGATCCGCGGGCGGGCATGCGGGCCGCCATCGACCGCGTGCGCGACGGGCTGTCGGACGGCGTCTTCACGGTCCACGAAGTGGTGGCCGAGGGGGACCTCGTCAGCGTCAGGCTCACCAGCGCGGCCACGCAGACCGGCCCGTTCATGGGCATGCCGCCCAGCGGCCGGCGGTACGAGATCGAGGAGCTCCACCTGTTCCGCCTCCGCGACGGCCAGGTGGCGGAGCACTGGCACCAGTTCGACCAGCTTGGCATGATGCGGCAGCTCGGAGCAGGCCCAGCCGGATAGCCCCGGGTAGGCCTAGACGCATAGGCGGGCGGACGCCGCAGGCCCGCCGAGGGCGGGCATGGCGCCCGCACGGCCGCCCGCGTGGCGTCGGCGATGCCGGCCCCCGGCGCGAAGCCGGCGCGGGGTGCGGGGCGACCTCGGCGGAGCCGGCCGCCAGACGGTCGGAGGGAGCCCCCGGCGGTGCCGGCGGTGCGCTCGGAGGCTCGGGCTGCGCCGCCCGCACGATGGCCGGAAGGTCTCCGCCGAAGGCGACGCGGCGGCAACGCGCGGTTGACGGACCTGTGCCATCATCCTGGCGCTGATGGACGCCCCCGCCCCCGACCCGCTCGACGACCTGCTGCCGGTCGGCGTCCTCCGCTTCGACGCCGCGCGACGCGTCAGCGAGGCCAACACGCGCGCCCACGTCCTGCTCGACGTCCCCCTGGGAAGGCTCGTCGGGCGAAGCTTCATGGAGACGTTTCTCGACCTGCGCGTCGAGCAGTTCCTCGAGGATGGCGGCGGCACGACCGAGGTCCGAGTCGGGACCGTGGAGCCCAGAACGGTGGTCCTGCGGGCCGCCCCCGCACCCGACGGCGGCACGGTCGTCGTCCTGGAGGACGTCTCGGAGCTGCGCCGCCTCCGCCAGATCCGGACGGAGTTCATCGACAACCTCTCGCACGAGCTGCGCACGCCCATCAGCACCGTCAGCCTGCTCGCCGAGACGGCGGCCCGCGAGGCGGCCGCGGAAGGGGTCCCCGAGCGCCTGCGCGACCGCATCGCGAAGATCGAGGTGGAGACCGGGCACCTCGCCCAGATGGTGGCTGAGATCCTCGACCTCGCCCGGATCGAGGGCGGCAGCTCCGTCGTCCCCGAGGACGATGTGGACCTCGCCCGCCTGGCCGAGCTCTCGGCGGACCGGCTTCGGCTGTTCGCTGAGCGGAGCGGCGTCCAGATCGCTGTCGACGCCGACCCCATGACGCCCATCGTGCGGGGCGAGGAGCAGCGCCTGGGCCAGGTGCTCGTGAATCTGGTCCACAACGCGGTCAAGTTCAGCCCGGATGGGGGCGACGTGCTGGTCCGCGTCCGTCCGGCGGGCGACGGCGCACGGGTGGAGGTCGTCGACCACGGCATCGGCATCAAGCGCGACGATCGCACCCGAGTCTTCGAGCGCTTCTACAAGGCCGACCGGGCGCGGGTCCGCGGCGGCGGCACGGGCCTCGGCCTGGCCATCTCGCGCCACATCGTGGCAGCCCACGGCGGCAGCATCGGCGTCGAGTCCGATGAGGGCCGAGGCTCGACGTTCTGGTTCGTCCTCCCGGCTCGGCCGCCCGTCGCGCCGACGTCGGAGGCCAATCCCTCATGAAGCTTCAGTGGTCGCTGGACGACTCCACGTCCCAGCGTCACTCCTAGTAGAAGGAACCCCACCCGAGTGGATCGTCTGCTCGTCGCCACCCTGAACATCCTCAACCTGGCCGATCGGTGGCCTGAGCGCCTGCCGCTGATCCTGGCCGACATGGCTTCCCTCCAGCCGGACCTGATGGCCCTCCAGGAGGTGGTCTACCCGATGCAGCAGGACCGGCTCATCGGCGCTGCCGGCGAGGCCCACTACGCTGCGGTCCGCGGCTGGGCAGGCCGGCCCGAGTACGGCAATTCGATGCTCATCAAGCAGCCGCTCGCGTTCGACGCGTACGAGCGCCTCGACCTTGGCGCGGCCCGCGCGGCGCATCGCGTGCGGGTGGGCCTGCCGGGCGGGGGCCGCCTCCTCTTCGCGGCGACGCATCTGCACAACCCGCCCGACGCCAACGGCGAGCGCTTGGCGCAGGTGGAGCGGCTGCTTGCCTGGCTCGACGGTGCGCCCGAGCACGAGGCGATGCTGGTGGCGGGCGACTTCAACGCAGACCCGAACGAGCCCGCATACGCACGCATGACCGCCGGGGGCTTCCGGTCCGCCTATCTCGAGCACCACGGGCACGAGCCCTCGGTCACGTGGCCGTCGGGGCTCGAGGCGCCGGCCATGGACACCGACGGCGACCCCGACTGCCTCGACTACCTGTGGCTGCGCGGCGCCGTCGAGGTGGACGACGCGGTCCTGGTCTTCAACCGCGCGGACGTCGACGACCCGACGCTCTACCCGTCGGACCATGTCGGGGTCGCGGCACGCGTGCGCGTGGCGGGTGTCGCATGAGCGCTCCGGCCAGCGACATGCGCTCACTCCGCCTGGCGCACCGCGGTGACTGGCGGGAGGCGCCCGAGAACTCACTGGCTGCGCTCGCGGCCGCGATGCGCGTCCCCGGCTGCGACGGGGTGGAGCTCGACGTCCAGCTCTCGCGCGACGGCGTGCCCGTGGTGCTCCACGACGAGACGCTCGCCCGCGTGCAGGGCCGTCCGGACCGTGCCGATGCGCTCGACGCCGTGGAGCTCGCCGAGGCCGGGGTGCCGACGCTTGCCGAAGCGCTCGAGCTCCTGGGGCCGAACACCTTCCTCGACATCGAGCTCAAGGGCGCCGAGCACGGCGACGCCACGGCGGACGTGCTCCGCGCTGCCCGGGGTGAGTGCGGGACGAACGCCGTTGTGTCCTCGCACGAGCCGCCGAGCCTTGCGGCCATGGCCGACCGCCTCCCGAACTGGACGCTCTGGTATGTCGCGATGGACCTCGCGCCCACCACGCTCTCGCTCGCCCTCGGCCTGGGGTGTCGCGGACTGTGCGTCCTGTGGGGCTCCATCACCCCGGCCTCGATCCGCGAGGCGCGCGAGGCGGGCCTCGACGTGGCGGCGTGGACGGTTCGGCTGCGATCGACCTACCGGAGGCTGGAGCGGCTCGGCGTCGTGGCGCAGTGCGTGGAGGCAGGCGCGCTCGACGGCCAGGTCCGGTGACGCTGCCGGAGGGCTATGCCCCGACCCCGATCGCGCCCGGCGAGGCGGTCCTGGACCTGCGCGCCGACGACGCGCGCATGGTGGTGCGGCCCGAGCACGGCGGCCGCATCGGGTCGGTCACCGTCGGCGGCCGCGAGCTGCTGGTGACCGGCCATCCCCTCGGGCCGATCTACTGGGGCGCGTACCCGATGGCGCCCTGGGCCGGGCGGATCCGCCGGGGACGGTTCCACTTCGACGGTGTCGCCCACCAGCTGCCGCTCGGGATGCCGCCCCACGCGATCCACGGCGTGGTCCTCGACCGACCATGGCGCGTGGACGGACCGGACGCGGTCTCGATCGACCTGGACGAGCGCTGGCCGTTCCGCGGTCGGGTGGCGCAGCGATTCGCGTTGCGTGAAGACGGCATCGACGTCGCGATGACGCTGGAGTCCGACGAGCCCATGCCCGCCGTGATCGGCTGGCACCCCTGGTTCCGCCGGTCGCTCGAGCCGGACGGCGATCCGGTGGCGCTGCATCTCGACGCGGCCGAGATGCTCGTCCGCGACGCCGAGGGGATCCCTTCCGGCCAGCGCGTCCCCCCGCCGCCCGAGCCTTGGGACGACTGCTTCACCGGGCTCCGGTCAGACCCCGTGCTCGAGTGGCCGGGGCTCCGGCTGACGATCTCGTCCACGTGCCCGTGGTGGGTCGTCTACACCCAGCCGGCCTACGCGGTCTGCGTGGAGCCGCAGTCCGGCCCGCCGGACGCCGCGACCTCAGGGCCCGAGGTCCTGGCGGCCGGCGCCCTGCTGACCCACACGATGCGCTGGCGCTGGGAGCGCCGGTAGCGGGCAGCAGTCGTGGTGATGGATGGCGCGCCGTTCAGCCCGGGACCAGGTCGGGCGGGAGCAGGAACCGGAGCGTCCCCTCGCCGGCCGCCACATCGTCGCCCGCGAAGTCCACCCGCGCGAGCGCCGCCTTGCGCATCGGGACAGGCCCTGTGCCGATGAACTCGCCGAGGAGCGCGGAGAGGTCCGGGTCGTGGCCGACGAGGCACGGCCGGTAGGCCGGCCCGGCAGCGTCGAGGATGGCGTTGACGGTGGCGGGGTCGACCGGGCCCGCCAGCCGCTCGTCCACCACGACCTTGACGCGGTTGCGGAGCGCCTTGGCGAGGACCTCGGCGGTCTCCACGGAGCGCAGCTTGGGCGAGGTGATGAACAGGTCGGGCGCCTCGTCGATCAACGCCAGCAGGCCGCCCAGGTCCTTCGCCTGGCGGCGGCCCTTCTCGGACAGCGGGCGCGAGGCGTCATCGCCGTCCCAGCGGGCCGGGTCGCCGGCGTGGGCATGCCGGAGCAGGTGGAGTGCGATCATCGGATCCTCCGCAGCGCCGCGCACGTCCCGGCGCCCCTGGTGTCGCGCCGCGAGTGTAGTCCCGCGATCAGGGGTTGAGGTCCTCCACCTCGCCCGAGGCGAGGAACACGATGTCCTCGCCGATGTTCGTCACCCGGTCGCCGATGCGCTCGAGGTAGTGGGCCGCGAACAGGATCCGGGTGCACGGGTCGACATTGGCCGGGTCGGCGCGCATCAGGTCCAGGCAGACCGCGAAGATCGCGTGGTAGAGGTCGTCGACATCGTCATCGCGCTTGGCCACCTCGCGGGCACGGTCCTGGTCTGCATCGACGAGCGCGCGGATGATGCCGCGCACCTGCTCGGCCACGAGCTCGCCCAGCTCCGGCAGCTGGACGTAGTCCTTGATCGGGGCGAAGGGCGCCAGCTTGCGGGCCTGCTTGGCCACAGAACTCGCATGGTCGCCCATGCGCTCGAGCTCGTAGCTCACGTGGTCGAGGGTGAGCAGGTAGCGCAGGTCGCGGGCGACCGGCCCTTGGGTCGCGATCACGATCGAGACCATGTTGGTCGCCTCGCGCTGGACCTCGTTGATGACACGGTCGTCGATGATGACCTTGAGGGCCGCCTCGGCGTCGTGCGCGACCAGCGATGCGATGGCGGCGTGGATCTGGGCCTCCACGAGCGACCCCATGCGCAGGATGTTGTCCTTGACCTCGGCCAGCTCGTGGTCGTAGGTGCTGCGCGTGATGTGGGCCGGGAGCGGGGCGTCCGGGCTGGTGGCGACGGCGTCCGCGGCGTCCATTGTGTTCGGGTCGGTCATGAGCGGGTCTCCTCGTCTCAGCCGAATCGGCCGGACACGTAGTCCTCGGTGAGCTGATGCGCGGGGTTGGTGAAGATCTTGAGCGTGTCGTCCAACTCCACAAGGTACCCTGCCCGGTCCTCGCCCAGGGTGAAGAACGCGGTGCGATCGCTCACCCGAGCCGCCTGCTGCATGTTGTGGGTGACGATCACGATCGTGTACTCGGCCTTGAGCTGGGCGATCAGCTCCTCGATCTTGAGGGTCGCGATGGGGTCGAGCGCCGAGCACGGCTCGTCCATCAGGATCACCTCGGGATCGGTCGCGAGCGTCCGCGCGATGCAGAGTCGCTGCTGCTGGCCTCCGGACAGCGACAGGCCGCTCTTCTTGCGCAGGTCGTCCTTCACCTCGTCCCACAGCGCCGCGTGGTTCAGCGAGTGCTCGACGATCTCGTCCAGCTTCCCCTTGTCGTTCACGCCGTGGCGGCGCGGTCCGTACGCCACGTTCTCGTAGATCGACATCGGGAACGGGTTGGGACGCTGGAACACCAGGCCCACCTTGCGCCGGATCTCGACGGGAAGGACGGACGGCCCGTACATGTCCTGCCCGTCCAGCTCGATCCGGCCCTGGACCGCGGCCCCGGGGATCAGGTCGTTCATGCGGTCGAAGCAACGGAGCATGGTGCTCTTGCCGCACCCGGACGGCCCGATGAACGACATCACCGAGTGCTCGTGCACGTCGAGCGTCACGTCGCGGACGGCGAGCCGCCCCCCGTAGCGGATGCTCACGTTCTCGGCGTGGAGCTTGACAGCGGCGTCTGGGCTGATCGCGGTGGCGGTCGCCTCGAGCGACGGCCGGGCGAATGGCGCGGGCGGGTTCGTGGTCACGGGGCTGGCTCCCTGAATCGCGGCCATCGGCTAGAGGCCACTGATGCGCCGCTGCAGGGCGTTGCCCAGCCAGCGCGAGCTGAGGTTGAAGATCAGGACCATCACGATGAGCACCATCGAGCTCATGTTCGCCACCTGGTGGATGAAGTCGCCAAGGCCCTCGGAATTCGACTTCCAGATATAGACCGACAGCGTCGTGGCGGTCCGGAACGGGCTCCACGGCGACCGCGGGTCGAGCACGTTGAGGTTCGAGAAGTCGTAGTGGATCGGCGTGGAGAGGCCAGCGGTGAACAGCAGGGCCGCCGCCTCGCCGAACACGCGGCCGGCGGTGAGCACGATGCCGGTCACGATGCCGGGGATCGCCACCGGCAGCACGGCGTGGCGGATCGTCTGCCACTTCGTCGAGCCGAGCGCCAGGCTGGCAGCCCGCTCCTCGGCGGGGACCGCTCGGATGGCCTGCTCCGAGAGGCGCATGAGCAGCGGCAGGTTGAACACGAGCAGCGTCAGCGCGCCGCCCATGGCGGTGAACCCCCAGCCCGTGGTGGCCACGAACAGCGCGAAGCCGAACAGGCCCACCACGATCGACGGGACCGAGCTGATGAGCTCCTGCGAGAACCGGATCGCGTTGGTCAGCCAGCCCTCGCCCGCGTACTCCGCCATGTAGATGCCGCCCAGGACCCCCAGGGGGATGGTGAACAGCATGGTGAGCACGAGCATGTAGACGGAGTTCCAGAGCACCGGCCCGATCCCGCCGATCTCCGTGTCGCTCGGGTCGGCGAACAGGAACGCGATCGAGAACGTCGGGATCGACTCGACCACGAAGTAGCCGATGATCGCGACCAGGACCACGATCACGAACAGGGCGACGGCCCACAGCACGGCGGTCGCGATGCGGTCGGCAGTGAGGGAGCGGCTCATGCCGGCGTGCTCCGGCTGCCCAGCCGGCGGATGATCATGACGAAGGTCAGCGAGATGATCAGCAGCACCAGGCCCATCGTCCAGAGCGCCTCGTTCCACGTACCGGTCGCGTCGCTCATGTCGAGGGTGATCTGGGAGGTCAGCGTGGTGACGGGCTTCATCAGGCTGTTGGGAATCACCGGCGAGTTGCCGATCACCATCTGCACGGCTAGCGCCTCGCCGGCCGCTCGCATCAGGCCGAACACGACGGCGGTGAGCACGCCGGTGGTGGCGGCCGGCAGTACGACGTGGCGGATCGCCTGCCAGCGCGTGGTGCCCAGTGCGAGCGAGGCGGACCGCATGTCAGCCGGGACGACGACGAACGCGTCGTAGCTGATGCTCGTGATCGTCGGCAGGATCATCAGCGAGAGCACGGCCGAGCCCGCGAACCACGAGAAGCCCGTGGTGAACCCCATCCAGCCGAACTGCGTCCGCAGGAAGGGTACGAGCACCACCAGCCCCAGCCAGCCGTAGACCACGCTCGGGATGCCGACGAAGACCTCCATCGCGGGCTGGACGATCCGGCGTGCCCAGGCTGGGGCCACCTCGGCGAGGAACAGGGCCAGCCCCACCGAGAGCGGCGTGGCGATCAGCGCCGCCACCGCCATCACGGCGAGCGTGCCGCCGATGAACGGCAGAAGGCCGTAGTTGGTGTTGTTGGCGAGGGGGTCCGGGTGCCATTCGGACGTGAAGATCTGCGTCAGCGGCACCCCGGAGGCGACGAACAGCTGGATGCCCCGCCACAGGATGAAGCCGAGCAGCAGCACGACGGCCGCGATGACCACGAGCGCCGCGGCGAGGGTGATCCGGCGGGGAAGGTCAAGCCGGGCCCGAAGGCCCGGCTGCGCGACGCTGAGGCTGGTCGCGGATGTGGTCAAGACGATCGTGCCTCCGACGCCGAGGAGTCTACGTGTGAGGGAGATGGGCGAGGGGCGCCACGGAGGAGAGCGGCGCCCCTCGCCGGCATGTCAGTTGATCGGCGCGTAGAACAGGCTGGGGATCAGGGTGTGCTGGATCGGGTCGGACATCATGTAGTCCATGAAGGACTTGGTGAGCCCGTCCGGCTGGCCCTTCGTGTACATGTGGCCATCGGCCGCCAGCTTGTAGCTCCCGTTGGCCATGTTGTCCACGGAACCCTGGACGCCGTCGAGCGCGACCGCGTTCACCGTGCCCTTGTTGGACTGGTAGTAGGCGAACCCGATGACGCTGATGGCGCCCGGCGTCTGGCCGACGGCCGTCGTGACGGCGCCGTTCGAGTCCTCGGTCAGCGCCTGGCCGGAGCACTCGTCGATCCCGTTGAGGACGACCTTCTTGAAGGTGGCCCGCGTGCCGGACGAGGCCGGGCGGAGGATGAGGACGATCGGCATGTCAGGCCCGCCGACGTCCTTCCAGTTCGTGACCTTCGGGGCCGACTGGCCGCTCGGGCAGGCCCACATGTCCTGGAGCTGCTGGGTGGTCAGGTTCGTGACGCCCGTCACGTCCGTGTTGACCACCACGACCCAGCCCTGCTTGGTGACGACGTGGTCGACCAGGGCCCCCGCAGCCGTCGCATCGAGCTTGGAGGCGGCGGTAACGTCGGAGTCGCCGATCTGGACCGCGCCCTGCGAGACCTGGGTGAGGCCGGTGCCGGAGCCGCCGCCCTGGACGCTGATGGTGGAGTTCGGGCAGGCCGCCACGTAGGCCTTGCCGGCGGCGTCGACCAGCGGCTGGAGCGCCGTCGAGCCGGATGCGGTGATGGAACCGTCAACGCAGGCGCTGGGGCCGGCGATGGTCCCCGAGCCGCTGCTTGCGGCCGCTGCGACGGACGCGGCGGTCGTCGCCGCGGGGGAAGGGGTCGAGCTGCTGCTCGAGCAGGCCGACACCACGAGGGCGGCGGCGAAGGCCAGCGCGCCGATGCGCTTGGCAGGGGTCGTGGTCAAGGTTCTTCCTCCTGCATGGGCCGGGCAGTCCCGAGCCCAGGACGTTGGTGTCCGCTCTCCAGCGGCCAAGGTCGAGCCGGTCGGTGAACAGCCGATGAGCCGCTCGTTAAGTCGTGGTTAACGCGCGGGAGTCATCTCGGTGTCGGGTCGAGCCGGTACCCCACACCGCGAACCGTGACGAGGGTCACCGGCTGGTCGGGGTCGGGCTCGATCTTGGAGCGAAGCCAGCGCACGTGGACGTCGACGGTCCGGCCGCCGCCCCGCGGACTGCCCCAGACGCGGTCGAGCAGCTCGGCCCGTGTGTAGGCGCGACCGGGGTGGGCTGCGAGGAGCGCCAGCAGGCCGAACTCCTTCGGTCGCAGGTGAATCGACATGCCCTGCCGCCGCAGCTCGTGAGCCGCCGTGTCGAGCTCGAAGCCGTCGCCGAAGCGGAGGACGCCGACGGCCGAGGATCGGGCGCGGGACCTGGCATCGTGCCAGGCCAGCCGGCCGACCAGCTCGTCGGGCTGGACCGTGGAGGCGAGGGCGTCGTCGAAACCCCGGGCAAGTGCGTCGAGCCGCACGTCGATCGCCTCGGGCGGGGCGACCATCACCGCGCGCATCGAGGGGCGGCGGCGTCGGGCTTCGGCGACCGCCTGGATCTCGGGTGCGCGCGCCGGAGGCCAGCTGCAGACCACCACCCTCGGGTGGAGCATCGTCAGCAGCTCCCCGAACCGTTCGGGATCGGCCACCACGGCGACCGTCCTCCCGGTGACGAGCGAGCCGAGCAGGATCGCCGGACCGTCCGCTGCCAGAACGAGCCAGGCAGTCGACGGGGCCGGTTCCGTCGCCGGGATCGGGACGAGCCCGCCCTGGTGCGGCTGCGACGTCATCGCCATGCGTGGGAGGCTGCGACGCTGCCGTCAACGGTGCATTCCAGCCAGATTAACGCGGCGTCAAAGGACGGCCGTCAGGTGGCGCGATGCGAACCTGGCACGCTGGATCGGCAGACCTGCGGCAGACTTGGCGGGCACGGATTCGCCGGCGACGGACCCACGGGGGCGGAGGGGCAAGGAGCGTTCGATGACCGACTCTGACGAGCCTAGGGAGGGGCTCCCGCCGGACGGCGAGATGCCGGCGGACATCGACGCGGAGCGCGAGGCGCGGCTGGTCGCGAAGGCGAACGCCAAGGCGGTGAAGGCCGTGAAGAAGGCTGCCAAGTCCGAGGCGAAGGCGGTGGCCCGCGCCGCCGAGGCTGCCGACAAGGCAGCGAAGAAGGCCGTGAAGGCCGCCGCCAAGGCGGATGCGCGGGCGGTCCGCGCGGTCCGCAAGGTTGAGCGCGAGGCCGCCAAGGCCGAGGCGAAAGCCCAGAGGGAGATCCAGCGCAAGGCCGCCGCGCACGCCAGGGCCGCTGCCCGAGCCCGCGAGGCCGAGGCAGCCAGGGCTTCGCTCCAGTCGCCCGCGGTCGCTACGGCGAGTGCCGTGCTCCAGGAGGCGGCGGAGCTCCTGCGACAGGGCGAGAGGCCGACGCCGGAGGGAGCTGAGCCGCCCGCCGAGGTGGGGCCCACGGGACCGTCGTCCTCGGGTGCGCAGGACGCGGATCCAGCAGCCGCGGATCCAGCAGAGGCACCGGCGCTCGAACCCGCCGCCGACCAGGCGGAACTGCCCGAGGGCGAGCCGGAGGCGGAACAGACTGAGGGCGAGGCTGTCCAGTCGGCGCCCGAGCCGGAGGCGACGGAGCCCGGTGACGCCGGGGCCGACGCTCGGCGGCAACCAGGCCTAGCCGCGAGCGGGTGGGACGATCCGGTCGTGTCCGCGGAGGATCCCGCGCCGGAGGCACCCGCGTGGGAGGCACCCGCGGGGGAGGAACCCGCGAGGGAGGAACCCGCGAGGGAGGAACCCGCGCTCGAGTCGGAGGCGCCCACGCCCGTGCCCGACGAGCCCGCGCCCGGGCCCGACGTGGAGGCGGCGACGGCGGCGGACCCGGGGGTCGAGCCAGATTCGGAGCGTCCGGAGCCCGCGCCCGCCTCGTCCGAGGCCGAACGGGCGCCGGAGTCCGGGGACGGCCCGGCGACGCCGGGTCCCGAGTCCACGGCCGAGACAGCGGCGCTGCTGCCCGAGCCAGCGCGAATGCCCGTGCTGGCGCCCGGCGAGACGCCCGCTGCATTGCTCAAGCCGCCGACAGGAGGGCCGCCCATCGACGTACCGCCGGGCGCAACCGTCGCCGCGGCCATCGACGTCGGTGCGACGAGCGTGCACCTGCTGGTGGGCACGGTCGACGGCCACCGCGTCGTCCCGCTGCTCGACGAGTCGGTGTTCCTCGGGCTGGGCGACCGGGTCAGCGCGGAGGGCTACGTCGGCGACGAGGGCCGCGCCGCGCTCGTCGGGGACCTCGAGCGGTACGTCGCCGCATCGCGTGAGCTCGGCGCCAACGCGATCACCATCGTCGGCACGGATCCGCTCCGGCGGGCCCAGGACGCCTCATCGGTCGTGCAGGCCGTCACCGATCAGCTTGCAATGCCGCTCCACGTGCTCGACCACGCCGAGGAGGGGCTCCTGACGCTCATCGGTGCCACGGGCGGCCGACCGGTCAGCGGGGAACTGCTTCTCGTCGACATCGGCGGCGGCAGCTCCGAGTTCGTGGTCGTTCGGCCCGACGGTCTGGTTCGCAGCGTCGGCATCCCCCTGGGCGCCGCCCGCCTGACGCGGGAGCTGGTGCGCACCGACCCGCCGTCGCTCGCCGAGATCGAGGCGTTGCGTGCCGAGGCTGCTCGCAAGGTCGCCGAGGCTCCCGACGCCAGCCCGGTCGAGATCGTGGCGGTCGGCGGGACGGTGTCCAACCTGCTGCGGCTCCTCCCGGCGACGGCGGTCGACCGCTCACTGACTCGACGCCGCATTGCGGTCGCCCTCGCGATGCTCACGGTGGAGCGCAGCGGCGAGGCGGCGGTCCGCCATCTCATCCGCCCGGAGCGGGCACGGATCCTGCCGGCCGGGGCGATCGTCGTCGACGCGATCCTCGAGAAGTACCGGGCGGACCGGCTTCGTGTGTCGGAGGAGGGGATCCGGGAGGGCGCGATCCTGGCGGCGGCCCATGGCGGCACCGCGTGGCGGGACCGCCTTGCCGCGATGTCGCGCGGCTGGGTCGGGGCGGCCCGCTAGAGCCCGGCGACAAGCCGGCCGATCGCCCGCCTGAAGGCCAGGCTCGACACCCCGCGCCAGGGCGTGCCGACCGACTTGCGCAACCTGGCGAGTTCCCGCTCGCGGTCCACCAGGTACCGCCCGATGGCCGCGCTCTCCTGCTCGTCGAGGTCGCCTGCATGCTCGACGAGGAACGCCCTGGCCAGCCCGGCCGCCACGTCGGCGTCGTGCAGCCAGCCGAGGTGGTCCTGCAGGGCGACGACCTTCTCGATGGCCGGCCCGGCCTCGGGCGCGAGCGCCTCGCGAACGAATTCGAGCGTGTAGCGGAGCCACTTCGCGGCGATCCGCAGGTCGTGCAGGGTGGTGACGTCCGCCCAGCGCATGACGGGCTCATACGCGCGGACGTTCTCGTAGGCGGCCCAGATCCGCGACGGCATGGCGTCCCGGACGCGGTGCGGCTCCACGGGGCCCACCGCGCGGGCGCCAGCGCCCTCAGCCTGGACGAACGCGGCGTACTCCTCCACCCACTTCGCGTACCGCCTGGAGTCCAGCTCATGGACGAGCAGCGCGCGCGCGGCATCCCGCCGGGCGCGCCACGAGGCGAGGAGCGGCTCCAGGGCGGCGGCCTCCTTGGACGGCAGCTTGGTCTGGTACGCCTCGGCCTCCTCGATCAGAACGTCGAGGTCGCGCACACCGCCGAGGTCCGCCGCCACCTCGCGCAGGCGGCGTCGGTGGCGCGACGTCCTCCGCGGGTCGAACGAGCCGCCGAACACCCGCCATGCCGCCCGCTGCCGTCGCGTGGCCACGCGCATCGCGTGGAGCTCCTCGGCGTCGCGGCCCTCCCGCGTGCCCGCCTCGCGGGCGAGCATCCGGGCGAGGTGGAAACGCAGAACCTTCCGGCCCGCCTCGGCGAGGTGGTCGTCCGCGACCACGCCCGGCGTCTTGCCGACGTTGATCCGCGGTCCCTCGCGCTGGGGGACCGGCCGCGATGCCGGCTCCTGCAGGGGCGCAGGGACGAAGACCGGGGCAGGCGCCGGGGGCGTCGCGATCGCGGCCGGGGCGCTCGGGGTCGGCGACTCCTGGTGCACGGCGGCGAGCGCGCGCTCCAGCTTGGACGTCTGGGCCGGGACCAGCTCCTCGATCTCGCTCAGGAGGTCCACCAGCGGCTCAAGGGCCGCTTCGGCACCCGCGCGCAGCTCCAGCTCGAGCTCCGCGAATCGCTCCACCACGTTGTCGTCGGCGAGCACCGCCACATCGTCCACCGACACCTCGACCAGGGTGTCGTCGCGTCCGTAGAGGCGCTTGCGGCGCGTCTGGCGGATGCGCGCGATCTCGGCCAGCGGGCGGTCGCCGGCGAGCCGGAGCACCAGCTCGCGGGCCGCGGATTCCGGCCAGGACGCCGCCGGCTCGCCCTCGACGGCCCGGCCCTCGAGCTCCTCGCGTCGATGGACGACGCCGCCGTCGTCGATGCGACGCAGCCCCTTGAGCGTGATCACCGTGCCGCCGTCGGTGGTCCGCAGTCGGGCGGCGTAGCCCGCGCCTGCCAACACGCCGTCGGGCGTGTCCACGTAGCGGTCCTCGACTCGCGAGGTCTCGGCCAGGCCGACCGCGCGGAACCCGTCGAGCTCGTCGCTCGCGAGCAGCCGCTCACCGGTGGCCGCGTCGGTCATCCGGAACTTGAGCTCCACCTCCATCGGGGCGGCGTCGGCGGTCATGCGCGCGGGTCCATCGAGCCCGTCGTCGTCTGGAGGCGCGACGGCTCGGGTGACGCGGACGAGGAGGCGGCAGCGTCATCCTTGAGGACCGCGAACGTGTCCACCGTGCCCTCGCGCGACTCCAGCACCTCGGTGCGCACCCACGCGCCGTCGGACTGGAGCTGCCACGAGCGGCGGTCGTCGGCCAGCATGACCTCGATGATCCGCGCGAGGCGGGCCTGGAGCCCGTGGTCCTCGACCGGTGTCACCACCTCGACGCGCCGGTCGAGGTTGCGCTCCATCAGGTCGGCCGATCCGATGAGCCACTCCGGGCGGCCGCCGTTCTGGAACATCCAGATCCTCGAGTGCTCGAGGAACTCGCCGATGATGGACCGCACGCGGATCCGGTCCGACACGCCGGCGATGCCCGGCACCAGGCAGCAGCCCCCGCGAACGATCATGTCCACGTCCACGCCGGCGCGCGACGCCTCGTACAGCGCCTCGATCACCTGCGTGTCCACCACCGAGTTGACCTTCAGGACGATGCGCGCGGGATGACCGGCCTTCGCGTACCCGACCTCGCGCTCGACCAGCTCGAGGAAGCGGGTGCGCAGTGTGATCGGCGCGACCAGGAGCCGGCGGAACACACGCTGGCGCGACAGGCCGGTGAGGGTGTTGAACAGGTCGGTGACGTCGGCGCCGAGCTCCTCGCGGCACGACAGCAAGCCCAGGTCGACGTACAGGCGGGCCGTCTTGCTGTTGTAGTTGCCGGTGCCGATGTGGACGTACCGGCGCAGCCCGCCCCGCTCTCGGCGCACGACCAGCAGCACCTTGCTGTGCGTCTTGAGGCCGATGACGCCGTAGACGACGTGGGCTCCCGCCTGCTCGAGCTTGCGGGCCCAGACGATGTTGTTCGCCTCGTCGAAGCGCGCCTTGATCTCGACCAGGACCACGACCTGCTTGCCCTGGCCTGCCGCATCGATCAGCGCCTGGACGATGGGGGAGTCGCCCGACGTCCGGTACAGGGTCTGCTTGATCGTCAGCACGTCGGGGTCCTTGACCGCCTGGATCAGGAACCGCTCCACGGACGCCGTGAACGACTCGTACGGGTGGTGGACCAGGATGTCGCCGGCGCGGATCTGCGCGAAGACGTCGATCGGCTCGTCGTCGGGCGCCTGCAGGCGGGCGGGGACGACGGGCGTGTAGGGCGGCGCCTTGAGGTCAGGGCGGTCGAGGTCCGCGAGCTGCCACAGCGCGGTGAGGTCCAGCATCCCGGCGATGTCGAAGCAGTCGCCATCGCGGATCCCGATCCCGCGGGTGAGGATCTGTCGGGTCGCCTCCGGCATCGACCGCTCCACCTCGAGACGGACCGCCTCGCCGAAGCGCCGCCGCCGGACCTCCTCCTCGATGACCAGCAGGAGGTCGTCGGCCTCGTCCTCCTCGACCGTGATGTCCGCGTCCCGGGTCACCCGGAACAGGTGCGTCTCGAGGATCTCCATGCCCCGGAACAGCTCGTCGAGGTTGGCCTCGATGACCTGGTCCAGGAGCACGAACTTGTCGCGCTCCACGGCGTAGAGGCGGGGAAGGCTGGGCGGGATCTTGACCCGGGCGAATCGGATCTCGCCCGTTGCCGGGTCCCGCAGGCCCACCGCGATCGAGAGGGACAGCGTGCTGATGTACGGGAACGGATGGCCCGGATCCACGGCGAGCGGCGTCAGCACCGGGAAGATCTCGTCGTGGAAGCGGCGCCGCAGGTCCTCGTGGTGCTCGGGCACGTCGTCGTAGTCGACGATCGCGACGCCCTCGTCCGTGAGCTCCTCGCGCATGGATGCCCAGATCTCTGCGTGGTCGGCCACCAGGGTCCGGACGCGCTCGCGAATGGCGTCGAGCTGCTCCAGCGGGCTCATCCCGCCGGACGACACGGCCGTGGCGCCGGCGCGCACCTGGCGGCGCAGCCCTGACACCCGCACCTGGAAGAACTCGTCGAGGTTGCTCGCGAAGATGGCGAGGAACTTGACCCGCTCAAGCAGCGGGTTGCGCGTGTCGCGCGCCTCGTGCAGGACGCGGGCGTTGAACTCCAGCCTGGAGAGTTCCCGGTTGAGGATCGGGGCCCGCTGCTCTCGACCCGGGCGGCGCCGGCCGCGGCCGGCGCGGGGTCCGGGAGCTGGGCGAACAGTGGCCATGGAGCCTCAGGTCGTGCGGTCTGGTCGGGGGACCTTCCGCGGCGCGCGCGGGTGGTGGCCCGGTCCCGGTCGGGGTGCCGGAGCATACCACGCGCGCGCGAACTTCCAGAAGGCCCGAGGCGCCCCTACCGACCTCCCCGAGTTGCCCTCGGCGGGCCGGCGCCCCCGCCTGTCAGCGCTCGGCCACGTACCTTCGCTCGCCCGTGCTGGCGTCCGTCCAGACTCGCATGGGGACGCCGGTCGTGGGGTCCACGAACCGCTCGTCGGTGGGCCGGAAGCGGCCGTCCGGGAGGGCAGTCTCCCCCCCGCCGGGCCCATGGCCGTCCCCGGTGAGCTCGGCGTGGAGCGATCGGTAGCGCGTGCGCTCGAGCAGCACCGCCGCCACCAGGACTGCCCCTGGGACGAACAGCACCAGAGCGCTCAGGATGTCGCCCTGCGAGCCGGGGATCGCGATCAGGGCGATCCCCGACAGCATGAGCAGCCCCCCGAAGCCGCCGATCAGCCCGCGGACGAGCGTGACCCCCACCGGGCGCTACTCAAGCG
>JBJKRU010000144.1:0-2702 GCA_046704485.1 Candidatus Limnocylindrales bacterium | reverse complement strand
CCCGACTGCGAGCGCCCGCTCGTGTACCACCAGGCCGGGACGACGCTCCGCTGCCACCACTGCGGTCGCGCCTGGCCGCCGGCCACCCGGTGTCCGCAGTGCGGATCGCCCCGCATCCGGTACCTCGGCGGGGGGACCGAGCGTGTCGAGCGCGAGGTCCGCTCCCGCTTCCCCGCCCTGCGCACGGGGCGTCTGGACCGCGACATCGCTGAGCGGCGGGGCGCAGCGGAGCGGGTGCTGGACGCGTTCGCCGCCGGCCACCTCGACGTGCTGGTCGGGACCAGCCTCGTGGCCAAGGGGATCGATGTGCCGGAGGTGACCCTGGTCGGGGTGGTCTCGGCGGACGTCGCCCTCAATCTGCCCGACGAGCGGGCCGTCGAGCGCACCTACCAGCTGCTGGCCCAGGCCGTGGGACGGGCGGGGGGGGGCGGACGGCCCGGGACGGGCCTCATCCAGACCTACCGCCCGGACCACCGCGCCATCACCGCGGTGGCCGACCACGACGCCGCTGCCTTCTACGACCAGGAGCTCGCGCTGCGCGAACGCTTCGGGTCGCCGCCCTTCGGCCGCCTGGTGAAGCTGACCGTCGGCCTGGCCGCCCGCGATGCGTCCGAGAAGGCTGCCGCAGCCTATGCTGAGGAGCTCCGCGCCAGGGCGCGCCTGACGGCCCCGTCGGTCCAGGTGGCCGGCCCCGCGCCTGCGTTCATCGCCCGCCGGGCCGAGAAGTGGCGCTACCACGTGATCCTGCGGGGGCCGGACCCGGTCGCGCTGCTCGACCCGCCGCCCGGGACCCCATGGAGCGTCGATGTCGACCCGGAGAGCCTGCTGTAGACCGGGCGGCGGATGCGACGCTCGGCTCTGGCCGGTTTGCGCCGGGTTGCCACAATGGGGATGACACCAGGAAGGAGGCGTGAGATGACCGAAGCCCAACCGCCTGCCGGCGAGTCGACGCCCGAGCCGGCCGCCAACCAGACGGCCGACGATGCCGGCGGCGACGCCACCGCTAGCACCCGAGCCCGCGAGTGGCTGGCCCAGCTGGAGGCGATGATCCAGAACGTGGCCCACGAGGCGGTCCCGGCGGCCCGCGAGGTCGGTGCGAAGGCCGCCGAGCTCGCCGCCGCGGCAGCCGTCAAGGCTGGCCCTGCCGCCCAGAAGGCAGCCGCGGTCACCGCCGAGTATGGCCAGCGGTTCGCCGAGAAGGCGCACACGGCTGCGGCCGACTGGCGCCAGGGGAACGAGGACGCCCGGGCTGCCGATGCGGCGGAACCGAGGGCGGAGGAGCCCGAGCAGATCCCGCCGTCGACGACCGGGGGATAGCGCCAGAAGGGCGGGGCGCTGGCACCGCTCGTTCTGGGCTGACCACGGACAGCGTCCACATGTCCGCCGAGACTTCCGGCGAGGGCGGTCTCGGCATGTCCGCCCCCTATACTCGCGGCCATGAGTTCCGTCCGCCCCATCGTGCTGCTCGGCGACCCGCGCCTCCGCCTTCAGGGCGAGACCGTGGACAGCTTCGGCAAGTACCTCCACGAGCTGCTCGGCGACCTCACGGCGACGATGCGCGCCGCGCCCGGGGTCGGCCTGGCGGCCCCCCAGCTCGGGGAGCCCCTGCGCGTCTGCGTGGTCGAGGTCGAGAACCACCTGTATGAGCTGGTCAATCCGATGGTCGTGCGCTCGGACGGCACCGACCGCGACCTCGAGGGCTGCCTGTCGATCCCCGGCTACGTCGCGTACGTCACCCGCAAGGAGAAGGTCTGGGTGGTGGCGCACGACCGTCGAGGCCGGAAGTTCAGGGTCGCCGGCTCGGGGCTGCTCGGCCGTGCCCTCCAGCACGAGCTCGACCACCTCGACGGCAAGCTGTTCATCGACCACCTCGGCTCGATGGACGAGCTGATCGCGGTTGGGACCGGCTCAGAGGACAGCGAGGCCGGCACCCCCGACGACGCCCCGTCGAGCGCGGCCGACGAGCCCTCGGTCGAGGCCCGCAGCCGAAGGTCCGTCCGGGCGCTGGCGTGAGCAGCGGACCGGCGGGCGATCGCGTCCGGACGGTCTACCTCGGGTCGGGCGCGTTCGGGGTGCCCGCCCTCCGCCGTCTCGCGGTCCACCCGCGCGTCGAGCTCGTCGGCGTCGTCACGGCGCCCACGCGCCCTGCCGGCCGCCACGCGGTGCCGACAACCACGCCGATCGCCGCGACCGCGGGTGAGCTGGGCATCCCGACGATCCTGACGCCCGAGCGGCTGCGGGCGCCCGAGGCGATCGCGGCGGTGCTGGCGCTCGAGCCGACCCTCGCTGTCCTCGCCGACTACGGCCAGCTGGTCCCGCCCGCGCTGCTCGACCTGCCGCACGGCGCCCTCAACCTGCACCCGTCCGCCCTGCCGCAGTTCCGCGGCGCGTCGCCCGTCCCCGCGACGATCGCCTCGGGCGAGACCACCACGGCGGTCAGCCTGATGCGCATGGACGCGGGCCTCGACACCGGGCCACTGCTGGCGCAGGCCCACCTGCGCCTCACGGGGCGGGAGACGACCCCCGAGCTCGAGGCGCGCCTGGCCGCGCTCGGCGCGGAGCTGCTCGACCGCTCGCTCGACGCCTGGCTCGACGGCTCGCTCATGGCGGTCCCGCAGCCCGGCGACGGTGCGACGCTGACGCGCCCGCTCCGCCGGGCCGACGGCAGGCTGGACCCGGGGCGGCCCGCCGCGGAGCTCGAG
>JBJKRU010000143.1:0-3588 GCA_046704485.1 Candidatus Limnocylindrales bacterium | reverse complement strand
TCTTCCACCTGTACAAGGTGTACGCGCTGCCGACGCAGGTGCTGATCGCCCCTGACGGGCGCGTCATCGAAGTCATCAACGGACCCCTGACCGACGCAGGCGCCGGGCCGATGCTGGAGCCCCTGCTGCCGATCCCGGCATCCTCAGCGCCGTCGTCCCCCGCGAGCGCAAGCCCCGCCCCCGGCGGCTCAACGGCCGCTGGCTAGATTCCGTCGAAGCGGAAGCGGTCTCGGTCCGGGACCAGCTTGCCGACCGGCGACAGGCGCTCGTGCGAGAGCACGACGGTCCAGCCACCCTCCACGGCGCGTCGGAACAGCTGCGCCTTCACCTCGACGGAGTCGAGCGGGAAGTCGTCGAAGCTGGTCACCCAGCGGGGGTTTGCCGACCATGGCCGCATGCACAGGTCGCCGAAGAACGCGACCGTGCGGGCCCCGGGTCCCGACCCGCGGACGATGATCGCCTGGTGGCCCTTCGAGTGGCCGCCGGTGGAGACCACCTCGACACCCGGCACCAGCTCCCGGTCGCCCTCGGCCCAGCCCTCCGCACCCCAGTCGGCGACGAGGCGCAGCTCCGGCTGGTCGTACGACGCGAGGACGCGCGAGTTCCCGGACAGCGCGACCTCCCACTCGGCGCGCTGCGCCACGATCCGCGCCCGGGGAAAGGCCTTCGAGCCGTCGGCCAGGAGCAGGCCGCCGGCATGGTCGAAGTGCAGGTGGCTCATCGCCACGACGTCCACCGATCCGGGGTCGAACCCGGCCTCTCGCAGCTTGGGCGCGATCGCGAGGCCCTCGTAGCCGCGCATCGCGACGTTCTTCGCGTCCAGCCGCTCGCCGATCCCGGTCTCGATCAGCACCCGACCCGACGGCGTCTCGACGAGCAGGCAGTTGAGCGCCTGCGTGAGGCGGCGGTTCTCGTCGAGCTCCTCCTCCGCCCAGGGACGCCAGAGCACCCACGGCACGGGCCCGAGCAGGGTCCCCGCGTCGGAGCGGAACGTGCCCGCCTGGAGGAGCGCGACCGTGGTCCCGCCGCCGAGGTCGGCGCGCCAGTGGACGGCGTCGTTGATCCCCATCGCTAGCCCTCCGGGCGCGTCCGCCGGCCGCGCTCGAAGTCCGCGTGGAACGCGGACGCCGTCGGCTGGGACTGGCCCTGGTACTTCGACCCGAGCTCCTTGCTGCCGTAGGGCCGCTCAACCGGCGAGCTCATCCGGAAGAAGCTGATCTGCCCGATCCGCATGCCCGCGTACAGCGCGATCGGGAGGTTGGCGACATTCGACAGCTCAAGGGTCAGCGTCCCCTTCCAGCCGGGGTCGACATAGCCGGCCGTCGAGTGGATCAGCAGCCCGAGGCGCCCCAGTGAGCTCTTCCCCTCGAGCCTCGCGACGAGCTCGTCCGGCAGCTCGACCCACTCGAGCGTCTGGCCCAGCACGAACTCGCCCGGGTGCAGGATGAACGGGTCGTCGCCGGAGATCGAGAGGAGCTCAGTCAGGTCCGGTTGGGCAGTCCGCGGGTCGATGAACGCATAGCGGATGTTCCGGAAGACACGGAACGACGCGTCGAGGTGGAGGTCCACCGAGCTCGGCTGCAGATCGGCCGGGTCGTAGGGGTCGATCCGGACCCGGCCCGCCTCGAGCTCGGCGCGGATGTCACGGTCCGCGAGAACGCTCATCAGCCGGCCACGCCCTTCGTGGCGGTCCGGCCTTCCGCGAACAGCGAGTCCACCTCGCGCTTGAGGTCCTCCAGGTCCTCGAAGCTCTGGTAGACCGACGCGAAGCGGATGTAGGCGATGTGGTCGAGCGCCCGGAGCCGTCCCATGGCGAGCGCCCCCACGCGCGAGCTGGGGACCTCGGACTGGCCGGCCGACCGGAGCTCCGCCTCGATGTCGTCCGCTGCCCGCTCAGCGGCGTCGTCGGCGACGGGACGGCGCGTGAGGGCCTTGGCGAGCCCGGCGGCGAGCTTGTCGCGGTCGAACTCCTGGCGCGTGCCGTCGCGCTTCACGACGACCAGGCGCGCGGCCTCGATCCGCTCGTACGTGGTGAAGCGGGCGGTGCAGGCGGGGCACTCGCGCCGCCTCCGGATGGTCGCGGACTCGTCGAGGTCACGCGAGTCGACAACCCGGCTGTCACCGTTCCCGCACTGCGGGCAGCGCATCGCTCCTCCGACTGCCACCACTACCGGTAGTGGTGCTGAGCGAGCATACCACTACATACTGCGCAGATTCAGGTGCCGCGAGACTCATCGCCGCCCAGTAGGAGGTCCTCGTCCGCGGGCGGCGTCACGATCAGCCCCGACCCGCGGACGGGCGTCATCGAGCGGACCTCGGCCGGGGTGAGCCGCGCGGTCTCCATCATGATCCCCGCCACCGCCTCGCGTGCGTGGCGCAGCCCGAGTGTGCCCCGCTTGAGCGACACGTGCGCCTCGGTGCTCGCGTCCCGCCGGGTCCGGCCGAGCTGGCTGATCCCGTGGCCGGCCATGTCCGCCGCCCGGACTGCTCGGTCCACCTCCCAGGCAAGATGCTGCCCCCGGTCAGCCAGCGCGGCGGGAGACCGGAGTTGGTGCGCCTTCTCGCTGAGCGTCCGCAGCGTCGCCCGGGCGGCATCCACCTCCGGCCTCGCCTCGGCCGGATCCACGGCCCCGCGGCGGATGTCGTCGAGGTGCATCGCGAGCGGGTCGACGGTCTCGGCGAGGCGCTGGTGGATCGCCACCACGTCCGCCTGGAACCGCTCGAGCTCGTGCGTGCCGCCCGCCAGGCTCGCCATGCGCCGCAGGACCACGGCCGCGGCCAGCGACAGCACTGCCAGCGCCACGAGCCAGAGCAGCGTCCCCGTCATCGGTGCTCCGCGCCGCCGTCAGCCGCCCCGCCTCGCGCGGAGCTCGGCGGCCAGCGCCGGCGCGACCTCGACCAGGTCGCCGACGACGAACAGGTCGGCGATCTCGGCGATCGGGGCGTCCGGGTCCCGGTTCACCGCGATGATGTTCTCCGACCCCTGCATCCCGGCGCGGTGCTGCATGGCGCCCGACACGCCCAGCGACAGGTAGAGCGTCGGCCGGACCACCTTGCCCGTCTGCCCGATCTGGCGCGCGTACGGGATCCAGCCGGCGTCCACCGCTGCCCGGGACGCGCCCGTGACGCCGCCGAGCAGGCCGGCCAGCTCGTCGACGAGGTCGAAGCCCTCCGGTCCCGCCACCCCGCGGCCGCCGACGACCACGACCTTCGCCTCCTCCAGCGAGACCGCCGCGCCGGCCTCGGCGACGCGCTCGATCACGGTCGCCGCCGGGACGGCCGGCGCTCCCACCGGGGCCAGGGACTCGACCGCCCCGGGGGCGGGCAGCGGCTCGGGCTCTGCGGCCCCGGGACTCACGGTGACGATGACGCCGGGCCCGTCGACGGTGCTGCGCGTGATCGCCTTGCCGGCGAGGACCGTGGCCTGGATGACCAGCGCGTCTCCGTCCCAGCTGGCGCCCGAGGCGTTGGAGAGGACCCCCCAGCCCAGCGCGCCGCACAGCAGCCCGGCCACGTCTCGGCCGTCATTGGTGGACCCCGTCAGGACGTGCGTCACGCCCTCGTCGACGAGGCGGCGCGCCTCTGCAG
>JBJKRU010000142.1:0-8302 GCA_046704485.1 Candidatus Limnocylindrales bacterium | reverse complement strand
CCACGGCAGCAGGGAGGTTATAATAATGCGGGTGCGCGCGCCCAGGTGGGGATCCGCGGGCGCGTCGCCGTCGCCCATCGAGCGGTCTGCAGGGAGGAGCCACGGCTCCAGTTCGGCTTCGGCGCGGTCGAGCTCGACGGTGCACCAGGCGATCCCCGCCAGCGCAAGCGGGGCCGCGTCGAGGCGCACCGGGGGCGGACCGCCGCCATCGATCGGCTCGAGCAGCAGACGACCCTCTGGCGAGGGCGTGTCGCGCGGCCCCTCTCGGCGCCACGGAACGACGTCGAGCGGCTCGCCACCGAGGTCGATGCGCCACCTCCCATCAGCGAGGGGCACCGCCACGAGACCCAGCCTGGCGGCGAGCACAGCCGCGATGCCGCCCGGGTCGCCGGCTTGCCACGTCAGGCGAGCCCACCGGTTCGTCGCGGCGGAGCCGTCAGCCAGGCCCGCGACGCTCGCTGCCGAATCGTCGTCCGGGGTCGCTGCGCCCGGCCCCGGCTCGTTCACTCGAGCAGCAGATCGGGCGACTCCCCCACCGAGCGGAAGCCGAGCCGCTCGTAGAGGCGGATCGCCGTCGTGTTGCCGCTGAACACCCCCAGGTACGGGATGCCCTTCTCCACCTCGCGCGCGGCGGCAATCGCCGCGCGCGTGGCCAGCGATGCGAGTCCGCGGCCACGGAACGCGGGCAGCGTGCCGATCGAGGAGAGGTACGTCCAGCCGTCGAACGTCGTCGCCTTCGCTGCCGTCGCGGCCACGCCGTCGACGCGGGCGAGCACGAGCACGACGCGCCGGTCCGGCAGCGTCCGCGCAAGGTCCTGCGTGAGCTCGGGGGCGCGTCCCGGGGGGGCCCCGAACGCGTTCGCGAGCACGAGACCCGTGTCGTCGAGATCACCCTGGTCGGCGTCCTCGGGCCGCGCGATCACCCTGACCTCCACGTCGCGCGGGAGCTCGTCCGGCTGAACCGGTCCCGCAGCCTGCGGGTCGGCGAGCACCATGAGGTGGCCCCCGCCGATGTCGACGAAGCCGTTGCCCTGCAGCCGGAGCGCGAGGTCCGGGGGGCCGGCGTGGACGGGCGAGGGCCAGACATGCGGCTGCCGGCCGATGACGGCGAACAAGGCCAGGGCCTCGGTGAGGCGCTGGTCGAACGCTGTCGGGTCCTCCGGCCACCGCACTGCCTGCATGCGATTCCAGAACGGATCAAGGTCATGGGGGTCATGGAGCAGAAGGGCGTCGCCCAGGTCGCGGGTCTCACGAGAGGGGATGGCGTGCGAGTGGACCTCGTGCCGCTCGATGGCGGTCATGGTGGCGGCGTCGATCTCCAAGCGCTCGGTCACCGTGCCACGTTACCCGTCGGGCGAAGCCACGTCCCGCGGGCGGCTCGCGGGGCGCATCGCGAGCGGCGGACCGCGCGGGTCGGCGGGGAGCACAGGCCCGCGCATCGCGCCGCGGACCGTCAGTCGAGGTGGAGGACGATGGCGCTCGCGCCGGACGGCAGATCCACCAGTTCGGGAACGGGAAGCCCGGCCGAGGCGAACCAGCCAAGCGCCTCGGCGGCGGTCACCAGTCGCGTGCCCTGGACCGCCTCGTCGAGCTGGACGCCCGCCGTCAGCTCGCCGTGCGCTGTGCGCAGGTCCTCGGGGTCGACCGGCAGGTACCAGTCGAGCGCCACGAGCCAGCCGCCCGGCCGGACTGCCGCCCAGGCCGAGCGCAGCGTGCCAACCGGGTCGGGCAGCTGGTGCAGCGCGTACTGGAAGTACACAAGGTCGGCCTCGGCCACATGCCCCACGGAGAGCATCGACCCCTGCTCGATGGTGATCCGGTCGGCCAGGCCTGCCTCGGCGACGTTGGCGCGGGCCCGGTCCACCGAATCCGGCTCGAACTCGACCCCGGTGAGCGCGAGGCCCGGGAAGCGGAGCGCCATCGCGATCAGCCAGCGGCCGCCGCCGGAGTGCACGTCGATCGCCTTGGCGCCCGGCCGGAGGTCGGCCACCAGCTGCGGGAACGCGCCGAGCACCTCCTCGAAGAACACCGCCACGTCCTGGACGGTCAGCCGCTCGATCGCGATGCGGTAGCGGTCCGGCCGCGACAGCACGGGCCTGCCCGTGCGGAACACGTCGGGCAGCTGGCCGTAGTCCAGGCTGCCCACCGCGGCGAACTGGAACTGCCCGCCGAGGAACTCCGGGCGGTCGGGGTCGAGCAGGATCTTGGCCACGTCGCCCGGGACGCGGATCCGGCCGTCGACCGTCTCGACCAGGGCGAACGCGTCGGCTCCCCACGCCCACCGGCCCGCCAGCGCCGGCTCCACGCCCGTCTTCGCACCCAGCTCGGCGGAGGTGAGACCGTGGGTCCCGGCATCGCGCAGGGCGTCGAACAGCCCGAGCTCGAGCCCCGTGAAGATGTACCAGGTGCGGTAGAAGCCGCGGAGGCTGCCGACCAGGTCTTCGAAGCGGTCGTCGAGGCGCATGGAGGCATTGTGGCATGCGACGATGCCCCCGCCGCATTCCGCGCGGTCATCGCCGGGTATCGGTTGTGGTCCGATGCACCGTGCAACCTGGCGGCCACCGGCCGTGTTCTACCGATGTGATGGACGACCAAGCCCTCGCCGACGCCCTGGCGCGCAACCTCGACGCCGCCTTCGGGCCGTTCGTGCACACGCACGCCGACCGCTGCTACGCGATCGCGCTGCGCGTGCTGGGCGATCCGCATGACGCGGAGGAGGTGGCCCAGGACGCGCTGGTCCGAGCGTATCGCGCCCTGGCCTCGTACGAGCCGGAGCGGATCCGATCGCTGCGGCTGCGCCCGTGGCTGGCGACGATCGTCGTCAATCTCTGCCGCAACCACGCTCGGCGGGGCCGACCGACGACGGTCCGGCTCGATGGGCTGGCCGAGGTCGGTGCCGAGCCCGCGACCGCCGACCGCGTGGGCCCCGTGGCGCTGGCCGAGGCCGCCGACGACCGGGCGCGCCTCGCCGCGGCGCTGGCATCGCTGCCCGAGCTGTACCGCGTGCCGCTGATCCTCCGCCACGTCGTCGACCTCTCGTACGCCGAGCTGGCGGAGGCCCTCGGCCGTCCCGAGGGAACACTCAAGGCCGAAGTCCACCGCGGGCTCGCGATGCTGCGGGCCGGCGCGACCGAGGCCGGGCTCGAGGAGGTGAACGCATGAACGACGACCGGGCGGAGCTGACCGAGCTGGCCGCCGCCGCGCCCGCCGGCCTGGCCGACGAGGTCCTCGTCGAGGTCGGCCTCGCCGACCGCATCGCGCCCGTCCCGGCGGCGGTGGGCACGCTCTGGGTAGCATGGAACGGTCGTGGCGTGGCGTCGGTCGACCTGTTCGAGGACGGCCCGTCCGCTCGCGCGGCCCATGAGGCTCGAACGGGCCGCCGGACGCTGCTCGCCGGGGCGCTGCCCCCCGAGCTCGCGAAGGCGATCCTGCGGCGACTCGCCGGGGACCGCCGTGCCGCGATCCCGCTCGACCTGCGCGGCCGCACCGCGTTCGAGGTTGCGGTGTGGGAGAAGGCGCTCGAGATCCCGTTCGGCGAGGTCCGGCCCTACGGCTGGATCGCAGCCGAGATCGGACGGCCCAATGCCGTGCGGGCGGTGGGCACCGCACTGGGCCACAACCCGGTCCCGCTCGTGGTCCCGTGTCACCGCGTCGTCCGAAGCGATGGGATGATCGGCAACTACTCGCTGGGCGGGCCGCACAACAAGCGGGCCATCCTGACCGCGGAGGGTCTGGACCCGGCCGCCCTCGAGGATGCCGCCCGCCACGGCGAGCGCCTCGTCGGGTCGGACACGACGCACATCGTCTGCTGGCCCACCTGCCGCCATGCCCGACGCGTCACGCCACGGCACCGTGTCTCCTTCCGTTCGCTGCGGGAGGCCAGCGGCCGGGGCTACCGGCCGTGCAAGGTGTGCCGGCCGACCGCGGCCGATCGCGCGGCGTAGGCCGTCGGGTTCGGCCCTGGCATCAGTTCCACGGCGGCTGCGGTGCGCCGCTTGGCCTAGTCGCGTAGCACAAGCAGGGGCGGCTCGGTAGACTGCCCGAACATCCGCATCCATCGCTGAGGAGCCCAGACCGTGCGTCGCGCCGCCAGCCCGCTCGCCGTCTGGGCTGGCATCGTCGTCCTCTACTTCGTCTGGGGCTCGACCTATCTGGGGATCCGAGTCTGCGTCGAGTCCATGCCGCCGTTCGTGATGGGCGGCATCCGCTTCGTCATCGCCGGCGCGATCCTCGTCCCAGGGGTGGTCCTCGCCTCGCGCGGGCGGGTGGCGCGGCCGACGCTCGCGCAGACCCGCGATGCGGCGATCGTCGGCAGCTTCCTGCTCGGCGGCGGGATGGGCCTCGTGGCGTGGGGCGAGCAGACGGTCGCATCAGGGGTGGCCGCCCTCCTGATTGCCCTCATGCCGATGTGGGTCGGCCTCTTCAGCCTCGCCCTGTTCCGCGACCGGATGCCTCGCCGTGCGGTGGCGGGCACCGTGATCGGGTTGGCAGGCGTCGCCGTGCTCGCAGGTCCGGCGCTGGGCGGCGGGGGCTCGGCGGCCACCGGGATCCTCGCCCTGCTCGTATCGCCGATGTGCTGGGCGACGGGCTCGATCTACGCCACGCGCCGGGCGGTCCTGCCGAAGCCTGCGCTGTTCGCCACCGGCATCGAGATGCTGGCCGGGGGCCTGCTCATGCTCCTGGTCGCGCTGGTCGTCGGCGAGTGGCGCGACTTCGACCCCGCGGTCGTGGCGCCCGTGGCATGGCTCGGCCTCGCCTACCTCATCCTCGTCGGCAGCCTCGTCGGCTACGTGACCTACAGCTGGCTGCTCGGCGTCGCGCCGCTCGCCCGGATCACCACCTACGCGTACGTGAACCCCGTCGTGGCCGTCGTGCTCGGCTGGCTGCTGCTCGGGGAGGCCGTCACGGCCCAGACGATCACAGCAGCGGTCGTCATCGTGGCGGGCGTCGCCCTGATCGTCTCCGCGACAGGGCGCCGGCCGTCACCGGCACCCGGCGCCGCGGCACCGGGCGTCGTCGATGCAGGCCGGGCGCCGTCCACCGTGAGCCCGCGGCGTCCCGATTCCGCGGCGACCTGACTCCGCGGCGACAGCGCCCCAGGGCGAGCTGATCCCGCGGCGAGCGCCGCGCGGCCCGGCGCCCTCTAGGCCCCCACCGCTGGCCGGTCTGGCCGGTGCCGTGCGATCAGCGGCCCGGTCAGCCGCGATCGAACCCCTGGGCGGGCCACGGCTCGCAGCGCAGCGGGCGGTCGCGGCGGTAGCCGAGCGCGTAGTCGGCCTGGATCAGCGTGTGCAGCTGGCTCGTGCCCTCGTAGATCACCGCGGCCTTGCTGTTGCGCAGGTAACGCTCGACGGGGAACTCGTTCGAGTAGCCATTCGCGCCGTGGATCTGGATGGCGTCGAGGGCAGCCTGGACCGAGTGCTCGGTTGCGTGCCACTTGGCCAGTGACGTCTCGCGCGTGTTGCGCAGGCCCCGGTTCTTGAGCGCGGCCGCCTGCCAGACCAGCAGCCGCCCGATCTCGGTCCCCTTCGCCATGTTCGCGATCATCTGCTTGACCAGCTGGTGCTGGCCGATTTCCTGGTCAAAGGTGTGGCGCTCGTGGGCGTACTTGAGCGACGCGTCGAGGCAGGCCTGGGCGAGGCCGACCGCGCCCGAGGCCACCGTGAACCTGCCCTGGTCGATGGCGCTCATCGCGATGAGGAAGCCCTCCCCCTCCTCGCCGATCCGGTTCTCGACCGGCACGCGCACGTTCTCGAAGTTGACCAGGCCCGTGTTGCCCGCCCTGATGCCCATCTTGCCGTGAAGCGTCCCGGTCGTCAGGCCGGGCATTCCCCGCTCCACCACGAACGCGGTGATTCCCCGGTGCCTCTTGGCACGGTCGACCGTGGCGAAGACGAGGAAGTGGTCGGCGAGGTCGGCGAGGCTGATCCAGATCTTGCCGCCGTTGAGCACGTAGCTGTCGCCGTCGCGCCTCGCGGTCGTGGTCAGGTTGGCGGCGTCGGTCCCGACGCCCGGCTCGGTAAGGCCGAACGTGGCCAGCTTCTCGCCTTTCGCCTGGGGCACCAGCCAGCGCTGCCTCTGCTCCTCCGTCGCCCACTGGAGCAGCGTGAGGCTGTTCAGCCCGACATGGACGCTCTGGACGACCCGGAAGGACGTGTCGGCGCGCTCGAGCTCCTCGCACAGGATGGCGAAGCTCACGTAGTCCATCCCCGAGCCGCCGTACTGCTCCGGGATCGGCGCGCCGAGGAACCCCAGCTCCCCCATCTTGTCGAACACCTCGCGGTGGGTCTCGCCGTTGGCGTCCCACTCGCGGATGTAGGGGAGGATCTCGGCCTCGACGAACGCTCGGGCGGCGTCGCGGACGAGCTTGTTCTCGTCGGTGAGGGTGAAGTCGATCACGTTCGTGTGCGCCTCGGGCTCTGCGGCTTCGGCGCCCCGCTCAGTCCCGGGGCGGTCCCTGCGGTCATCCTACCGCCGGGGGCCAGGAGTCCCCGGGTGTAGCGCCGTGTCCCCAGCCCGCCTGGGCGGCGTCGCGATCCTACGCACGCCCTCCGCCTGGCCGCCGCCTGTCGCCTAACGCGTGGCCCGTCCGCGCAGCCTCACGCGTGGCCTGCCGGCGCCGCCTTCGGAAACCGCACTCTGGCGGCGATGTCAGGGCGCCGCCCGATAGCAGCGGGCCGCCGTCCCGAGCGGCAGGGTCGCAGGACGTCCTGGCGGCGCCACGGCTGGGCGACGAGTGACCACAACGCGGGCGAGACGCAGCATTGTGGGCCCTGGCTGCTGCCTATACTCGGCCCGTGGACACCTCTGACGCACTCGACCTCGCCGTCCTCGCGGACGCCAACATCAGCCCCATCCTCGGCCGGTACATGGACAAGAGCTGGTCGCACGGGATCGGCCACCGTTTGTACGACACCGCGGGCAACAGCTACCTCGACTTCGCAAACGGCATCGCGGTCACCGCGCTCGGCCATGCGCACTCCCGCGTCACGGCGGCCGTGCACGCCCAAGTCGACCGGCTCATGGGACCGGTTCACGCGATCGGGTTCAGCGAGCCAACGGTCAAGCTCGCCCAGATGCTTGCGGACACCTTCCCCGACCCGCTCGACAGCGTCCTCTTCCTCAACTCCGGCTCCGAGGCCATCGACGGCGCGATCAAGCTCGCCCGCCGCGTCACCGGCCGCCCCGCCGTCATCGCGTTCCGCGGCGCGTTCCATGGCCGGACCATCGGCGCCACCAGCATCACCACGTCGTCCCTCAACTACCGGCGCGGCTACGAGCCGCTGATGCCGGGCGTCTACGTGACGGTCTACCCGGGCGTGTACCGCTACTACGCGGGCGACGAAGAGCGCGCGGTCGCGGAGTCCCTCAAGCACTTCGACACGCTGCTCACGTCCACGGTATCGCCCGACGAAGTGGCGGCGGTGGTCATCGAGCCGGTCCAGGGCGAGGGCGGCTACTACCCGGCCCCGGCGGCGTTCCTCCAGGGCCTCCGCGAGCGCTGCACGAGGCACGGGATCCTGCTCGTCGTCGACGAGGTGCAGTCCGGCTACGGCCGCACCGGCGACATGTGGGCATTCGAGGAGTCGGGCATCGTCCCGGACGTCGTGTGCGTCGCCAAGGCCATCGCCAACGGACTGCCCCTCTCGGCGATCGTCGCCTCGAAGGACACGATGCTGGCTTGGGGCAAGGGCGCCCACGGCACCACGTACGGCGGGAACCCGGTGGCCTGCGCCGCCGGCGTGGCGGTCCTGGAGACGATCGCCGCGGAGGGTCTGCTCGAGAACGCACGGGTGCGCGGCACCGAGCTGCTCGGCGGCCTCCGCGAGCTCATGTCGGAGGATCCATCGATCGGCGACGTCCGCGGGCGCGGCCTGATGATCGGCGTGGAGTTCGTGAAGGACCGCGGCTCGCGCCTGCCCGATGGGGCGAGGGCTGATGCGGTGATCGAGCGGGCCCGCGACGCTGGGCTGCTCCTGCTGTCCTGCGGGATGGCGCACCAGGTGATCCGGTGGATCCCGCCCCTCGACGTCACCGTGCCCGAGGTCGAGGAGTCGCTGCGGATCTTCGAGGGGGCGCTGCGGGACTGAGCGCATCCGGCCGCCGACAAGCGAAGGCGCAGACAAGCGAAGCGGGCGGTCGGCGCGTGCCGGACCGCCCGCGGCTGCCCTCCGTGACCGCAGGTCAGCGGTTGCGGGCCAGGAACTGCATCACGTCCTCAAGGCGGAAGCGTCGGTCGCCCCGCTTGCAGACGCGGTAGTACGGCAGCTCGCCGCGGTCACCGAGCCGCTTCACGGTGTTG
>JBJKRU010000141.1:0-41633 GCA_046704485.1 Candidatus Limnocylindrales bacterium | reverse complement strand
GTGCGGGCTCGCTTCGCCGTGCCCCGAGCGGCTCGAGGCTCGCTGATCGGTCCGGCTCGAAGCCCGGCACCACCGCCGACGGCAGCGACCGACGCAGCAGGCGCTGGATGGCGCGCAGGAGCTCCGCCTCCTCCACCGATACCAGCGAAATCGCGTGACCGCCGACGCCGGCCCGACCCGTGCGGCCGATCCGGTGCACGTAGTCGGAGGCGACCGTCGGCAGCTCGTAGTTGACGACGTGCGGCAGGGCCTCGATGTCGATCCCGCGGGCGGCGATGTCGGTGGCGACGAGGATGCCCACCCGGCCGGCCTTGAAGTCGTCGAGCGCCCGGACCCGCTGCGCCTGGCTCTTGTTGCCGTGGATGGCCGCGGCGACGATGCCGTCGCGCACCAGCTGGTCGGCGAGGCGGTTCGCTCCATGCTTGGTGCGCGTGAACACGAGCGCCTGCGAGACCTCGCCCGATCCCACGAGGTGGGTCAGCAGGTCGCGTTTGCGCGTGCGGTCGACGGGGATCACCAGATGCTCCACGAGTTCGGCGGCCGTGTTCCGGGGCGCCACGTCCACCGTGGCCGGGTCGACGAGGAGGCCCTCAGCGAGGGCGCGGATCTCGTCCGAGAAGGTGGCCGAGAAGAGCAGGCTCTGGCGCCGGGCCGGCAGCTGCACCAGCACGCGGCGGATGTCGCGGATGAACCCCATGTCGAGCATGCGGTCCGCCTCGTCGAGGACGACGATCTCCACGCGCGAGAGGTCGATCGTGTGCTGCGACATGTGGTCGAGCAGGCGTCCCGGCGTTGCGACCACGACGGGCGCGCCCTTGCGAAGCGCGCTCGCCTGCGGGTTGAAGCCCACCCCGCCGTAGATCGCGACGGAGCGGACGGGCCGGTGCCGGCCGTAGGTGCGGACGCTCTCCTCCACCTGGAGCGCGAGCTCGCGGGTGGGCGTGAGCACCAGCGCCCGGACGGGCGGGTGCACGGGCATGCCGAAGGCCGGGCGGGCGATGCCGGCAGCCGGGTCGGCGTCGGCCAGGCGCTGGAGCATGGGCAGGACGAAGGCGGCCGTCTTGCCGGTGCCGGTCTGGGCCGCGGCGAGCAGGTCGCGGCCGGCGAGGACCAGCGGGATCGCTTGGCGCTGGATCGGCGTGGGCTCGGTGTAGCCCTCGTCGGCGACGGCGCGCAGGTAGTGGGGCGCCAGCCCGAGGCTGTCGAAGGACATAGAGGAGTGTGCTCCTGAGGGCCCTCCCGCGGGTGCGGGGCCCGGTCAGGGCAGCAAGTGGATCGAGATCGGGCGGCGCAGGGCCGCGGACGCAGACCGGAGCGTCCGTCGAGCGCGAAGGCCGCAAGTCTACCGTATCTCATGGCGCAGGCCCACAGCAGGGCCCGACGGGATGACGTCAGCTGCGAGCCGGGCCGCCTCCACCTGACGTTCGCGGGGGATTGCGCCGGACAGGACGCAGAGCAGCGACCCGGCGGCCTGCCGGCATCTGCCTCGAGGTGCGGGATCACTGCACGGGCGCCCTTCCCGAGTGCCACGTCGCTCTCAGCCGTCGGAGTCCCCGCGATGCCCGACGACGAGGACATCCCCGAGCCCACGGACCGCAACCTTGAAGAGCCAGCCGAGGACCCCATCGCCCGCCGCGCCTCGGCGGAACCCGCGATAGACGACTCCATCCGCCTCTACCTGAGCGAGATCAGGAGGGTCGCCCTGCTCACCTCCGAGGAGGAGGTCGTCCTCGCCAAGGCGATCGAGCCCGGCGAGGACCTCGCTTGGGCTCCCTGGCGGGGGATGGTCTCGCTGCGCGAGCGGACGACCCACGATACGGAGCACAAGATGCGCACCGCGAAGCCGCAGCACCGGCTGCCGTTCGGGCCGGAGGCGTCCGCGATGGTCCGCGATGCCACCGCGGACGAGGGCAGCGGCCGCAACCTGCTCCTCGCCCCCCCGGACTTCGGTCTGAACACGGCGGCCACGGACGCTGCGAGCGGAGACCGAGGCCGTCATTCGAGAGGTGGACCGGCTCGTGGCCGCGCACAACCGATCGCGCTCGCCCGAGGATTCCCTGGCGCTCCTCGACTCAGCCCATCTCTCGGTCCACAGCGGGAACGTCGACGCACCCGACAACCGGAAGCTGCGCCACCCGTCCCGCAGCCGCGAGCTCAAGGACAAGCTGGAGTTGGGGAGCGGGTCCCGCCGAATCGAAACGGCCCCGGGGGTCACCCCCGGGGCCGCTGGCCGGTGCGGATGCTACCGGTTGCGGAAGCAGTCCGAGCAGTAGACGGGCTTGCCGCTGGTGGGGTTGAAGGGAACCCTCGCCTCGCGGCCGCAGCTCGAGCAGGTCGCGGAGAACATCTCGCGCGGGCCCGAGCTGTACGAGCGCCCGGACCCGTATGACGAGCCGCCGTAGGACGAGTCGCCGTACGACGAGCCAGCGTTGCGGGCCGCCTTCTTGGCCGCCCGGCAGGAGGGGCAGCGACGAGGCTCCGAGAAGCCCTTCTCCGCGTAGAACTCCTGCTCGCTGGCGGTGAAGGTGAACTCCGACCGGCAGTCGGCGCAGGTCAGGGTGCGATCCATGGTCACGAAAAACTCCTTGCTCCGGCCGGTCGAGCGGGTTCCGATTGCCCGCGTTGCGGCGAGAGAAAGGAGTTCCGATGGCTGGGGCCGGATATTGGTGCTGGCGTCCGGCGATCCCGGACGTCTGCGTATGGTGGGCGATGCGGGGCCGTTGGTCAAGGAGAATCGTCGCAAACGCCCGAGCGACCCTCCAGAACGCAGCCGAGTCCGCCGTGCCGACCGGGTCAAGATCTCCACCGGCGCCCTTGGCGGGACGTCGGCTGGGGCCTCCCGGACGGCCAGGTGGACGCCCTCGGGCCCTGTCTCGGGGAGCAGCGCCTCGGGAGCGCCGCGGACCCGAGGACCGTCTGATCGCGCGGGCCTGATGGCCGCCGCGCGTCGCGCCACGACCCGCATGCCCTGGTGCCCGCTGGGCGGCCACTGTGGAGCACGCTCCCGCTGGGCGGGCAGTCCGACGCGCGGCCGCGGTCCCGCATGCGTCGCGATGTCCGCTGGGCGGGATTCCTGCGCCGGGTCGACCGTCGGCCGGGCATCTGCGCTCGAGTGCCCGCTGGGCGGGCAGCGGCTCGGCTGCACATGGCCGGAAGCGGGCTCGTAGGGCGGGACGTGGCCGGCTGGCGAGGCCAGGCTCGCGAGACCTGAGTGGACTGTCATGGGACGATTGGGCGGCGGCGCCGCGTGGGCCAGAGGCGCGTCCGCACCCCGTCAGGCTGGAGGCCAAGCCGATGCGGTCGATCAAGGTCGGGATCGTGCTCCCGCTCTACGAGGATCCGGAGACCGGGCGGTCCCACCGGTGGGACGAGCTGCGGGCCATGGCCAGGCTGGCCGAGGCGATCGGGTTCGACACGGTCTGGGTCCCGGACGAGCTCCTGTGGCGGACGCCCGACTGGCCCGGGCCCCGCGGATGGTGGGAGTGCGTCGCGATGACCGGTGCCGTCGCCGAGGCGACGTCGCGGATCGAGGTTGGGACCTGGGTGCTGTCCGCGAACCAGCGCAACGCGGGGCTGACGGTCCGCGCCGTCGAGACGCTCGACGAGATCTCGGACGGGCGGTTCGTGTTCGGCCTGGGGGCTGGCAGCGGCGACTCCGAGGCGCGGTCCTTCGGGTTCCCGCTCGACCACGTCGTCGGCCGGTTCGAGGACGCGCTCGAGATCATCACGCCCATGCTCCGGACCGGCCGCGCGGACCACGACGGGCCGTACCACCACGCGAGCGACCTCGAGTCGCGGCCGCGTGGCCCGCGGTCCGGCGCCGTCCCCCTGATGCTGGGCGCCGGCGGGCCCCGGACGATCGCCCTGGCCGCGCGTCACGCGGACATCTGGAGCTACTACGCGCAGGAGCGCAGCGAGCCAGCCGAGTTCGAGCCGCTGGTGCGGACCCTCGAGGGCGCGTGCGAGGCGATCGGCCGAGACCCGGCCACGATCGGGCGGTCGGCCGGGATCATCGTGGAGCCCACCGACGAGACCGGCTCGGAGGCGGTTGGCCTGGGCGTGCCGGTCCGCGGGTCGGCCGATCAGGTCGCCGATGCCATCCGGGCCTTCACCGGGGTGGGCGTGACGCAGGTCGAGTGCCTGCTGTGGCCCGCCACGATGACAACGCTCGAGGCCATGGGCCCGGTGCTGGAGCGCCTGGACCGCGACTGACCGACGGCCTCCACGCCCCATCGGCCGCCGGTCTCCGCCGCTCCCGCCCGGGCCCGGCAGGTCCTCCACCAGCGCCGCCTGGACGCGGGGGGCAGGGCGAGCCGGGCCACGTCAGCCCGCTTGCCAGGCTCCGTCTCGCCCGCGAACGCTCAGGGCTCGGTAGGCCGTCGCGACGGCTGGAGGCGGTGCCGCGTGGACTCCTCAACGCGGCCGCGGTCGTCGGCGGCAGGGTGCTCGACGAGGGCCACCAGCCGGGAGGTCATGAACCGGCCCGTCCGGACCGTGATCCCGGTCCGCGTCACCTCCCGGACCTCGACCACCCCCCGCGACGTCACGACCTCGATCCGCCGCCCTGCCCGGCTGGCGGTGATCACGAACGTCTGGACGCCCTGCCCCGTGTCCACCACGGCCTCGACCCGATCGCCCTTCATGGCGCCACGATACCCGGCCCGTCCACCCGCGAGCGCGCCCGCGCGCGAGCGAGCGAGCTTGGGCGCGAGCGTGGGCGCTGCTAGCGAGCGCGGTCGCCGGCCCGCGTCGGGGAGCCGGTTGCTCAGCCACCGCGCCCCGCATCGACGTAGGCGACGTATCGGATGACGGTCCGGAAGCCCAGGCGCTCGTAGATCGGGCGACCCATCTCGCTCGCCTGCAGCGCCGCCACGTCGCAGCCGGCTGCCAGGCCGTCGGCCACCACGCGCGCCGTCATCGCCGCCCCATACCCGCGTCGGCGTGCCGACGGCCTGGTAGCGATGCTGTACACGCCGATCGTCCGCCCGCTCCGCCAGCCCAGCCCCGACACGACCGGGCGGCCGTCCGCGCATCCCACATACACGACGCACTCGGGCCGGTCGAGGAGGTCTGGGCACGCGGTCCCCAGCGCGACTGCGGGATCTGAGCCGAACCCGGCCGTCACGACATCGTTGTGCTCATCGATGCCGGCCGCGTCAGTCACCCGGCGGATCACGAGCCCGTCGACCGCATGGGGCGCCAGGAGGTCGCGCTCGATCGGGAACGCGGCCATGCCGGGGAACGGGGTCGCCTCCGCCTGGGGCTCCAGCCCCGCCTGGGCCAGCGTCTCGATGAAGCGGTCGTCGACGCCTCCCCGAAGTCGGACGACGAAAGCGTCGCCGAGCTCGCGCGCCCGGGCCACGCCGGCGAGCACCGCGTCGGGCGTCGCCGCCTCATCCTCGATCAGGACCTGGCCGAACCAGTCGAACGGCAGACCGGTCAGGATCGCGAGCACCCCGCCGGCCCGGGTGACGCTGGCCCTCGAGGCACAGCCAACGACGCCGGTCAGGTAGGCGATCCAGTTGTCGTGCTCGAGAGCAGCCAGTTCGGCGTCCGTCATCTCCGCGAACGCTAGCCTCACGGGACCCGCTCGTCCACAGCGGCATGACCTGGTCAGGCGGGGCGAGGAGTCGGCGGTCAGCCCGCGGCGGCTCAGTCGTAATGGAGCACCACCTTTCGGTTCGACCACGCCTCGGCTGTCGAGCGGCAGGCGGGGCAGCGCGCCGGAGCGGCGTAGAGGAAACGGCCGCCGCACTGGCAGGGGTCGAGCGTCGCCTCGGCCGCGGCGTGGTACTCGTCCCGTGAGAGGGGCTCGCCTGGGTAGTTCGCCTGGATGTCGTGGTCTGTCGCCCCCCGGGCGATCGCGTACGGCGTCCGGAGGCCCTTCACGAAGCGCAGGTGGATGTCGCCGAGCTGCGCGTGGGCAACCGACTGCGCTGCGCCGCACCGGTCGCAGTGGAGGAGATCGAAGAAGAAGCCGCCGCCGTCGCGGATGCTGAACCCCTCGCCGCAGGCCGTGCAGCTGTAGGCCGTGATCTGTCCCATAGCCCCTCCTTGCTTCGTGCCTCGTCAATTCCGGCCGGCCTCGGGACGTCTCGGCGGGCCTTGCTCTCGGGTCTACCGCGGGGAGTCAAGGGGGCGGCAGCGTAGCTGCCCGTGCGCGCGAATCCTGACTGCGCTATGGCGGGCGCGCGGTTGCGGGCGGGCGCGTCCTCCGGCGCGTGCGGGCCGGGGGCTGGGCGGCGCACTGGGACGGTCCCTCGTCCGGGTGTACCCTGCCCGTCTCGCGGGGCCGGCATGCCCGGCTTCGCCTCTGCCATCCGCAGGGAGCTCGGTTATTGCCCCACCAGCCGGTGACCGGTGGACACGAGCGCGGTCGAGGACTGCTCGTCCTCCTGCTCTCCCTGCCCGTGCTCGCCTGGGTGTACGCGTCCAGCGCCGTCGGCTGGCTGCGGTCGACGAGGCCCGCGGTGCTGGTGGTGGCCCTGGTGGCGGTCAGCGTCGTCGGCGAGTTGGTGCTCGGCGGCTCGGCGTCCGCGGAGACACCCCGGGCCTTCCAGCCGGCGCCGCAGAGCGCGCTCAGCACGCTGCCGCCCGCCCCGTCTGCGGCCCCCACTGCGCGGACCCTCCCGCCCGTGAGCGCCGCCGACGAGGGCGTCCTGGTGATCCCCCTCGTCGCCCGGTCTCCCGACCCGACCGCCACCCCCGACCCGACCGCCACCCCTGCGCCGGTCCCCGTGGTGCGGTTACGGCCGCTGGCGGGTCAAGCGGGGGTCACCCCGCCCGGCCAGGTCTCGGTCCGGTTCACCTCGTCGATGGACCAGCCCTCCACGGAGGCGGCCTTCGAGGTCGCCGTCAACGGCGAGGCCCTGCAGGGGCGGTTCGCGTGGGCCGAGCGCGACACGGTGCTGGTGTTCACGCCGTCGACGCCGATCCCGTACGGCGCCAGGGTCCGCCTGTCGGTGGCCAACACCGCGCGCTCCTCGAACGGCGCCCCTCTCGGCACGGCCCGCGCCGCCACGTTCACCGTGATGGCGAAGCCGGCCCCCGCGACAGCGGCCCCCGCGGCCGCGAAGCCCGCGCCGTCACCGACGCCGCGGCCGGCCGCGAAGGCGACGCTGGCACCGACCGGGTGGCGCTGGCCGCTGATCGGGACCATCACGCAGTACTACGGCCAGAGCCTCACCATCTACGGGTTCCACCAGGGGATCGACATCGCCGGCCCGATTGGCGAACCGGTCCGGGCGGCCCGCGCCGGGATCGTGATCGCCGCCGGGCACGTCGCCAGCGACACCTGCGGCGGCATCCAGGTGCGCATCGACCACGGCGGCGGGTTCGTCACCTGGTACCACCACCTCTCGGCGGTGCTGGTGCACGTCGGGCAGCAGGTGGCCGCGGGCGACATCATCGGCCGGGTCGGCGACACGGGCTGCGCGTTCGGGTCCCACCTCCACTTCGCGGTGCTGCTCAACGGCGCGTTCCAGAACCCGCTGAACTACCTGCCGCCGCGCTGAGCGGGGGGCCGCTGCCTACCTGAGGGCGAGGATCCGCAGGGCGGTGGCCGTGACGACGCCGTACACCATGTGGGCGCTCAGGTCGTTGCCCAGCGTCGCCGGGTCGTACTCCCACATCTGCTTGTAGATCTTCGCCTGCGGCAGGACGACATAGCCGCTGCTCCACACGACCGGCGCGAAGAGCAGGCCGGCCTTCAGCGGATACCGGCCGACGGTGCCCAGGGCCATCCCGAGCCCGGCGCCCCAGGCGGCGCCGTACGACCAGTGGACGATGTTGCTGGTGAGGGGCGCCAGGTCGTCGGGCAGCTCGCGGTCGAAGACGCCGGCCATGACCTTGCGGCCCAGCTGGGCCGGCGCCGAGGCGTTGTCCCAGGTGACGCCGCTGGCCGTCTCCCACGCGACGAAGCGGCTCTCGCCGCCCCCGCGGCGATACCGCCAGTACCAGAGCGCGTCCATCGCCAGCGTGCCCGCGCAGCCGGCCAGGGCCCCGCGGACGATCGACCCCACCGGCGTCAGCTTGTGCATGTCACTCTCCGTGCGCCCTCTGCCTGCCGCACAGTCTGCTACGGACGGCCGGGACGCGTCGGAGGCGCCCCGGGCGTGTTGGCCGCCTGTGCAACCGCCGCAGCGACGACGGCCGGCGACACGTGGGCGACGCCCGACGGTCCTTCGACCCAGACTGTCCCGTCCCGGGCGATCGAGATGGCGCTCACCGCGACGTCCGGGATCGCGACGACCGTGCGGCCGCCGCTGAGCCGGACGAGCCCGGCGTCGGTCCCGGTCCAGGCCGCCCCGTCCGGCGCGACGGCGATCCAGTTTCCCCACCCGTCGCCGACGGGTGTCACCGTCCAGCTCGACCCGGCCTGGTGGGCGACCCACACGCCTCTGCTCGGGAACCAGCCCCCGCCCCGGTTCATGGAGGCCCAGAGGCTCCCGTCTGGCCCGAGCGCGAACCGCCCGACGACGAGCCGGGGTCCCGCCGGCTGCGGGACGGACACCGGGACCCAGCGGCTCCCGTCGTATCGCTGGACGGGCGCGCCAGGCGACTCGAGGCAGCCGGCCCACACGCTCCCGTCTGCGGCGGCCACCACGTCCGGCGTGCTCTGCAGCCACTCGCGCTGCGTCCACGCCCCGTCCTGCGGCCGCCAGGCCTGGACGGCGATCGGCCCCCACCCGGCGAGGGTCGCCCACACCGTGCCGTCCGCCCCGATGTCCACCGCGCTGTAGAAGCCGTCGCCGAGCTGGGACCACCGGCCGTCGCGAAGGACATCGAGGCCGCGACTCGTGGCCGCGGCCAGCGTCCCGTTTGGCCCGACGGCGAGGTCGGTGACCGAGGTGTCCGGCGCGGCTGACGGGAGCGGAACCGATGACCATCGGCCGTCGACCACGTGCCAGAGCCCGTCGCCGCCCACCCACGCCTCGGTGGCGGAGACCGCGAGGATCGCATTCGCGCCCTGCCCGGTGGTGGCCGGCGGGCCGAACCCGACCCATCGATGTCCCTCGAGGCGGGACAGACCGTCGACGGTTGCCGCGACCACACCGTCGCGGGAGGCGACGACGGCGCTGACTGTCGGCCACCATCCGGTCTCGTTGATCGGCAGGCCGTCGGCGGGCCCGTACACCGCCCAGCCGGCGCTGCCCAGGTGCGCCACACCGGCCCCCGGCCGGGGGAAGGCGTCGGGGTCGTCCGGCTGGGCCCGCACCAGGTCGTTCCCAGTCGCCGCCCACAGGCTGCCGTCGGGCGCGACCGATATCGAGACCGTCCCGTTCAGGAACACGCTGCTCCCGCTTTGCGCGTCCGCCCAGGCGATCCCGTCGAACCTGGCGATCCCGAGCTGGCCGGCCGCCCACACCTCCCCGTCGTCACCGGCCGCGAGCACGTTCACGTCGAGCGTGCTGACCACGTCGGTGTAGCTCGTCCACGCCCAACCGTTGTAGCGCGAGAGCGAGGCGTACCCGCCGGGCTCGAGGTCCGTCACCCATACGCCACCGCGCGCATCGATCGCGATTGCGCCGGCCGCCTGATCCGGCCGGTCCCGGCAGACCTCCGCCCATGCCTCGCCGTCCCAATGGAAGACCCCGAGGTCCGTGGTCGCCCAGAGCGAGCGGTCGGACGCCTCGGCCAGCCCCGCCACGTTGCTCGGCGCCGGGATGCTGTCGCGGATCGCCTGCCCGTCGAACAAGGCGAGCCCGTTCCGCTGCCCGGCGTACAGCGACTCGGCGCCGTGCCGGGCGGCGGCGATCGAGGAAGCGCCGAAGACCGCGTCGTCGTCGACCGTCCACGTGCCGGTCACCCGCCCGGCCGCGTCGAGGTGGGCGAGCTGGCCGTACGCGAACGACCAGAACCCGGAGGCCGCGTCGGCGACGAGCTGGCCGTCGATGGGCGACCAGGCCGACAGGGTCTCGAGGCCTGTCGCGTGGAGGGCTCGCGGGTGGCGCGCGATCGGTCCGAGCAGCGCGACGACCTGCGGCGCCCGGCATTCCCACAGGACCTCCGATGGCGTGGGGGCCGGGCTGGACGTGGCGGTCGGCACGACGGCCGCCGGCGCCTGGGTCGGGAGGGGCGTGGCGGCGGGCGGCTCCGGCTCCCTGCCCAGCACGCCGAACGACACGACGGCGGCAAGTCCCGCGACCACGAGTGCGACGGACAGCCAGGGGCGTCGACCCTGCTGCGCGACCTTCGTGGGCGTCAGATTGAACGACATCGACCAGCCCATTGGCTGCGGCGCCCCTCGCGCCGCGGTCCGCCAACCGTCGTCGGGCGGCCGCCGGCGCACAAGAGGCGTTCGTCGACAAGCGCCCGTCGGGTCGTGGCGGGCGCCGCCCGGGGCTGCGCCCTGAGCGGTCCGGATCAGGGCCCCAGGTTCGCCCGGCCGCCGGCCAGCGCCCCGGTGGCCCAGGCCGCGGCGCGCGCCATCTGGCCCAGCAGCTCGGCGTCGACGTTGCCGACCGTGTCGCAGGCGAGGTGGTAGCAGGCGTCGCCCGCCTTGGCCTCGGCGATGATCCCGCCGACCGGGATGCCGAGCTGGTCGAACAGGTAGTGGTCGCTGGCGCCGCCGATGGCCACGGGCTCCCACGAGAGCCCCTCGACGTCGAAGGCATGGGAGAACAGCCGCTCGATGGCCGCCGACGCCGGGTTCGCGAAGGTGGCAGCGTCGTACACCTGGCGCGTCCCGCCCGGCGTGGCGAGCATGTCGAGGTTCAGGTAGGCGGCGATCGAGGCCCGCTCGGAGTCGGTCAGCGCGCTGGCATAGTCGACCGAGCCCCACAGCCCCGACTCCTCGCCCGTCCAGAACGCGACGCGCACCTTCCACGCCGGCTGGCCGTGGGTCAGCGCCGCCAGCTGCCGGGCGACCTCCAGCAGGACGGGTACCCCCGTCCCGTTGTCGTTGATGCCTGGCCCGTCGATCGAGGAATCGAGGTGGGCGCCCAGCATGAGGACGCGGCTGGCGTTCCCGCCAGGCGTCTGGGCGATCACGTTGTCGCTCCGCCACGTCTCCACGGTCGTCGAGATGCGTAGGTGGACCCGGGCGCCGAACTGTGCGGCCTCGGCCAGGGCCAGCCCCGCGTCGCGCGTCGCGGCCACGGCGGGGATGGCAAGCCCGGAGGGGTCCACCAGCGTCGGGCGGCGGACCTGTCCCGGCCCCCACGCCGGATTGGCGGAGATGAGCGCGGCCGCGCCTGCGGCCTGCGCGTGCTCGACGATCGTGCGGGCCAGGCACGGACCCGGCTGGACGAGGACGATCGCGCCCCTCGGGACGCCGGACCAGGCGCTCGAGCTGCAGCCGATCCCGTTTCGGGCCTCCGGACCCGCCGCGGTGTCGAAGCCGAGGGCGTACAGCGGCCCCGTGACGTCGCCCGGGGGTAACAGCAGCATCGCCTTGAAGTCGCGCGGCCCCTCGAGGGCGGGGGCGCCGGCCGCGAGGATCTCGAGCACCCCGCGGCCGTTCTGCGAGAACGCCGGCACCGAGACCGGGTCGATGGTGACCTCGTAGCCAGCGTCGCGCAGCTCGCCCGCGATCCACTCGGACGCCAGGAGGTAGCCCAGGTTGCCGGCCGCCCGCGTCCCGCCGTAGTCCTCGGTGATGGCGGCGAGGCGGTCGAGGTCGGCCAGGATCGCTGCGGGGTCGACAGCGGCTCGGAGGGCCGTCGCGAGCCGCGGGGCAGCCGCCGAGGACGGGCCGGCGCTCGGCTCGACGAGCGTGACGCGTGGCACGGCGGGCGCGCACCCTGCCAGCAGCAGGGCGGCGACGGCGGGCAGGATCCACGCCCGTGCCGCCCGGGAGACGGGCGGGACCGGGCGAGGGTGCGAGCGGTGCGCGTCCACGGCCGCAGTGTCCGCGTCGGCAGAGTCCCGGAACAGGGTCGAAAGCCGCGATCGGCGACGAGCCGAGTCGGTGGCCCGTCGCTAGGCAGCGATCGGCGCCGCGCCGCCTACTCCCAGCGGAAGAAGCGTGCGGAGATGGTGAGGCAGACGACGAACCAGCCGACCAGCACGGCCACGTCGACGGGCAGCGGCGCGAACGCCGACCCGCTGACCATCACCTGGCGCAGCGCGTCGCCGAGGTAGGTGAGCGGCAGCAGCGTGGCGACCGGGCGGAGGAGGTTGGGCATGATCTCGATCGGGAAGAACACGCCCGACAGGAACATCATCGGGAACTGGATCACCTGCACGATGCCGTTGGCCGCCTCCTCGGTCCGGGCGAAGGCCGCCACGACGTAGCCGATCGAGATGAAGCTGAGGGCGCCCAGCACCACGAGCGCCGCCAGCAGCAGCAGTGATCCGAGCACCTGGACGCCGAACACGGCCACCCCGATCCCCATGATCAGCACCGCCTGGACCAGCCCGATGAGCAGCCGCAGGATCACGTTGCTGCCGACGAGCGTCCAGCGCGGCAGCGGCGTCGCGCCCAGGCGCTTGAGGATCAGCTTCTCGCGCTGGGCGACCAGCGGCACCGCGCCGAACACGCCCAGCTGCATGAGCGCCATGCCCAGGATCCCGGGCACGAGGAACGCCGCCGACGTGAGGTCCTGCGTCTGGAGCGTGCGGTCCGTGATGGCCAGCACCGGCGAGCGGCCCGTGAGGGTGACGTTGAGCGACGCCACGACCTGGCTCGCGACCTGGCGGATTGTCGTGCTCGCGGTCTGCTGGCTCGGGTCCGTGTAGACCTCCAGCATCGACGGCCCTGCCGAGCCGGCTGCGCCCGAGCCCGATCCCGCAGACGCCGTCGCCATGGCCGTTCCGAGCCCGGCCGGCACGACGATGATCCCGTTCAGGCTGCCCTTCTGCATCGCCTGCCGGCTGGCCTCGAGCGTGCCGTCCTCGAGCTTCAGGAGCGGCACCTGGCTGAACGCCTGCCGCAGCCCCGCCGACGCGGCCGTGCCGTCCTGGTCCACCCAGCCCACGTTGTAGGTGGTGTCGCCGCCGCCCGAGAAGATCGCCCCGAAGAGCAGGATGAAGATCACCGGGAAGGCGAGCGTCCAGAACAGCGCCGTCCGGTCCCGGACGAAGCTGCGGATGTTGGCGCGGGTGAGCATCACGAGGGCGTGCATCGCGGCGCCTCCTGCGTTTGCGACCCGCTACTCACGCAGCGCCCTGCCGGTGAGGTCGAGGAAGACGTCCTCGAGCGTCGCGCGCCGGATGCCGAGGTTGCGCGGCTCCTGGCCGAGCTGCTCGGCCCGCGCGAGGAGCGCACCGATCGTCCCGGCCACGTCGCTCGTGTAGAGGACCGACACGCCGTCCTCGAGCACCGCCCGCTTCACGCTCGTGAGCTGCTCGAGCTCCGCGATCGCGAGCCCGGGCATCGTGTCGAAGGACACGGCGCGCTCGTGGAACCGCCGGGTGACGAGCGCCTGCACCGTGCCCGCCTCCAGCACGTGGCCGTGGTCCATGATCGCGACCCGGTCGCAGAGCTGCTCCGCCTCCTCCATGTAGTGGGTGGTGAGCAGGACCGAGGTGCCGGCGTCCCGGAGGCGCAGGATCAGGTCCCAGAGGGAGCGGCGGGCCTGCGGGTCCATGCCGGTCGTCGGCTCGTCGAGGAACACCAGCTCCGGCTCGTTCACGAGCGCGAGCGCGACCGAGAGGCGCTGGCGCTGCCCCCCGGACAGCTGGCGCGTCTGCGCGTGGCGCCGCTCCCCGAGGTCCAGCGCCTCGAGCAGCCATGCCGTGGTCCGGCTGCGAGCGTAGAAGCTTCGGAACAGGTCGAGGACCTCCACGACGGTGAGGTACGGGTACAGCGCCGCCGTCTGGAGCTGGACGCCCACGCGCTCCTTGATCCGGTCGGCGTGGTGCGCGGCGTCGATGCCCAGGACCCGCACCGTGCCCTCGTCGGGGCTACGGAGCCCCTCGAGGATCTCGACGGTGGTCGTCTTGCCGGCGCCGTTGGGCCCGAGCAGGCCGAAGATCTCGCCGCGGTGGACCTCGAAGCTGATGCCGTCGACGGCCTGGACGTCGCCGTACCGCTTGCGGAGCTGTGCGACCTCAACGACGGCGCCGTCGCCGGTCGTGGGACTTGTCGCCCCGGCTTCGATGCTCGAGTTGATCGCCGTCACGGGGCCAAGTCTAGCCACCGGCGCAGGATTCCGGGCTGGCTGCCCCGGCGCCCCTCGGCGGTCCGGGGGGTCCGCGCCTTGCCGAACCGCAGCGGCCGGGCGGAGCTGTCATCAAGGCGTCACGAGGCGTCATCAGCGCGTCAGCGCGCCAGTGGACCATCGCGTGCCTGAGCTCGCACGAGGAGATCCCCGAGATGACCCGAACTGGTCTTGCGCTGCGCGTCGGCTCGCTGGTGATGCTTGCGGCGCTGACGGCCGCCTGCTCGGCCGCGGCGACGCCACCACCGACGATTGCACCATCGATGGCCGAGTCGATGGCGCCCGCCGATTCGATGATGCCGTCCGAGTCCATGGCTGCCGACTCGATGGCGCCAGACTCGATGGCCCCCGGCGAGTCGATGAAGCCCGCCGAGTCCATGGCCGCCCACTCGATGGCGACGGAGTCGATGATGCCGGGCGAGTCGATGGCCTCGGGGTCCATGGCCCCCGGCGCCTCGGGCTCGGTCACCAATGACGGGACCGGCACGTTCCACGCGGTCGACGGCTCGGCGTCCGGCACCGCCACGCTCTACCACGACCACGCCAAGGGCGCGTTCTACGTGACCTTCGAGAACTTCACGACGGCCTCCTCGGCCGGCGTCCACGTCCTGCTTGTGACCGGGAGCGACGTCACCTCGAGCAGCCAGGTCGACCCGGCCCACGCGCTCGACCTCGGCGCGCTCAGCTCGGCCTCCGGCATGGTGGACCTCCCCCTGCCCGCAAGGATCGACCCCTCCAACGCGATGGGCTACCACACCGTGGTCCTGTGGGACACGGCGATGGCCCAGGCGATCGCCGCCGCGCCGCTCCACTGAGCCTGCCGGCCCCGGGCCGCCACCGCTCGCAGGCGGCCCGCGCGCCGATGAGGTATCCGCCCCGCCCGCCGCACCGCCGCATTGCCCCACGGCCGGCGATGCGCGCAAGATGCGGCATGCCCGCGCTCCCCACCGGCATCGTCACCTTCCTCTTCACCGACATCGAGGGCTCCACCGAGCTGGTCCGCGCCCTCGGCGACCGCTACCCGGCGGTCCTCGCCCGGCACGGCGAGCTGCTGCGCGGCGCCATCGTCGGGCAGGGCGGCACGGAGTTCGGGACCGAGGGTGACGCCCTGTTCGCGGTCTTCGTCAGCCCGGCCGCCGCGGTCCGGGCCGCGGCCGACGCCCAACGGGCCTTGCTCGCCGAGCCGTGGCCGGACGACCGTCCCGTCCGCGTCCGCATCGGCATCCACACGGGCGAGGGGCACCTCGGCGGCAGCGACTACGTGGGGATCGACGTGCACCGTGCCGCGCGCGTCGCATCGGCCGGCCACGGCGGCCAGATCCTGGTCTCCGACGCCACCCGGGCCCTCGTCGAGCAGGCGCTCCCGGACGGGGTGCGCCTGCATGACCTGGGCGCCTACCGCCTAAAGGGCTTGGCCAGCCCGGAGCGCATCCACCAGGTCGTCGTGCCGGGCCTCCCGGCGAGCTTCCCGCCGCTCCACTCCCTGGAGCTGCGGCCCAACAACCTGCCCGCCGACCTCACGAGCTTCATCGGCCGCGACCGCCAGATCGCCGAGATCAGCTCCCGCCTGGCCGGGGCGCGCCTGCTGACGCTCACCGGCCCGGGCGGGACCGGCAAGACGCGGCTGGCCATCCGGGTCGCCGAGGAGCTGATCGACGAGTACGCCCAGGGAGCCTGGTTCGTGCCGCTCGAGGCGCTGCGCGACCCCGACTTGGTGCCGCCGGCCATCGCGGGCGCCCTGGGCGTCACCCTGCCGGCCGACCGGCCGCCCATCGACGCGCTCGAGGCGTGGCTGGCCGAGCGCGAGCTCCTGCTCGTGCTCGACAACTGCGAGCAGGTGACCGCCGCCGGGCCCGGCATCGCCCGGCTGCTCGCAGCCGCCCCCGGCCTGCGGGTGCTGGCCACCAGCCGCATCCCCCTCCACGTCCGCGGCGAGCAGGAGTACCCCGTCCCGCCGCTCATGACGCTGCCCGAGGGCCCGGACCTCACCGCCGAGCGCCTCTCGCAGTACGAGGCGGTCCGCCTGTTCATCGAGCGGGCGGTGGCGGTCAAGCCGGAGTTCCAGGTCACCAACGCCAACGCGCCGGCCGTCGCCCAGATCTGCGCGCGCCTCGATGGCCTCCCGCTGGCCATCGAGCTGGCGGCGGCCCGGATCAAGCTGCTCGGCCCCGAGCAGATCCTGGCCCGCCTCGAGCAGAACCTGTCGCTCCTCTCGAGCGCCGCCCAGGACCTCCCCGAGCGGCAGCGCACCCTGCGCGGCGCCGTCGCCTGGAGCCACGAGCTGCTCAGCGCGCCGGAGCAGACGCTGTTCGCGCGGCTGTCGATCTTCCGGGGCGGCTGCACGCTCGCGTCGGCCGAGGCCGTCTGCGGCGGGGAGGGCCTGGACGCGGACGTGTTCGACGGCGTGGCGTCGCTGGTCGACAAGAGCCTGCTGCGCAGCGAGGAGGCCGGCGGCGAGACGCGCCTGGCGATGCTCGAGACCATCCGCGAGTACGCCCGCGAGCGCCTCGAGGAGGCGGGCGAGTTCGCGGCCGTGGCGTTCCGCCACGCACGCCTCTGCTTCGGGTGGGCGGGCGATGCGGAGCAGAACCTGATGGGCCCCCAGCAGCTCGACTGGCTCGGGCGCCTGTCACGCGACCACGACAACCTGCGGGCGGCCTACGACCGCTCGCCCCAGCTCGGGCTGCTCGACGAGGCGCTGGCGGCGGCCGGCTCGATGTGGCGCTTCTGGCAGCTCCGCGGCCAGTTCGCCGAGGCCCGTGCCATCTTCGAGCGCCTGCTCGGCCAGCCGGGCGGGAGCCCAGCGGCGCGCGCGAAGGCGCTGATTGGCGAGGGCGGGATCGCCTACTGGCAGCGCGACTACGTCACGATGGCCCGCGACTACCGGGAATCGCGGCGGCTGTACGAATCGGTGGGGGACGAGGGGGGGATCGCGGACGCGCTCTACAACGAGTGCTACGTGGCGCTGCTCGTCGACGAGGACCCGCAGGAGGCCCGCACGCTGGCCGAGCGCTCGCTCGAGCTCTACGAGCGGTCGGGCGACCTCCTGGGCATGGCCTGGGTCGACCGATTCCTCGGGATCCTCCACTCGATCCTGCGCGATCCGGAGACGGCGCTCCGCTACCACATCAGGGCGGTCGAGGCGAACCGCGCCGCGGGTGCCCGGTGGCTGCTCGCCGACAGCCTGATGGGCCTGGCCTGGGCGGAGAGCCAGGCGGGGGATTGGGGGCGGGCCATCGGCGACATCCGCGAGGCGCTGGCCATCGCTGACGAGCTCGCGATCGAGGTGGAGATGACGATGGCCCTCGACATGGTGGCGGCGTGGGCCGGCTGGCTGGGCGACGCGCGGCGGTCCGCGCTCCTGAAGGGCAAGGCCGACGAGATGACCGGTCGCCTGGGAGCGGCCGCGCCCACCCACCTGCTCGGCGCCGTGCCCCTGCACGAGCAGGTGCGCACCACGCTGGGCGAGGGCTACGAGGCGCTCCACGCGGAGGGCGGGCGGCTCACCATGACGGAGGCCCGCCAGCTGGCCGCGGCGTTCGAGCCGCCCCTAGGTGCGCCACCGACGCCGGGTGGCAGCCCGCCGGAGAAGGGGGCTTGATCCGCCGATCCTGATCGGTCAGGCCGAGATCAGCGGGCGCCGCTCCCGCGCCAGCCGCTCGAGCAGACCGACGGCGACGTCGGGGGGCGCGAGGGCGGCGATCTCGGCGGCGATCCGGCCCGCGGACTCGTGGTAGGCGGCGTCGGCCAGCACCGACGAGGCCGCCTCGCGGATGTCGTCTGGCGTCGCCCGAACCGCGTCGAGGGCCCGGCCCACCCCCAGGGCGCTGATCCGCGCGGCGTTGAGCGGCTGGTCGGCGCCCATCGGGAGGACGACCATCGGCCGTCCGTAGGCCAACGCGCCGAGGACGCTGCCGGAGCCGCCGTGGGAGACGACGAGGTCCACGTGGGGCAAGACCTCCGACTGGGGGACGAACCGCTCGACGCGCACATGGGCCGGCTGGCGGCCGAGGATCCCCGGGTCGATCTCGCGGCCCACCGTCACGAGCAGGTTGGCCGGGAGGTCGCGGAGCCCGGCCAGCACCCTCGAGAAGAGGTCGCCCGACTCGTGGTTGAAGACGGTGCCGAGGGTGAAGTAGACGGACGGGGCGCCCCTGATCGCAAGGGTCCAGTCAGGCGGCGGGCTGCTGCGGTTCGGCCCCCCGGCTCGGTCCGCGTCGACGATCCGGATCCGGTGCGTGGTCGGCGGCGCCTGGTGCCCCGGGTCGTGCAGGCTCGCGGGGAATGGCGACAGCACCAGGTACCGGCTCAGCATCTCGCCGGACGGGTCGGGCGCCAGGCCGTGCCGCACGCGCACGGGGTTGTAGCCCTCGGCAAACGGGGCGGCCGCCATCCCGAAGGCCAGCACCGGGACGGTGGCATGCGGGATGGCGAGCCGCTCGGCGGCGATCCCGGCTGCGGGATCCGTCTCGTCCCAGACGACGACATCCGGCTGCCAGCGCTCGAAGATCGACAGCAGCGCCCGTGCCCGCGCACCGGCCACCCGCCGCCCGAAGCCGACCACCAGTTGGCGCGCCTCGCGCTGCATGTCGATCGGGACGAGCGGGCGGGTCACGGGCAGGAGGCCCTTGTCTTCGCCCGCGGGGAAGCAGGTGAAGCCGAGCGCCTCCACCTTGTCGACCATCCACGGCCGCCCGGAGAAGGTCGCCTCGTGACCGGAAGCCTCAGCTGCCCGAGCCACGGGCACGAGCGGCTCCAGGTGCCCCTGGCCGCCCGCGAACGTGAACATGACGCGCATCGGCTCGACGATACCCGCTGCCGGTCGGGGGCTTGGCCCTCGCTAGTCTGCGGCCGCCGGGCCGTATCCCAGCCTGCCGCGCGTCGACGCGATCAGCACGAGGGCGATCGAACCGAAGGCGACGACGCCGACCGACATCGGCCCGGAGGGCAGGATCGGCACCAACGAGCGCGACGCGTTGATGCCCGCATGGGTGACCATGGCCATCCACAGGCTCCCGCCGGTCCGGTTGTAGACCCACGTGAGCAGGGGGCTGAGCGACAGCACCAGCACGAGGAACAGCGCGATCGTCGCCGGATCGGAGCCGCCGTTCTCCGCAGCCCACTCGGGGATGAAGAACTGCGGCAGGTGCCACGCCCCCCACAGCACCCCGAGCGTGAGCGTGCCGGCGAGCGGCCCCATCGAGCCCTCGAGGCGGGGCAGGGCGAACCCGCGCCAGCCCGGCTCCTCGAACAGCGGCCCGCTGAAGAAGCCGACGACGAGGTAGAACGCGAAGGTCGACGCCATCGTGGCGGGTGCGACCGACCGGAGGGCGTCGACGCCGCCCGGCAGGATCGCCGTCGCGGCGAGGCAGGCGGCGGGCAGGCCGACCACGGCGAGCGCGTACCACCGGACGGGCTGGCGCCACGTCCGGCCTCGGCGGCGCATGTCCTTGTACGCGGGCGTGCCGCCGATGGCAGTGAGCACGAGGCGAGCCCCGAGGGTGGGGCCGAGCGTCTGGACCATGATGACGACGGCGGCGTCATAGCCGAAGACGCCGTGGAGGACGAGGAGCAGGCTCCACGAGATCGCGTAGGCGAGGAGGAAGAAGGCGGGCAGCGGGTGGGCGCGGACGAGGTCGGCAAGGCCCGTGTGCCGGCCGCTGGCCGGCGCGGCCTGCGCGGTCATGCCGGCACGACCCCGGTCTCAGCCCGAGCCCGGGCCCGCGCGAGCACCACCGACGCGACGGCCATCCAGAGCGTGAACGTGAGGATAGTGACGCGTTCGAGGAGCCCCATGTACGGCGAGCCGGACGCGGTTGCCGCAGCGGTGGCGAGACCCGACCCCAAGATGACGACGAGCGAATGCCGCCGAGTACCAGGCGAGCGGGCGCAGCTCCCGGCGCCCGAGCAGCCACCAGGCGCCCAGCGCCACGGCTGCGATGGTCAGGAGCGAGGCGATCCCGGCGAAGGCGATGTGAAGCGTGCCGGGCGTGGTGATCGCCGTGCCGGTGGGATCCTGCGGGAAGATGTCGTCGATGGCGCCTGCGACGGCGCACAGGACGATCCCCGCACCAGCCGCGACGCCGGCGTGGCCGCGCTCGGGCCATGCCTGCGCGAGGCGGACGATGGCGAGCCCGAACATCCCCACCAGCGCGTTGTACACGACGAACGCGGCCGCCACGGGGGCGCCGATCGCGGCCCCCGACTCGTACAGCGAGCTCACGGGCTGCGCGATGTGGCTGTACCCGGGCGTCATCTCGGCGGCGATCTGCACGATGGAGACGTACAGCGCAGCGGCTGCTACGCCGGCGAGCAGCAGGAGCGGCTGGCGCGCGGCTGGCGAGCGGGTCATGGAACGGCCTCAGCACGGGAGGAGCTCGGACGGGGGGCGGGATGTCGTCCGTCGTCCTCGATGGGGAGTCTTGGCCCGGGCGGCCGTCCCGATGAGGGCGGGACGGACCGAACCCGTGGACCAGGTGGTCCCGCCACCGGGAGGCTGATTGGGCGACACGGGGCCGAGTCGCTGCGCGCAACTCGGCTGACCAGCGTGCAATGGCCAGTGCGGCTGACCTTGGCATCCAGGACCTGCGAGGATCAGCGAGTCCTACCTCGCACGGGCTCATGGGAAACCTCGACTCAGGCATCAGCTACCCGGCCCACGGCGAGCATGTGTGCCTGTTCTCGGGTGGCGCGAACAGTGAGTCCATGGCTATCGCGACATGCCATCTGGCGATAACCGGTACCGGTACTTCGGCGAGTGGCGCGGGAGCAGCGACATGTCGTTGACCGGCGCCAACTTGGCGGTCCTCGAGCGCAGTCCGAACCTCTACCTGTTCGTCAGCGTCGGCGGCGGCCTCCACCGCTTCGAGGGCCGATTCCGGGCGCTTGACCATGAGGACGTGAGGACGACAACATCCGGCCGACGCCCGCCCTCGTCCGGCAGCTCGTATTCGAGCACGACACCCCAGTCGCAGGTCTCGGGCACCGACTTGAAGCTGGCGGACAGCCATGCCAGCTCATCGCGCCATGCCGCGACCTGCGCATCGCCCGCCGACTCGCGGTAGTACGTCTCATGCGACTCGCGTAGGGCTCGCTCGGCGAGGTCGGGTCGGATTTCCGCGACCTCGCATCCTGTCCCGATCCAGCCGTAGGGCATGCACCGGAGCTTACCCGGGCTCAGCCGGCCCCGAACGCTCGCCGGGCACAGGGCTCAAGAGGCCTAGGCCGCCGGAGTGTGGGGAATGGAGCGGGAGACGGGATTCGAACCCGCGACATTCTGCTTGGGAAGTCCAGACCTCGCCAGCGGTGTGCTCTGAGCTCGGACGGCGAGCGGGAATCGCAGTAATTAGAGTGTCGCGGCAGAAGAGCAAAACACCCTGCCTTGGCGCGCTCCGGTCGTCGTCAGAATAGCGCCGCTTGCAGCCGGCTCGCCAGCCCCGCGAGCGACTGTGAGCATGGCGGCTGCGACGCACGAGTTCCCGGTGCGCAGCCCGGGGCTCTGCGTCGCCGCCAGTAGCCTGGGGGTCGTCTGCGGCGAGTACACGCGCGATTGGGTCGTCGGATCCGCCGAGTGGCGTCGGCGACCGCGGTCGCGCGCGCCCTCCCGCGGTAGCCTGCCCATATGCCGACAGCTCCGGTGGACGACGACCGCGGTGAGCCGCCCGCGCGTGGACCCCAAGGTCAGGGTTGCATTATCGCAGATCGGCTATATTCTTCGTTCGCCGGGCCGCTCGCCAGGTTGGCGCTAACCCGAGGTCGGCTGTGACGGACCGGGGGAAACTCAGAACGTGCATGTCGGTCGAGGCCGACGAGTGGTTCCTGAAGGCAAGCCGCGCAAAGGGTACCGAGGCCCACAAGGCGGCCACCAAGTTTCGGGAGTACATCAGCAGGAGACTGGAGCCCTACGGGTTCGCGCGAGCGGAACTGCCGTACAAGACGTTTCACAAGATCAAGGGAGTCGATCGACTCTGGCAGCTACGGGCGGATGCCTACCGGCTCCTCATGACGCTGGCAGGCGATGATCTGATCATCGGCATCGTCGTGATCGAGAAGCGCAAAGAAGAACTCCCGCAAGACGTGTACAAGAGGCACGCCGCGCGGGGGGCCGAACTCGTAGAGATGGCAAAGGACGGAAGACTGCGATGCTAGATCGCCGGTCCAGCGTGTGGGAGCGCTACGGATCTGAGGAGGAGTTCGAGGCCGATCTGCGGGAGATCATGCCGTTTGCTGACGCTGCGGGCGCGATCTTGGCCCTGCGAGATGAGCACGACCTGACTCAACGTCAACTGGCCGACATGATCGGGACCACGCAGTCGGTGATCGCACGCCTGGAATCGGGTGAGCGGGACTTCCGGATCGGGGTCCTCAATCGGATCTCCGATGCGCTCGACCTGCGCTGGAGACTCGTCTTCGAGCCTCGGGTCGTCGCCTTCGATTTCGCGGCGAACCCGTCAATCACCGACTTGCGCCCGTACTTGGTTAGCCATGTCGAGAGGGCATCCGCGGCTGCCAACCCAACGGTCGCAGCCAACCCGACTGACGCTACTTCCGGGCGCGACCGTTTGCATCAGTCGTCCCTGGCATTGGCGTCATGACGGCCCCGGGGGCCGCGGGGCCCGTCGACCTGCCGATCTACCCGTTCCAGTTCGCTGATGTGTACCTCTTTGACGCTGCCGTCAGGCGAGTGCCCAATGTCGGCGAGGGAGCCGGCGATCAGCCCACCCTCCAACTCAGCGCCGTCTCCGCACACGTGCAGGAGGAGGATCGCGTTCTTGTTGCCACGATCGGCGCATCGGTGGCCGTTCCCTTCGGGACTGGAAATCGCCTTGAGATTGCGTGTCAGACGGCTGGGCACTTTCGCTCCGGGAACCCGATCGAGGCTTCGACGGCCGACTCCTTCCTCCCGACGGCATTTGTTCTCGTATACCCGTACTTGCGTGCGAACGTCAGCGAACTCGCGAGGATGACTGGGCTGGCCGTCCCCCCGCTTCCAACCATCGATGCCGAGGCGGCTCGTGAGCTCGTTCAGGGACTCGTGGATCGGGCGCGAGTCGGCGACTCGCAATCACGCGGAAACCGCAAGCCACGGACTAGCCGCCAGCGGAAGCAACCGGACGACAAGCACTAATCGGCGCCCTCGCAACGTCCGACCAGCCGTGACCCGCACATTCGGGGTTGACCTCGCTTCGCAGGATGCCCTGACGGCCGGGTGCGTAATCGATTGGGACGACCAGCCAGCGGTTGTCGAGCTGCGCCGCCCGCTGTCGGACGCGGACATCCTTGAGTTGACTGGCGACGGCTTGACGTCAGTCACGGCGATCGATGCCCCGTTCGGCTGGCCCCGGCCGTTCGTCGCGGCGCTGCGCCGGTATGACGCGGGGCAGGCGTTCGCCGCAGAGGGCGACCTCTGGCAACGAGCCACCGATCTCCACGTCCGCGAGGTGACCGACCGGCGACCGCTCTCCGTCTCGAGCGACCGGATCGCCTACCCGGCCGCCCGCGCAGCGCGCCTGCTCACCGAGATGGGCCGCGGGCTGCCCCTTCGCCGTGATGGGTCGGATGGGGTGATCGAGGTCTACCCGGCTGGCGCGATGTCTGCCTGGGGGCTGGAGCCGGGCCGGTACAAGCGCCCGGATGCCTCCGAGCCTCGAGCTCGCCTGCTCCAGGCGATCCTCGAGGGCGTCCCTGGCCTCGACGTGGGCGGGCATCGCGAGGACCTCGTCGCCTCGGACCATGCGCTCGATGCCCTGGTCGCCGCGCTCGTCGCCCGGGCCTTCGAGCTCGCCCAGGTGGCGCCGATCCCGCCGCGGCTGCGGGGCGTGGCATCGGTGGAGGGCTGGATCTGGCTGCCAAGCCAGCCCCTGCGTGCGCTCCGGGCGCATACATGACCGGGGGCGCCAGCGAGGCCAGGTCGGCAAGCGACCCCCGCACTGCGTCTCGCTGACCCAAGATCGTGCTCGACAACCAGGCGCCGCGGCCCGCGCTGGACGAGTCCCATCGGGAGGATTGCTGCTTTGGCCAGAAAGTCATACCGGACTCTCGACGATGTCGAGAAATGGGTAGGCAATCAGGGATATGGCCTAGAGCGCCAAACCGCCGAGGGACTCAAGCCCTGGGGATTTCGATCGACCCTTGGTCGGCACTACGTCGATGCGGCAACAGGGAAGGTCCGCGAAATTGACTTGGTCTCGGACGCTCGGCTGACGTCTCGCGTTGAAGCGCTCGCAATCATCGAGTGCAAGCATTCCGGGCCTGGCGGCGGCGCCTGGATAGCACGCGAGTCGAAGCTTCGGCTGGCGGAGTGCGGCTGGGTGCCGATCATGTCCCCGGCTATGGCCGATTCGTTCGTGGCGGACGCCGAGTTCTTGACGCGCGCGTTTCCACTGGGTCGCGGGCCCTATGACGAGGAACATGTGGCCTTCGCGGTGGTTGAGGCAACGGACGAGAGCAACGATGTCGCCTATGGGGCAATGAGCCAGGCGATGGACGGATCTGTTGGGTGGGCGCGAGACCACTCTGGGTTAGCGCTTTGTGTCCCGGTCGTGGTCATGGAGGTCCCGCTCTTCGTGCTGTACCACGCCGAAGGCGGCGATGAGTCGCTTGTCGAGGTCCCTTGGCGCCGGATCCTTTGGGGGTCAGCGGCAGGTCAGACGATCGTCGACGTTGTGCGTAAGGACGGCTTGCTCGAGTACGGGAAGGCCCTGCGCTGGTCTTTCGACAGGGTGGCTCAGGTGGTCCAGATGCAGGACTGGCGCCAGGCTGAGGCCTAGATGACGAACCAGGCGAACTTGCCCCTAGAGGCGTGACATGTGCGTCGGCTCGGAAACCGGGATGGTGCGCGCCGAGATCGATGTGCGATCATCGAGCGAGATACGAGCTAGGGCGTCGTTCGGCTGGAGGGAGGCCGTGAGGCTCTTCGAGCGATACAGGTACTCGAAGCCCTCGCCGGGGCCCGAAGTCGAGTTCATCGGTCCTGATCGCAACTTCTTCAACGTCACGAGGTGGCCGACCTGGCCTGGCCTGGCAGGGGCCGGACGCGTTCAGCTCGAGCACGGCATCAATTCGATTGTCAAGGTCGATGCTTCCGATGGTGTTCGACGACCGGCGATCTTGATCGCGTCAAAGCCACACCGTGCGGGCACCGACTGGACTCCATGGCACGACGAACTGGATGCCCACGCTGGTTTCGTCCGCTACTACGGAGACAACAAGGCCGACCGCGGAGCTGACCCACTTGGCGCGCCAGGCAATCGCTCCATCCTCGAGCAGTTCGCCCTGCACCAATCCGGCCGTAGGCAGGATCGCCTCGCCGCCGCCCCGCTGATCTTCCTCGAAGGTCACGTCCATGAGGGCCATGCCAAGGGCTACTGGCGGTTCATCGGCGTTGGGGTGATCGAGCGCGCTCAGCGCGTCACGCAGGTTGACCGGCAAGGTCGGACGTTCGTGAACTATGCGTTCGACTGCGCACTCGTCGACTTGAGCCCTGAGAACCTGACCCTCGCATGGGAGTGGATCGCGAGCCGGCGAGACCCCAGCTGGAACCTGGAGCAGAGCGCCCAGATTGCGCCGGCCAATTGGAGGCGGTGGATCGATCACGGCACCGCCGAGATCGACAAGGTCCGCCAGTCGGTGTCGCGATATCGGCTTCTGAGCACGGCCGAGCAGCGCCCTGAACCCGGAACGCCTGCGGCCGCCGCACTCGATGCCGTCATCTCCCACTACAAGACGGGAGGCAGCTGGGAGGGCGTGGGCGAGCATAGGTTCGAGGCGTTGGCGTCTGAAGTCGTCGGATCGCGCCTCAACGAGACCGGCCAGTACCGCCGCGGCTGGATCACGAAGCGGGCCGGCGATGGCGGCGTCGATTTCGTCGGCCGACTCGACCTCGGGGGAGGTCCCTCCAGTCTTAGCCTCGTCGTCCTAGGGCAGGCGAAGTGCCGAGGGATCGAGGCGGCGGGCACGGGCGGCCTGGATCTGGCGAGGGTGGTCGCCCGGCTCGATCGAGGCTGGGTCGGCGCCTTCGTTACCACCGGCCACTACACAGAGCAGGCCCAGCGCGAAGTCATGACCGACCGCTATCCGCTCCTGCTGGTCAATGGGCGGCATGTTGGCGAGACGGTCGTGATGAACGCTGCTCTACGTGGCGTGGATGTCCCGACATACATCCGCCAGGTCGATGACGAGTACGACGGGCTATTGTCCAGCCGGCTGCCCACCGAGATCCTCTACGGGGTCTCGGCGGGCTGACCAGGCGCCTCCGCCCTTCGAGGCAAGGGAGCCTCGCGGTGCTTCGAATGGCTAGCCACCGCGGCAACCGAGACCCTCGGTGCATCGGGACGCTGCGATGCAGGTCCGACGCTGCCTCCAGCGACCCAGGCCGGACCGTGCATCTGCATGGAGCCGTCAAATACGATGTGCCTGTGACTCAGCACACGCTCATCGATCTGTTCGCCGGGTGCGGCGGCCTCACGCAAGGCTTCGTGGTCGCCGGTCTTCGCCCCGTGCTCGCTGTCGAGTTCGATCCCTCCGCGGCGGCCACCTACGCCGCGAACTTCGGTGCCATCGTCCACGTCGGCGACATCGCGAAGCTCGACCTCGAGCAGGTGCCGAAGGCTGACGTGGTGGTGGGCGGTCCGCCATGTCAGGGCTTCTCGGGACTCGGGCGGCGCGACGTGGACGATCCGAGGAACAAGCTCTGGCGCCACTACTTGGAGGTCGTCCGCCGCGCTGAACCCCGAGTGTTCGTGATCGAGAACGTGGCGCGCTTCCGCCAGTCGCCGGACTACGAACTTCTCCTTGAGGCACTCGGCTCGGGCGCCCTGAGGGACTATGAGATCTGGTCAGGGGAGCTCAACGCCGAGGACTTCGGCGTGCCGCAGCGCAGGCGCAGAGCCTTCGTGATCGGGTCTCGAGTGGGCAAGCCCTCGGGCCCGGTCCCGAGTCACCAGCGACATGGCTCCCCGGATGGGTCGGTTGTGTCTTGGGCAACGATCCGAGAGGCATTCGAGGCCAACTCCATCCCACTCGCGCCATCAGCGATCGACCTGCCGGGCAACTCGATCGAGTTCGCGGGCCAGCGGATCCCAGGCCCGTTCCACGGCCTCGAGATCCATGTCGGTCGGACCTATCGCCCGGCATCCATCGAGCGGTATCGACACGTTCCACCCGGCGGCAACCGCTTCGACTTGCCGGAGGAGTTGCTCTTTGACTGTTGGCGGAAGAAGCGGTCGGGCACCACGGACGTTATGGGAAGGCTGTCCTGGGAACAACCGTCCGTGACGATTCGGACGGAGTTCTTCAAGCCTGAGAAGGGGCGATACCTGCACCCCGAGTGGCACGAGTCCGACCCATATCGCTCCCAGGACCGCGCCCTAACCTTGCTTGAAGGGTCCGTGCTCCAGACGTTCCCAGACGGGTTCCTCTGGTGCGGTAGCAAGGTTCAGATCGCTAAGCAGATCGGGAACGCCGTCCCTCCGCTCCTCGCCGAGCACATCGCCCGACAGAGCGTTCTCCCGCTGCTGGACTCTCCGCCGCGCGCCAGGGTAACAGCCGCGGACGCCGAGCAGCTCGAGATCGGCCAGTTGGGTGGGGTCCGCGAGGCGCCGTCCACGGAGGATCTCGCGGTGGTCCGACTCTCCTGAAGGCGAGAAGATGGGCACCACGTCGCCTCCTCCGTGTCCGCGCGGATGCAGGACTCCTGGGGGCTGGCGAGCCGTCTCTCGGATGGGTAACACTGCGGGTGGCGAGGCCGGGCGCTCAACGCAGGGCCGACGCAACGCAGGCCGATGCAGGGGGCAAGCTGGGTGACGGGACCGGGGGCGAGCGCGGCCCAGCCGACACCGCTGCCGCTTCGACATGTCGAACGCCCTGACGCGATCTACAGCGGCACCGATTGGGCTGGCACCTCCTCGACTGTGGCGAGCCAGGTCGCCGAACGATCCGCAAAGGCTCTCGCGACGTATCGCGACGATCACCTGCTGATCGACGAGCATGCCAACAAAGAGCTCGGCACGGCCCAAGGGGGGTACGGCAGGCGGCAGGTCTACGAACTTGTCCAGAACGCCGCCGACGAACTGATAAGCCAGCCGGGCGGCATGGTGAAGCTCGTCCTCACGGACCACGCCCTCTACTGCGCGAACGAGGGGCGCCCCCTGTCCGTGGACGGCGTTAACGCCCTCCTGATGTCGGACCTCTCCGTCAAGAGAGGCAGCGAGATCGGCCGCTTCGGCCTCGGCTTCAAGTCCGTCCTCGCGATCACACGGCGTCCCATGTTCCTCAGCCGGTCCGGGTCGTTCCGCTTCGACCCAACCGAAGCGGAACGCCAGATCCGGCAGATCAGGCCGCGAGCCGAGCGCGTGCCCTATCTCCGCACGGCAGTACCTCTTGAGCCAGATGGCGCGGCGGCCGACGACGAGGTCCTCCGGGAGCTCATGGCCTGGGCGACCACTGTGGTCAAGTTGCCGCGAGACCTGGACGCAGCCAAGTGGCTCTCTGAGGACCTGCAGCGGTTCCCCGCAGAGTTCCTGCTCTTCTCTCCCCACGTGGGAACGCTTGCCATTGAGGACCGCACCAGCGGGCTGTACCGGGTGGGAAGCGTCCGGCCGTCAGGGGAGGAGCTGGAGCTCATCGAGGATGGCCGCGCCACGCGCTGGATGACTTTCCGGCGCGACCACCGACCGTCCGACGCAGCCAAGGCCGACGCAGGCGAGATCTCGCGCCGCGATGTCGTGCCGGTTATCTGGGCAGTGCGGACTGCTGGCCAACTCAGGCGGGGGCGCTTCTGGGCGTTCTTTCCAACAGAGGAAGAGACAACCCTCTCCGGCATCATCAACGCGCCGTGGAAGACGAACAACGACCGGCAGGCGCTCCTCGAGGGCGACTTCAACCGGGAGCTCGTTCAGGTGGCGGCGGAGCTTGTCGCCGAGAACCTCGCGCGTCTCGTGACGCCAGAGGATCCCGGGCGCCTCTTCGACATCCTCCCTGCCCGCGGCAGGGAATCCCCCAGCTGGGCCGACGGCGTCATCGGCGATCAGGTCTATGCACTCGCGTCGCATATGCCCTGCCTTCCAGACCAATCCGGCCTCCTGCGACCGCGAAGCGAGGTGAAGTTCCCGCCGAGCGAGGCTCCGGAGGCGGCCCTCTCGACCTGGGAGGCGTTCGAAGGCCGTCCGCGCGACTGGCTGCACCACTCGGTCCTGACCACGCGAGAGCGGCGGTCGAAGGCTGAGCGCCTCCACGGCGACCGCAACGCTGCCGCGGACTACTCCTCCTGGCTCGAGGCGCTGGCAGCCGACGGCCAGCCGGCGTCGAGCATCGCTGCCCTCAAGGTGGCTGAGGCGTGCCTCTCGGCGAACCTCCGTCGGCACGAGGAGGGGTCTGTTCGCGCCGCTCAGATCCTTCTCACCGCCGACGGAAGCGCCACTGCCGTCGACCCCCGGACGGTGTTCCTCTACAGGCCCGGGTCGACGACCGAGCTGCTCCGCGTCCATCCCGAGGTTCAACAGGATCCGGAGGCGTACCGGATCCTGCTGGACCGCCAGATCCGCGACGTCGGGCTCGAGGACGAGTACGCTGGCTTGCTGCGACAGATCGAGCACGGCTTCGGCGACTGGGACCGGTTCTGGCGGGACACGGCCCAGCTCCCGGGGGACCGAGCGCTCTCCCTCCTGCGAGCAAGGCCAGTCGCGAGTTCCCTTGTCAAGTTCAGGACCGCTGGGGGCACCTTCGAGGATCGACGGTACGTACTCCTGCCGGGCGGCGTCCTCACCGAGGTCGACGGGGATGACGCTCGGAGTACCGTCGACGTGGCCTACCACGACGGGACGCTGGACGTTGTTCGCGGGCTCGGGGTCCAGGCAGGCCCGATCCACGACGGAGCATTCCCGAACGAATGGTGGCTCGACGACTACCTCTCGGACGCCCGAGACTCATACGAGGCCGCGACCCGCGACCTTCGCCAGCGCCCGGATCGTGACTACCTGAAGCTCAGCCTCTCGGGCGTCCTCGGACCACTGTCGCCGATGCTCCACCTGTCGGAGCCCGCGGTTGCCCGGTTCACGGCGCAGATCGTCGGCACCGAGCCCGACCACCGGATATGGAAGGTCGAGCACGCCACCATGAAGACGTATCCGGCGATCGAGGTCATAGACCCAGTCAGCTGGTTCGTCCGGCAGTATGGGTTACTCCCAACGAGCCTCGGTCCAGCGCCAGCCTCGCAGGCGGTGGGTCCCGGCCTTCGCCACCTAGGCTCCGTACTCCCCGTGGTCACGTGCACCGAGCAATGGGCGCGCCGCCTTGGATTGCCGGAAAGCCCAGCAGATCTGGACAGCCTACAGTGGGCCGCCGCCCTGACCGCGGCCGAGGACGTGTCGCCAGCGAATGCCGCTGCCCTGTACCTGACGGCGTTTCGTCATGCTGCCCGACCGTCACGACTACGCTGCGTCGTCGGCGGCAGACCGGAGGTACGCCCCACCGACGCCGTGTTCCTGACCGCTGATCCGAACGAGGCTGCCGCCGCGGCGGAGTCCGACACGGCCGTCCTCTATCTGCCCGATGCCGTCCTCGCGGGGGATCTCGCTGCGGCATGGGGCGTGGCGCCCCTCCGAGGGCTCATCGAGACTCACGTGGATGCGGTTCCGCTCCAGGGCCCGGTCCCGCTGCTCGAGGCGTTTCCCGACCTCCGACCCTTCGTCCAGCGCCGCGACAGGCAGCTGGAACTGGTTCGGTGCAGTGACCTGCGATTCGTCTCTGTCGGGCCCGGTGGGCTCCGGGCGTCGAGGATCAACTTCGTCCGCGAGGCGGAGAAGCTGTATTGGCGCGAACCGGACTCGCCCAACGATGCAGCGCTGCTCCACCGGCTGAGCGCTGAGCTTGACCTCGGCCTCAACGACGCGGACGTGCAGGAGATCCTCTCCGGACGCGAGAACGATCGGCGTGGTCAGCTCCTTGCCGAGGTCCGCCAAGAGCCGGACGAGCGTGCCAAGCTCCTGCGGGCAGTGGGCGCCGAGGCGATCAGGCGGCATCTCTCCCCGCAGATGATCGCCGGCGTGGAGGAGACCGAAGGCGCACTCGACGACTTCGCGCTGGCTGGGCTGGCCTCAAGCGTGTACGGCATCGACCTCTTCCGGGAGTTCCGGCACGAGCTCCTACAGAGGGGGTTGGCGCCGCCGGAACGGTGGAGTGGGGCGCCCAACGCCCGCCGCTTCGTGCAGGCCCTCGGCCTTCCACGGGAGTACGCGGGCTTCGAGGAGCCTCGCCTCGATCCACTCCTGGAGGTCGACGGACCCGCCGAGCTGCCACCTCTCCACCCGTTCCAGGAGGAGCTGACGCGGCGCATCCGACTACACCTCGCCAGCCGCGAGAACAAGCGAGCGCTCCTCTCCCTGCCAACAGGGGCGGGCAAGACGCGCGTCACCGTAGAGGCGCTCGTGAGGGCGATCCGCGACGACGGAATGCGCGGGCCTATCCTCTGGAGCGCGCCGACGCAAGAGCTCTGCGAGCAGGCCGTGCAGACGTGGGCCTACGTCTGGCGAAGCGTCGGTCCCAGGATCCGCCTCCGCATCAGCCGCCTGTGGGAGGGCCGCGACGCCGAGGCCTCCGAGCGAGGCGAGGCCCACGTCGTCGTCGCGACGTCGGCGCAGCTCGCCTCCGTGAGGGAGCAGCCCGAGTACGACTGGCTGGCGCGTGCCTCGGTCGTGATCGTCGACGAAGCGCACGGCTCCACAGAAACGGGGTACACGAAGATCTTCCACTGGCTCGGACTCGGCCGGGAAAAGGAGCGAGACCGCTGCCCACTGCTGGGTCTCACTGCGACCCCGTTCAAGGGGTCTAGCGTCGAGGGTACGGAACGCCTCCTGCGACGTTACGGCTCCACCATGCTGGATGACGGCGTGCTCGGAGACCACCCCACCGAAGCGCTTCAGGAAATGCGGGTGCTCGCGCGGGCGAAGCAGCAGATCCTCACGGGCGGGACCGTCGACCTGAGCGAGGAGCAGGCCGACAAGGCGATGCGGGAGCAGCGGCTGCCAATCGAGATCGAGGAGCAGCTCGGCGAGGACCAATCCCGAAACGAGACGATCCTACGCACCGTCCTCCAACTCGACCCGACATGGAAGATCCTCGTCTTCGCGACGTCGGTCTCGCATGCGCAGCAGCTGGCCGCCATTCTCGGTCTGCGGGGCGTTCGAGCGGCGGTCATCCACGGCAATACCAACCCGGCGGCGCGGCGGCACTACGTCGACCAGTTCAACCACGGCGACCTCCGCGTACTGACCAACTACGGAGTGCTCGCTGAGGGTTTCGACGCCCCATCCGTTCGGTGCGTCATCGTCGCCCGCCCAACCCTCAGCCCGGGCCTCTACCAGCAGATGATCGGGCGCGGGCTACGCGGCCCGATGAACGGCGGAAAGGACGAGTGCTTGATCGTGAACGTGGAGGACAACATCCTTCGCTTCGGCGGGCAGCTCGCATTCCGCCACTTCGACTACCTCTTCGACAGGGGATGACGATTCAGCCTAATCCCCTGACGAGCGAGCAGCGCCAGGTCGTCGAGGCGGAGATCACCTCCCGGGTGGTCGTGCTCGCTGCGGCCGGAACTGGCAAGACCGAGGTCGTGGCCCGGCGTCTCAGCTGGCTGTGCTCGTCCGCAGGGCTGTCGCCTTCCGCCGTGCTGATCCTGAGCTTCTCAAACGCCGCAGTCAGTGCCCTGAAGTCGAGGGTCCACAGCGAAGGCGCTGTGGTGGCCGGGTTCCCGATCGCCACCATCGACTCCTACGCGAGTCGATTGCTGGCGGTCCACGAGCCCTACGGCGACTGGCACGAGGAGTCCTACGCTGGCAGGATCAGGAGTGCGACCCGGCTCGTCGAGCACGATGAGGAGATCGCGGCAATCGTGCGGGAGTTCAGGCACGTGGTAGTCGACGAGGTCCAAGATCTTGTGGGCGACCGGGCTGAGTTCGTCGACCGGATGCTCCAGCGCCTCTCGCCGGATGCCGGGATGACCCTTCTCGGCGACCCAGCCCAAGGCGTATACGACTGGACGCTCGATGAGTCCACATCGAAGCTCACGAGCCGCCAGTTCCTGACCCGAGTGCTCGAGCGTCAGCCCAAGCCCCACGTTGCAGAGCTGACGAAGAACTTCCGGGCGAAGACAGCGCTCGCCGCGCGGGTTGCCGACAGCGGCCACGCAGTACGGGCCTGGGCCCTTGGCCGGACGGGGACTCCGACTGCGGGCTCGATCGCGTCGGAGCTCGACCGGCTCCACCCGTTCGAGCTACCCCGAGCAGCCATGATCATCAGGACGGCCACTGCCGATCATGGGAGCGCAGCTGTCCTATGCCGGTACGGATGCCAAGCCCTGACTGTCTCGCGCGGCCTGGACGCGGCGGGCATCCCTCACCGACTGCACGGGGACGCCAGTGATGCGTGGATAGGAGCCTGGCTTGCCCGCACCATGTCCGGCTACCAGTACCCGACGATCGCCAAGGCCGACTTCCTTGATCGGCTGGTCGCTGATGCCTCCCTCGACGCCGAGCCGGAACGTGCGTGGAAGGCGCTGAAGCGAGCGGAGGGTCGATCGACGCCCGAGTTGTCGCTCCGCGTCCTCGTCTCGAGGCTGCGAACCCGAAGGCTCCCCGTCGAGCTGGTCGAGCCGCCTTCTAGCCAAGTTTCAGTTTCGACGATCCATCGAGCCAAGGGCCTCGAGTGGGATGTTGTGTTCCTCTGCGGGGTTGAATCCGCCGACCTTGAAGGACCCGACGACCTCAGAGTGGCCTATGTCGGCATGACCCGGGCTCGCGAGGAGCTCTACTTGCTGCCGGAGCCCGAGTCACGCGGCCTGAGGCGGCGGCGCGGGCAGGACAATCGGTGGGTGCGGTCGGGAGCGCGCGGCCGCCTGCGGCAGCTCGAAGTCCTGTCCGACGACGTCGAATGGGCCATCCCAGCAGGTGCGGCGCACATCGACGCCCGACCTTCAGAGATTCAAAAGTACCTCTCGTCTTCCGTTGCCGTCGGCGATCCAGTCAAGCTCAGGCTCAGACGATCCGTCGTGGATGGAACCGCCCGCGCCGTCTACTCTCTTGACCACAACGGGAGGCAGATCGGGGTGACGTCAGAGGGCTTCTCGCAGGCGATCGCCGAGGGGCAGCGCGCCGCGGGTGGTGACCCGTTTCCAGTCACCTTGACCGGGCTTCGCGTGGCCGGCATTGAGACGGTTGGGGGCAGTAGCGCCGAGAGCACCCGGAACGGGCTCGGCGCATCCGGCCTCTGGCTGCGCCCGAGGGTCTACGGGCTAGCTGACGTCCAGTGGGGCGACGAGAAGTGAGCGAGCTGCTGCTAGATGCCCAATACCGGGTCCGCGCCGCGCTCATCGAGGCTCTGCGCACGGACCTCGAGGGCCCACGCACGCCGACAGAGGTGATCGACGACGCCCCGATCACCAGCTACATCGTCGGCGTCCTGTACCCGCAATCGACCGACTTGATCGCCCCCGAGCTGGACAACGACGCGGCCGAGGACGGCGCGGACGGCCAGTCGGAGGATCCGGGTGTGTCCATGGCGCACATCCGCTACCCGTCATCGGTCGGCTTCTCGTTCGCCGTGCACGGCGACTTTCGCGGCGCGCTCGACGTGCATGTGTCGTGCGCACGGTACGAGCAGGTTGGCGAGCAGGTGCCGCCGGACAAGAGGACCCCGCACGCCGATGGACGCGGCGCCGCGTCGTGGAGACGCGTCCCGATTGCCGCGGAGATCCGTCTCGATATCGGCGCGCCCGATTCCGGTAGTCGGCGGCCGGTCGCGGATGGTCTCGAGCTGTTCGCGCGCTCGAGGTGGGCGGCGGGCTCGTGGGCCGTGACCCTCGCCCTTGTCAACTCGCACCGCGTGCCAGTGGCGAGTGGCGAGAAGGACGCCTTCTCGTTCTTCCAGTCGCACATGACCGTCGAGGCCGCCGTCGGAGGCACATCTCCATTCGTCGAGCGACCCAATGCGTCGGAGTCCGCGATCGACGCCGACGCTCGATCGAGCGCACTCCTCTATCGGCACTCGCGCACCTACGCGGTGGGGCATGGGTGCGGCGTCGACTGGGATCGCACTCAGGACCCCCCGAAGTCCATCGGAACGACCTACACCCCGGCATATGAGCTTCGCCTCGCGGAGTCCAACCCGGACATCGAGCTCAAGTGCCTGGATCTTGCTTTCTTGGCGAACGGAGCCCGGGACAGGGTCGTCGCCGCGCTTCGCGAACTCCCCGCCACCTATGCAGCCTGGATAGCGGTCCAACGGGAGTTGCCAGTCGACGGCGTACACCGATCAGCCGCCGCCGCCCATCTGAGGGACTGCGCTGAGGCGTGCCAACGGATAAGTTCCGGGATCGACCTGCTCGAACGGGATGCGGCGACCTGGGAGGCCTTCCAGCTCGCGAGTCGCGCCCTTCTCACGGTCCGGTCGCGCGCCGAGTGGCATCGGTCTGGTCGATCGAGCGGAGGTCCTTCCGAGACCGGGATTTCCTGGTACCCCTTCCAGCTCGCGTTCATCCTGCTGTGCATCGAAGGCGTGGTCGACCCCGGATCGGCGGATCGCGACCTCGTGGACCTTCTCTGGTTCCCCACGGGCGGTGGCAAGACCGAGGCTTACCTCGGGCTGATCGCGTTCACGATCTTCCACCGCCGGCTGCGCCTCGGCGTCAGCGGGGCTGGCGTCACCTCGCTCATGCGCTACACGTTGCGACTCTTGACCATTCAGCAGTTCGAGCGCGCAGCTTCGCTCATCTGCGCCTGCGAGACTCTTCGGCGCGAGGATGCGGCTCGCCTCGGTCAGACCCCTGTCTCGCTGGGGCTCTACGTTGGGCAGGGCGGCACTCCCAACACCAGGGACGAAGCCCGAGCCCAGCTCAAGAAGCTGCGTGCCGGCGTCACCATCGAGCAAGCGAACCCTGTTCAGCTCAAGAGCTGCCCGTGGTGCCGAACCCAGCTGGACGAGCGGAACTACAACCTGTCCTTCGACAAGTCCCGGCTGATCATCAGCTGTCCAAACGACAAATGCCCGTTCTACCGGGACCTGCCCGTCTTCGTCGTCGATGATGACGTCTACGACCATCATCCGACCCTGATCATCGCCACCGCTGACAAGTTCGCTGGTATCGCCTGGCGTCCCCAGGCGCACGCGTTGTTCAATCTCGACCGGGCGGGCACACCGCCGCCAGAGCTCATCGTTCAGGACGAGCTCCACCTCATCGCAGGCCCGCTAGGAACGCTAGCTGGCCTCTACGAGGCTGCGATCGACGGCGTCGCCAGCACCTCCGGCGCACGGCCGAAGGTGGTGGCGTCCACGGCAACGATCAGGCGTGCGCAAGCCCAAACGATCGCCCTGTTCGCCCGGGAAGTCCGTCAGTTCCCGCCTGCGGGGATCGACTCGCGCGACTCGTTCTTCGCGGTTGAGGCGAGCCGGGACCGGAAGGGGACTCGCCTCTACGTCGGACTCATGGCACCGGGAAGCAGCCAGACGACACTGCTTGTCCGGTCGTATGCCCGTTTGCTCCAATCGGCGTACGCCTCGGCAGCCGGACAGGCGGCGGTAGACCCCTATTGGACCCTCCTAGGCTACTTCAACAGCCTGCGCGTGCTCAGTGGAGCGCGGATGCAGGTCCACAACGACGTCGTGGACCGCCTGAAGCTGCTCGAGCCGAACCAAGACGATCGCCGCCCGATCGACAAGGTCATTGAACTCACCAGCCGGGAGTCGTCAGCGGACATCCCCGGATACCTCGACCAGCTCAGCACGTCCGGCCCCGATGCCCTGGACGTCGTGCTCGCGACCAACATGATCTCTGTCGGCGTCGACATCGACCGACTCGGCCTCATGGTCGTGATGGGGCAGCCACAGGGCACCGCTGAGTACATCCAGGCCACCAGTCGAGTCGGCCGCCGCTACCCCGGTCTCGTCGTGGTCCTGCTCAACTCGGCCAGGTCGCGCGACCGGTCGCACTACGAAGGCTTCGCCGGCTATCATGGCGCGCTTTACCGGCAGGTTGAGTCCTCGAGCGTCACTCCGTACTCGCCTAGGGCTCGAGATCGAGCACTCCACGCCGCCCTTGTCGCCGCCGTGCGCATGCGCATTGTCGCCCTTCGCGACAACGGCAGCGCGAGCCAGGTCGACAAGCACCTGGACCTCGTCAACGGGATCCGGGACGAGCTTGTCGAGCGCGCGAAGTTCGTATCGAGCGAGGACGCCCAAGCGGTTCGGGATCACCTCGACGAAATCATCGCCCACTGGGTCGCCCGCGCGCGTGAAGATCGAAGGCTCCGCTACAGCGACAAGGACCCCGAGCTGGCGCTGCTTGTCGATGCCGCGGACCCAGACGCAGGAGACCGAGAGAAGGGCGGGCCCTTCGGGACGCTCTGGAGCCTGCGCGACGTCGACCGGTCCTCGAACCTGTTCCTTCTGAGGTAGGCGGATGTCACCAGTCCTCAAGGGCGAGGCCCGGCACCATCAGCTCGTCACGACGTACGGCGTTGGGTCTGTCATCGCTCTTGGCGACGAGTCATTCATGGTCGCCGGCCTCGACTATTGGAAGGTTCAGGATCAGAACATTCACGAGCCGAGGCTCGAGAAGCAGCTTGGCGTAGAGGGTTTCGTCGAGCCGCCAGCGAGCGGCGACGATCACAAGCCGGACGTTCCTGTCGTCCGCTTCCCCCTGTGGAACTCGTGCCCGAGCTGTGGCCGCCTCGCGCCGCACCACGAGTTCACGACTCCCGACCGCAACAAGTGCGAGCTCTGCGAGGCGCTCCTCGTCCCGTCGCGATTCATCGTGGCGTGCCCGCACGGGCACATCGATGACTTTCCCTACTTCCGTTGGGTGCACGCGGGGCATCAATCGCGCGATGGGCAGCACAGCCTTCGCTTGAGCATCGCTGGCGCAACGGCATCGCTCCGCGACGTGGTGATCTCATGCTCGTGTGGCCGAGAACGGAGCATGGACGGATCCTTCCATGCGAGCGCGCTGCGGCAGCTCGGAACCTGCTCTGGCCGGGCCCCGTGGATCAAGGCGGCTGCTTCTTCCTGCGGTGAGATTCCGCGCACCCTTCAACGCGGTGCCTCGAACGTGTGGTTCCCCGTTCTGCGCTCCGCCCTCTCGATCCCGCCTTGGTCGGAGGGCCTATTCCAGGTGCTAGAGAAGCACTGGAACATCTTCCGTGTCCTGCCGGCCGAAACCCTCCCCGCGGCCCTCGAAGGGATCGCAGAGAAGACTGGCTATAAGGTCCAGGACCTCGTTGCAGCTGCCATGCGCAGGCGCTCACAGCTGGATGAGGATGGTGGCGTCGGCGATAGCGATTCCCTTCGCGCCGAGGAGTACGAGGCGCTCGTCCGCGGTCGTGAGGGGACTGCCGCGGACCAGGAGTTCGTTTGCGAACCCGTACCCCTCGGTGGCAGCAATCTCGGTGGGTGGTTCGACGCCGTTATGGCCGTACCGCGCCTTCGGGAAGTTCGCGTCCTCGAGGCTTTCACGCGAGTAGTGCCGCCAGCGCCAGCCGATCTGCCGGAGCGGCGCGCCTCCCTCAGCGAAGGGAGCCCGGGGTGGCTGCCGGCGATGTCCGTCAGCGGCGAGGGGATCTTCCTAAAGGCCAACGCAGATCGGATTAGGCGGTGGGAGGCCCAGCCAGCTGTCGCCAACCGCATTCGCATGATTGACGACCGCTACCGTGCCAGGTTCGCGGCAAGAGGCCTGCAACCCGACCGTCGCATCACCCCGCGGTTCGTGATGCTTCACACGCTTGCCCACCTCCTGATCAACCAGTGGGCCCTCGAATGCGGCTACCCCGCAGCCTCGCTCCGCGAGCGGATCTACGCCAGCGACGCGATGGCGGGGATCCTGATCTACACCGCGTCCTCCGACTCAGCTGGCAGCCTCGGTGGAGTCGTCGCGCTGGCCAACGCCACCCGGCTTCAGGCGGCAGTCCTGGAGGTGATCGAGCGGGCCTCGTGGTGTTCCTCTGACCCCTTGTGTTCGGAGGCGCTCGGAAGCGGTGTGGACGCCCTCAACCTAGCGGCGTGTCACGCGTGCCTGCTCCTGCCCGAGGTGTCGTGCGAGGAGCTCAACGTCCTCCTCGACCGCGCCTCCGTGGTGGACACCCCGGGCGCGCACGGCGTGGGATACCTCGACCGGCGCTTCGACTGATGGCCAGAATGATCCCGCCCTTCGTGGGCGACGCCACGAAGAGCGATGCGGAGCGCGAGCTGTTCCCGGTCCTGGCCTCAGAACTCGACGACTCCTGGACCGTCTTCCACTCCGTGGGCATTGCCGGACACCGGCGCAAGCCGTGGGCGGAGGCGGACTTCGTCGCTGTGGGGCCGCTTGGTGTATTTGTGCTCGAGGTGAAAGGCGGCAGATTCCGACGAGACCACGGCGCCTGGATCTACACGAACAGGGGCGGAGCGGACTCGCCGCCGCACGCCGAGAGTCCATTCGAGCAGGCGGGGGGAGCAGCATCGGCCCTCTACGCCTACCTGAGCGAGCAGCTCCCCGCCGTCCGGTCTGCTGTGGTGGGGCATGGCGTGGTGACTCCCGACACGACCTTCACCGTCTCGGGGCCAGACATCACCCCCGCCCTGGTTTACGACTCCGACGACGTTGCCCTTCCATTCGCCACCTACCTAGAGCGCGTGGCGGGGTTCTGGAACGAGCGCCTCAGCGCCATCAAGGGCCGGTCCCCGACGACGGTCGACCCCGCGCTCGCGCGGGACATCGTCGAACTGATCCGTCCCGACTTTGAGGTGCGGCTGTCGCTGAGAGCGCGAGCAGCGCGGATTGACAAGGAGCTGGTGCGGCTAACCCGCGAGCAGTACGCCGTCCTCGATGGACTCGCCGAGAACGACCGCGCGATCATCTCCGGCGGGGCCGGCACCGGGAAGACCTTCTTGGCGGTGGAGGAGGCGCTCCGCTTCGCGAGGCGGGGAGAATCGACGGCCCTCGTCTGCTTCAACAGGAATCTCGCTTCCTATCTCTCGAGTGCCGTCTCGGGAGAGAAGGGTGTCCACGTCTTCAGCTTTCATGCCATGGCGCACGACATCGTGCGCCGGGCCGGGCTGGAAGGCGAGCTCCCAGACGTGTCGCAGAGCGACCTCTTCGAGGTCTACTACCCAGAGTTGGCGTACCGTGCCTTAGTGGACGAACTGGTCCCCGACCGCTTCGACACCATCATCATCGATGAGGCGCAGGATCTCCTGAGCGTCGCGGATCTCGACGTCTTCGACGCGCTGCTCGCGGGCGGGTTGTCCCGCGGTCGCTGGCGGATCTTCATCGACCCGAGGCAGGACATCTTCGAGGCATCGCAGACAGGTCTGCTCAAGAAGCTTCGCGTCGGCGCCGCCTCCTACTCACTCGCTGTGAACTGCCGGAACACGAGGCCGATCGCGATCGAGACGGGCCTGCTCTGTCGACGCATGCCGACAGAGACCCTGGTCGTCGAAGGGCCCGACGTGCAGCGACGATGGTACGAAGACGCGAGCGACCAGCTTCGCCTCCTTGGGCGCGACATCACCTCGCTCGTCGGAGGTGGCTTCGCACTGTCCGACATCGTGATCCTGGGCCAGCGGCGACTGGAGAACTCCACCCTCAGCGGGGGCATCCCGCATCTCGCATACCGGATCACAGACGTGGTGGCTGATCGGGGGGTGCTCCGCTACTGCACAGTGCACGCGTTCAAGGGGCTCGAGGCAGACGCAATCCTCTTCGTCGACCTCGGCGACCTGGAGTCCGAGGCGGCGTTGCGCGGCATCTACATCGGGGCATCAAGGGCTCGGACCGATCTCTTCCTGTACATGTCGGCCCAGGCGCAGCCCCAGTACGAGGAGGCTGCGCGGGCCCTGGGTCGCATCCTGGCGGATTCGCCCGAGACATCGTCAGCGTCAGGCCTATCGCCGACTGGCCGCCGCCTTCCGTAGCCGCCGATCGGACGGCGCCCAGTGCCGGGGTTTCGTCCCTGGCTCGGACGGGTCTGGACGCGAACGTACGCAGTTTCGTACACAGAAAGCATTGAGCTCACGCGGTCTCGCGCCTACGGTCTCGTCATGGGATCCATACGGGCCGCGGGCCCTCCGAGGCGGGCTGCCGTCGGCGCCGTCAACGCCCGTCCAGTGGGCATGGCTGCGGCGCCGCAGATCGAGCCGCGCGCTCGGCATGGGCATTGACGGGGCGCCATGCTGCACGTCCCCACGGTCCTCGACGTCCTCGGCCCGGCGGTCCCGTTCGCGCTGGCAGCAGTCGCTTTGCACCTCGCGGTCAAAGCCGCGCCATTCCTCGCCGGCGTCGCCAGGCAGCGGGCGTACGAGGAAGCGGGCGCGGCCGAGTCGGTCCGGCTGACGATCGAGCCGCCGGCGGGGCTCGAGCCGGACCCGGCGCTCGTCGTCGAGCTCGTCCGCGGGCTCCACCCGCGGCAGCGGCGCGGGGTCGACGGCTGGCGGGTCGGCTGGCCGCCGGTCGAGCTCCGGGTCGTCTGGCGGGGCCAGCGGCGACTGGAGAACTCCACCCTCAGCGGG
>JBJKRU010000140.1:0-3297 GCA_046704485.1 Candidatus Limnocylindrales bacterium | reverse complement strand
CGTGCCGCCCGACCCGCAAGGCCTGGTCGAAAGCTGGAAGGCCGTCGGCATCGAGGTGGACCCCTGAACACTGCCCACGGGGTGCGGTGAGAGGAACTCTTCGGGAATTCGGCTACAAGCCCTCAGTACCCCAAGAGGGAGATTGCACATGAACAAGCGCAAGTTCGCGCGCCTCGCCGCGCTCGCGACGACGCTCGTCGCCGCGGGCGCGCTCATCAGCACCATGATCGCGACCACCGGCGCGTACTTCACGGACTCGCACAGCGGCCAGATCGCTGGGAACAATGGGACTGTTCAGATTGCCGTGACGGGCAGCGGTGCCACCAGCGCCGGCGACCCGAGCCTGGTCAATTTCGACTTCTCGGGGATCCTGCCCGGCGTACCCACCACGGCGACCGTCCACGTCAGCAACCCCACCAGCGGCGCTGAGGACATCTGGCTCGTGTTCGACAACTCCAACTTCATGTGGAGCGCCGTCAACAACCTCGGCCAGTACGGGAAGTTCCAGATCGGCGGGTACGTCTACGACAACCTCGCGAACGGGTACCAGTCGTTGACGCCCGGCGTCGCCGGAACGCCCGTCAACCCCCCCAAATTCATGGGTGGCGATTGCTCCTCCATCGCGCGCGTCGGGGCCAACGCCCTGCCGCACGCGATCTTCATCGGCACGCTCGCCGGCGGCACGAGCACGAGCTTCCCGATGACCTTCACCTACAACGCGTGCATGACGAACCACCAGGGCGAGTCGATCTTCAACGCCGCGGAGGCCGATGGCACAATCGCCGCGGCGGTTGCGGGTGCCGGTGGCCCCGGCCCGCTTCTGTTCAATGTCGTGGCATTCCAGCCCGGCGTCGACCCGACGGATCCGTTCAACGGCTCCGCGGCCATCACCCCGATCCCCAACCTCGGGGGGCTCACCTGGCTTACTCATACCCCGCCCCTCTACTACAAGTATCAGTACATCCAGTACTCGCTCACCAAGATCGTCGATCAGACGCAGTAGGCGTGACGCGCTAGAGCCAGTCCAGCCGAGACAGGTCCGGGGTGGGCGGGCAGGTCCTGCCCACCCCGCCTTCAAGGGTCGACCATGATGTTCCGCCGCCTTGTCGTTGTCGCCGCGGTCGCCATTCTGATGGCGCTCGTGGGGTGCGGCACCTACGCCTGGTCGAACGGCGTCCGCTTCTACGCCGTGGACTCTGGCTCCATGACGCCCACCATCGCCACCGGCGCGGTCGTGGTGGACATTCCGGTCACTCAGGCGACCGTCTACCGCGTGGGTGACGTGGTCACCTTTCACCCAACACCTGGCTACACCGTCACGCACCGCATCGCCGCGATCGGCCCGGCAGGGATCTCGACGAAGGGTGACGCCAACCCGAGCCGCGATGTGGGGTACATCCAGCCTGACATGATCGTCGGGCGGGTCGCCTTCTCCGTCCCCTACGCAGGGTATGTCGCGGTGTTCTTCCAGCACCCGCTGGGCGTTGTCGTCCTGCTGGCCCTGCTCTTTGCCCTTGCGGCCATCTGGGAGCTCACAGGCGGCCAGCCCGCGAGCCAGCAGGTGAACACGACCGTGGAGCACGACGCGACGTGAACGATCGGCGGCTTGCCGTTGCTTGCGTGGGAACTCTGCTGGCCCTCGCTGGGGTTCAGCTGGCGCATCAGATCGGCGCCACTGAGGCGTACTTCACGGCATCGCAGCCGGGGTCGATCGCTGCCACGCTGGCCACCCCGTCCCCGACCCCGACACCGACACCCACCCCGACGCTGCCGGCCACGACTTGCCCGATCAATCTGTTCCTCTACGGCAAGGTGGGTGCGTCGAGCTACCCGATGCTCTCGGTCCGGGTCTGGACCAACGCCGCGCTGCCCGCGGGCTGCAGCCGTTCGTTCAGCCTCAACGCCTACACGACGCAGGGCCCGACATGGCCCACCACCGGGACGCAGCAGTTGTTCGACCACCAGAGCGTCACCCTGGACGCCGACCACACGTCCGGGCTCCTGACGGTGGCCAAGCCTCCCTGCTTCGGCCAGACCGACTTCTACACCGGCACGATCCGCTTCGACGGGACGGACGGCCCGCTGCCGCACTACCCGGACACCAACGTGCCGCAGCCGCTCCTGGCCTGGTCCAACGGCGGGCAAGCCTGCGATACGAGCGGCCTGGGCTCCCCGGGCGGCAACGCAACGTCGACGGCATCGCCGGATCCCTCGACCGCGCCCAGCCCGAGCGACTCGGCGAATCCCGGCCAGAGCGCAGGCCCCAGCGACTCGCCCGCGCCGAGCGCGACGGCAAGCTCGAGCGCGATCCCGACCGACACGCCGACGGCAAGCGACTCGCCGGCGCCTACCGCGACGCCCACGCCTAGCCCGAGCGCGACGCCGTCCACCGCACCCAGCCCGAGCGACTCACCGAGCCCCAGCCCGAGCGCGACACCCACCCCGAGTCCGAGCCCGGACCCGACACCATCACCGCCATCCCTGGCGACGCCTGCTCCGACGCCGTCGCCGACAGACACTCCATCGCCATCTGCCACGCCCGCGAGCTGACATCGCCATGCGGCGTCCTGGTGGCTCGGCTGCGCGGGACGGCCGCGACCATCCCCTCCGGCTGTTCGCCGAGCGCAGTTTGGCCTGCTAAGATGCGCCCCGCGCCGACATAGCTCAGCGGTAGAGCAGCTGTTTCGTAAACAGCAGGTCCTCGGTTCAAATCCGAGTGTCGGCTCCACTCCCCCTTCCGACCACCACCCCTTGTGGCTCTGCGTCGTGACACCACTACATCTTGTGGTGCGGGGACCTCCCGGTGAGCCAGACGCGGCCCCGTTTTGACGATTCCCTGTGAAGTTTCTAGCCGGGGAATCTCCACAGGGGCCCGGGAGGAACCGGGCATGGAGCTCCTCGCCTACCGGCAAGCGGTCGCCGACTACCTCGCCGACTGCCGGCGACGCGGCCTGCGGCCGGCCACCGTCGCGTACTACGCGTTCGCTCTGGAGCGCGTCGGCGATGCCGCCGCGATCGCCTCCATCGACGACATCGAGATCGGCCGCGTCCGGCGCTTCAGCGATGACGCACGCATGAGCCCGGTCTCCACCCGCGGGATCCTGCGGGCGCTGCGGACGTTCACGGTGTGGCTCGTCGACGAGGGACACCTCGAGCGCGATCCGCTCGCGCGCCTCCGCATGCCGCACGTCGACGAGAAGCTGGTCGTCGCCCCGACGGACGACGAGCTCGTGCGGCTGCTGGGTGCCGCCGGGCCGACGCTCCGCGTCGCGCTCGCGGTCCTCGCCGGCACCGGGA
>JBJKRU010000139.1:0-2811 GCA_046704485.1 Candidatus Limnocylindrales bacterium | reverse complement strand
CGCTCGCGCTCTCGGGCGGCGTGCTCGCACTCGAGGTCGGGGGCGGCCTCGTGACCGGGAGCCTCGCGCTGCTGAGCGACGCGACCCACGTGCTCATCGACATCGTGGCGATCCTGGTCGGCCTCGGCGCCGCCCGCCTGGCCGCGCGCGACCCCGACGCCGGCCACACGTACGGCTTCCACCGCCTGGAGGCGATCGGTGCGCTCGCGAACGCCGTGCTGCTGGTCGCCGCCTCGTCCGCGATCCTCGTAGAGAGCGTCGGTCGTCTCCTCGCGCCCTCGGTCGTGGACGCCCAGGCGGTGCTCGCGGTGGCGGTCGCGGGCCTGCTCGCCAACGCCACGTCCGCGCTGGTCGTCCACGGCGCCGAGCGCCGGACGGAGGCGACGCGCGTCCTGGTCCTCCACCTCGGAGGCGACGCCGTGGGAGCCCTCGCGGTCATCGCGTCGGCGCTGATCATCATGGCCGGCGGGTCGCCCGCCGCGGATCCCGCGGCCAGCCTCGTCATCGCGGTCCTCCTCGCGGTGGCCGGGCTGCGCCTGCTCGGCCGGATCGTCCACCTGCTTGCCGAGGGCGTGCCGGGAGGCGTCCCGGTCGACGCCGCCAGCGCAGCCCTCCACGCCACCCGAGGCGTGCGCGCGGTCCACGACCTCCACGTGTGGGCGATCGCCGAGGACCTGCCAGTCGTCACGGCCCACGTCGAGACCGCGTTCGGCGCCGACATGCGCCGGACGCTGCTGGACGCCACCGAGGCGCTCCGGCGGATCGGGGTCGGCCATGCGACCCTCCAGCTCGAGTCCGCGCCGTGCGGTCAGGGGCGGCCGGCGGCGGATCCCGCGCCCGTGCCGACTCGTGGGTCGAGCCCGCCGCCTGGCGGGTCGGGCACGCAGGCACCGAGCATCGGACCCAGGAGATCACAATGACCACCACATCCGCACCGGGACGAGGCGAGACTGCGACCGGCCAACCCGCTGCCACCGAATCGCCCGCCCCGGAGCCGATCGCACGGCGCCTCGACACTCGCGGCCTGTCGTGCCCGATGCCGATCGTGAGGACGACCCAGGCGATGGCCGAGCTCTCGTCCGGGCAGCTGCTCGAGGTCATCGCGTACAGCCCCAAGTCCGTCTCCGAGTACGAGGCGTGGTCGAGGCTGACCGGGAACCCGCTCGTCGAGTCGAGCATCGAGGGCGGCACCTACCGCTTCGTCCTCCGCAAAAGGTAGCGACCGCAGTCGTGGTGTTCGGTGGCCGCCACCTCGCCCGGCGCAGCGGGCGGGCGCGGCGAAGAGGGTGCCGAGTGACGAGCGCCACGTCGCCCGCCGCGCGGCGACGCGCCGCTTGCTCATCGGCGGCTACACCACCGGCACCGGTGAGCCGGCTCCGCATCCGCCGCCTCGCCGCGATCCGGTCGCCGGATTCCCGTGCCGTCCGCTGTTCCCGTCGCCGACCAGGACGTCGGGCTAATTGACGCGGCTCGCATGAACTCGTCGCGCCCGGGCGCCCATGCCGGAGTCTTCGTCAAGTTGCGTGGAAATCCCCTCTGGGATGACGGTCATGACGGGCTCGTCGGTCAGGCGGCGGACACCTCCTCGGGCTCGAAGCGCGGGACGTAGATCCCGTCGGCGAAGCGCTCGCCGCGGAGGACGAGGGTCATGACGGTCAGGCCGCCGTTGAGCGGCCGCCACGTGTGCTCGAGGCGCTGGGCGACCTTGAACACGAGGTGGAGCGCGCTGTCCCGGCGGCGCATCCGCCGCGTGACGTTGGTCCTCAGGCGCACGCCGGCGAACAGCGACTCCACGGGGTTGCTGGTCCGCAGGTGGACCCAGTGCTCGGCCGGGAAGTCGTAGAAGGCCGTGAAGTCGTCCCAGTCGCGGAACAGGGTCTCGGCCGCGGGGTCCTGGCCCCTCGCGTGGAGCCAGCGGGCGAGCTCGTCGCGCCGCAGCTCGCACTCGCGGCGGGACGGCGCGTTCCAGACCGCCCGCAGCTGGTGGCGGAGCTCGGGAGCCAGCCGCTTGGGGACCTTGTCGGCCAGGTTCATGGCCCGGTGGTTCCAGCACCGCTGGTGCCGGGTCCCCGGGAACACGTCGCGCAGGGCCGACCACAGCCCGAGGGCGCCGTCGCCGACCGCGAGCAGCGGCGCGGCGAGGCCGCGGTCGCGGAGGTCGCGCAGCACGTCGGCCCAGGAGCCGGCGCTCTCCCGGTACCCGAGCTCCATCGCGAGGAGCTCCTTGCGGCCGTCCTCGCGGGCCCCGACGATCACCAGCAGGCAGCTGTGCTCCTCCTCGGCGCCGACGCCGAGGTACAGCCCGTCGCACCAGACGTAGGCGAACCGGCTCGTGATCGGCCGGACCCGCCAGGCCGCGTACTCCGCCTTCCAGGACTCGCGCAGGCGCAGGATCGTCGAGCTCGACAGCGGCGCCCGCTCGCCGACGAGCTCGCGGAAGGCGGGCTCGAAGTCGCCCGAGCTGAGGCCCTCGAGGTAGAGCCTCGCGAACAGGCGCTGGGTCTCGGGCGAGAGCGCCCGGCCGCGGGGCAGGATCGAGCTCCGGAAGGGAGGGATGTGCGGCGGCGTGTCGGCCACCCGGGGCGGATGCACCTCGACCGACCACGTCCCGACCGTGATCTCGCGCTCGCGGCCGAAGCCGTTGCGGTACCCGGTGAAGTCGCCCGCCCGGTCGTAGCGGCCGCGCCCGAGGTGCGCGTCGACCTCGGCGGCGAGGGCCTGCTCGAGCATCCGGCGGGCGCCCTCGCGGGCGAGCGCCTCGAGCGTCTCGCTGACGGCCGGCGAGGTCGCTGCGACGAGCGGGTCGGGTGG
>JBJKRU010000138.1:0-8353 GCA_046704485.1 Candidatus Limnocylindrales bacterium | reverse complement strand
TTCATGCCCAAGCGGCGGATCCTGCCGTACTCGCTGGACCCGACCCAGCCGGGCGACCAGTTCCTGTTCAACCTGCTCATCGCGGTGCCGGCGATCGCGGTCAACTTCGTGGCGTCCCTGCCGGGAGCCGCCCGCGAGCTGCTCGCGGGACGCCTCCACTCCCGCGTGCCGGCCACGCTGCTGATCGCCGCGGGCGCGCTGGTCCCGCTGGCGACGGACTCGCTGAGCGTCGCAGGGTCGACGGCGATCAGCTCGATCGGCAAGCTGGTGGGGATCATCCTGCTGCTGGCCGGGTTCCTGGTGTCCACAGAGGTGTTCCGCGAGGTGCGGATCCCGTTCACCTCGATCCGCCTGGCGACCGCCAGCCGCGAGCGGGCCCGCCAGCGGGACGCGGCGGCGGCGGCCCACGTGACATCGGATCCCGCCCCCAGCGAACCCGGCTGATACCGGCTGATACGGGTCCGCCGCGCCGGGCGTTCCGCGTATCCTGACCTCGATGAGCGATGCCGAGATCACGGGACGCGGGGTCGACTCGCGTGAGGGCGGCCGCATCCGGGTCCTGATCGTCGACGACCACACGGTGGTCCGCCGCGGCCTGCGCGGCTTCTTCGACCTGCTGGACGACATCGAGGTTGTCGGCGAGGCGGAGGACGGCCAGCACGCGGTGGAGATGACGGACGCCCTCCTGCCCGACGTCGTGCTGATGGACATCGTGATGCCCGCCATGGACGGGATCGCGGCGATCGGGGCGATCAAGAGCCGACACCCGGACATCGAGGTTGTGGCGCTCACGAGCTTCATCGAGGAGGATCGCGTCACCGCCGCCCTCGAGGCCGGCGCCTCCGGGTACCTGCTCAAGGACGCGGAGGCGGACGAGGTGGCCGTCGCGGTCCGGCGCGCCCACGCGGGCGAGGTCCATCTCGACCCGCAGGTGGCACGCATGCTGGCACAGCGCATCCGCGGCCCGTACCAGGGCTACGAGCCGCTCACCGAGCGCGAGCGCGAGGTCCTGCGCCTGGTGGCCCGCGGCCACTCCAACAAGGAGATCGCGGCACTTCTCGACATCACCGAGCGGACCGCGCGCACCCACGTGTCCAACATCTTGGGCAAGCTGGACTTGGCCAGCCGGACCCAGGCCGCGCTGTGGGCGATCGAGCACCGGGCGGTATGAGCGGCCCGCCGGCCACCAGCGCGTGGGTCGCTTCGGGACCTGTCGATGCGCCGGCGATCGTGTTCGTCCACGGCACGCTCCTGACCAGGGCCCAGTGGTCGCCGCAGATGCGCGTCCTCTCCGCGCGCTACCGGTGCATCGCAGTCGACCTTCCCGGGCACGGTGCCCTCGGCGACCTGCCGTTCACGCGCGAGGCGGCCGCGGACACGGTGGCCGACGCCATCGTCGCAGCATGCCCGCAGGGCAGGGCGATCGTGGTGGGCCTCTCGCTCGGGGGCTATGTGGCGATCGACACGGCCGATCGCCACCCCGAGTGCGTGGCGGGGCTCGTCCTCGCGGGCTGCTCTGCCGAGCCTCGCGGGCCGACCGCCCTGCCGTTCCGGCTGCTCGCCTGGGTCCTCGCCCATGCGCCCCGCGGCCCGCTCGACGCCCTCGGCCGCGCCTGCCTCCGGTTCCGCTACTCACCGCGGAACGCCGACCCCATCATCGAGGGCGGGTTCTGGCCGCGGGGCGGCGCGGCCGCGCTCCGTGCGATCGCCGGGACGCCGTACCTCGATCGGCTGGCCCTGCTCTGGACGCCCGTGCTCCTGGTCAACGGCGCCCTCGACCTCGTGTTCGCGCCCGGCGGCGAGGCGTGGGCGCAGTCATGCCGCGCGGGAAGGCACGTGGTCGTCGGCCGGGCCATGCACCTGATGCCGCTGGATCGCCCACGCACGTTCTCCGCACTGGTGGCGCGCTTCGTCGAGGGCCTCGGCCAGACCGCCTGAGGTTGAGGACGCCGGGCCATCGGTATACTGGAGCCCACGCCACGCCCGCTGCCGAGAGGTTCGATGCGCGTCCGAAAAGCCGTCTTTCCGGCTGCCGGCTGGGGAACCCGCTTCCTCCCCGCGACCAAGGCGCAGCCCAAAGAGATGCTGCCCCTGGTCGACAAACCCGTCATCCAGTACGCCGTCGAGGAGGCGGTCGCCGCCGGCATCGAACAGGTGATCATCGTCACCTCGAGCCAGAAGCGCGCGATCGAGGACCACTTCGACCTGAATTTCGAGCTCGAGCACCTCCTTGAGGAGAAGGGCGATATCGAGCGCCTCCGCCAGGTGCGCCACATCACGGACCTCGCCCAGGTCGCCTACATCCGCCAGAAGGAGCAGCTGGGCCTCGGCCACGCGGTGCTCATGGCGAAGGACCTCATCGGCCACGAGCCGTTCGCGGTGATCCTCCCCGATGACGTGGTGATCAGCGACCGGCCGTGCATCGGCCAGTTGATCCACGCGTACCACCTGCACCACGGCTCGGTGGTGGCCGTGATGGAGGTCCCCGAGGATGAGACGCGGCGCTACGGGGTCATCGGCGGCGGGCCCGTGGGCGGCGACTCGGACGGCGACCGGACCTACCACGTGAACCAGCTCGTCGAGAAGCCGGCCCCCGGGACGGCGCCATCGAACCTCGCGGTGATCGGGCGCTACGTGCTGACGCCCAAGATCTTCGACAAGCTCGAGCAGACGCAGCGGGGCGCCGGCGGCGAGATCCAGCTGACCGACGCGATCCACGCGCTGATGGACGAGCAGAGCGTCTTCGGCTACGCCTTCGAGGGGAGGCGATTCGACGCTGGCACCACGATGGGCTGGCTCCAGGCGTCTGTGGAGCTGGCTCTCGTCCGCCCGGAGTTCGGCGGCGAGTTCCGCTCGTTCCTCCGCTCGCTCGACATCTGAGCGGCCACCGCGGGCCCGTGCCAGCAGGAGATCGCCACACGTGACCGAGATCGGCAGCATCCTCGGCGGTCGGTACCGCCTCCTGGAGCTCTTGGGCCAGGGCGGTATGGCCACGATCTATCGTGCGCGCGACTCGCAGCTCGAGCGAGACGTGGCGGTCAAGGTGCTCCGGCCCGAGTTCGGCCAGGACCCCGAGTTCGTGGCCCGGTTCCGCGACGAGGCACGGGCCGCCGCCTCGCTGAGCCAGCCGAATATCGTGGCGGTGTTCGACTTCGGCCAGGACGAGGCCGGCGACCAGTACATCGTCATGGAGCTCGTGGACGGCCAGGATCTCGCCTCGATCCTGCGCGAGAACGGGCCGCTCGCCCCGCGTCAGGCCGCCCGCATCGGGGCCGAGGTGGCGAAGGCGCTCCACGCCGCCCACACGCGGGGGATCATCCATCGCGACGTCAAGCCGTCGAACATCCTCGTCAGCCGCGACGGCCGCGTGAAGGTCGCGGACTTCGGCATCGCCCGGGCGCTCGACGACGCACAGGTGACCCTTCCCGGCGTGACGATGGGCTCGGTCCACTACTTGGCGCCCGAGCAGGCCCGAGGCGAACAGGCGACCGCCGCGTCCGACATCTACGCGCTCGGGATCGTCCTGTTCGAGACGCTGACAGGCCGCCGTCCCTTCTCGGGGGATGGCGCCGCTGCCGTCGCACTCGCCCGCCTGTCGACCACGCCGCCGCGTCCATCGTCGCTGCGCGCGTCGGTGCCGCCGGCCCTCGACTCGATCGTGGCCCGGGCGATGGCCCTCGACCCGGCTGACCGGTACCCGTCGGCGGCCGCCATGGGCGGCACGCTCGACGGGTTCCTCGCCGACACCCCGCCGCCTCCCAGCCTCGCCGCATCGGCTGCAGCCGGCGCCGCGAAGACGGCCACCAGGCCCAGCGTGAACTACCCGCCCGAGGCGTATGCGCCAGTGGCTCCGGCCGCGCCCGGGCCATCGTCGAGCACGCCCCCGCCCGGATCGGTTCCGATCCCCAGGCGCTACGACGAGGCGCTCGACGATGACGGTGGCGGCCCGTGGGCCTGGATCGCCGGCCTGCTGGGCATCGGCGTTCTGATCGTCGCGGCGATCCTCCTGTTCAGGCTGATCTCCAGCGGTGGCATCATCCCGACGGAATCACCGGGGGAGAACACCTCCGGTCCCGCGGTGGTCGTGCCGAACCTGGTCAACTCGCTCTACTCCGACGCCGCTGCCCAGGCGACCGCGCTGGGCCTGTCGACGGTGCGATCGGCGACCGAGCAGAGCACGACCATCCCCGCCGACACCGTCCTGGCGCAGGACCCGAAACCGGGCACGTCCGTCGCCGAGGGCACCACGATCAAGCTCACCGTGGCGATCGGCCCGTCGGCGGTCCCGGTGCCGGACCTGCGGAACCTGTCGCTGGGCGATGCCGCCAACGCGCTCGCCGCAGTCGGCCTGAAGCTGGGTGCGAGCACCCAGGCCTACGACCCGACGATCCCCGCCGGCCAGATCATCAGCCAGGATCCGTCGCCCGGCGTCTCGCTCGCCTCGGGCGGCAGCGTCAACTACACGATCTCGATCGGTCCTGAGCCCTCGCCCACGCCCACGCCAACGCCCACGCCCACCCCGGCGCCGACGCCCACCCCGGCGCCCACGCCCACGCCCACGCCCACCCCGGTGCCGACCCCCACCCCCGTTCCAACGCCGGTGCCCGTGAGCGTCGGCAACTACGGGTGCCAGACGCTGGCCCAGGCGACTGCCGCGATCCAGGGCAGCAACCTGACCCTCGGGTCCGCGTCCACGGATCCCAGCGGCGTGTCACCCATCCCGTCGAACTGGGTGGTGAGTGCCCAGGAGCCAGCGCCGGGAACGCTGGTGCCCCCCGGCACGAACGTCAACGTGGTCCTGAAGGATCCGGCGACCTTCACCTGCACGCCGTAGCCGGGGGCCCGTCCGCCTGAGCCTGGGGCCTGTCCGCCGCGGTCTGCGCCGCCGCCCCGCTGGCGCTCAGGCGTCCGGTTCGCCCCACAGGGACCACCGCTCGCGGACGGCAGCCCCGACGACCGGGCGCGGCGCGGGGGCGGGCGCCTCCTCGCCGTCGCCGGCGTGCAGCTCCTCGACGGGGACGAACGTCCTCGGCGCGCGCTCATCCCGACGGCGCGCACGGATCCCCGCCGACTCTCGGGCGGGCCCCGGCGCCTCGGGCGATGGCGCTGCCTCCCAGCACGGCAGCACCTCGGTGCCCCTCAGCGCCAGCCGCTTGGGCTTCCGGCCGCACACGCCCAGGCCGCCGGCGACCCCGCTCCGGAAGTGTCGGCATGTGCCGCAGGTGGTGGTCGAACGGTGACACAGCCAGCACCGGGAGCTCTCCGGCTGCGGAGTCGCGCAATGCGGGCAGCGCCATAGCGGCATGAGTGGATCGTAGCTGCGCCGTGCACGGCTGTCGATAGGCTTGGCGTGCCGGTCGAACACCGGTTCGGCGCCGTTCTGGGCAGCCCAGCCGACGCGCGGGGCCGCCGCCGTCGCGTCAGCGGACCGTCAGGACGGCGCGGTTTGTTGCCGTCTGCGTCCCGGTCGGCATCGTGATGAGGACCGTGGCAAGCCCCGACCCGGCCGTCGCGCCCTTGGGGATGGTCGTCGAGAACGTGGCGGTGCCCTTGGAATCGGTCGTGATCACCGATGAGACCAGCGCCTGGAGCCCCGGCACGCTCACCGTGAACAGCGCCTGGGCGCCGGAGACGCGATTGCCGTCCGCGCCCACCACCACCGCCGTGAACGTCACGTTGGTGGGCAGCCTGCTGCTCTCGAACCGGTAGACGGTGCCGCTGAGGGACACCCTGAGCGTGCCCGTGCCCTTGGTGACGGTGATCGTGGCGGTGTTCCCGTTCCCCGCGGGGTCGGTCACCGTGATCGTGATGTTGTTGGGCCCCGCCGCGATGGCGATCGGGATCGAGAACAGGCCGGTGTCATCGGCCGCCGCCGTCGCAGCGGCGCCGTTCGCGTCGTTCTGGAGGCGCACGGTCGAGGCGGGCTGCGTCTTGCCCTTGACCGTGATGCTGGTGCCCGTGGCGGCCGACCCGTCCTTGGGCGACGTGATCGTGATCTTGGGCTTGGACACGTCGAGCGTGATCGTCACCGGCTGGGACGGGGCGCTCTCGCCGGCGGGGCCGACAACGGTGGCCGTGAACGTGTTGGCGCCCGCGACGAGCGCCACGCTGGACAGCACCAGGGTGGCCGTGCCGCCGACCGGTGACTCGGTGACGGCGATCGGCTGGGCATCGCCCAGCGCGACGTACAGCCGGCAGGTGTACCCGCTCAGCCCGACGATGGCCTCCGGGACCTGGACCGTCAGGTCGACGCTCGCGATGTTGGTGGTGGTCGAATCCGGCGGCTCGATCACCGGCGCACCGCTCACGGTCCCGTCGGAGGTCGGCGACGGCGAGCTCACGATGTGGGTCAGCGAACCCACCATGCCGCCGAGGGCGCCGCCCATGGACGAGACGGCGGGCCCGACGAGGCCGAGCCCGATCATCAGGCAGATCCACCCCAGCACGAGGACCCCGGCGGCCATGGCGAGCTTGACCGGGAGCGGCAGCCCCTGCCGGCGATCGATCGTGCGGTGGCGCGAGAGCCGTCTCGGCGACGGCGCGGCGCTGCGGACCCGGCCGCGTGTCGCACCTGAGGGTGAGGGTCGGGGGCGGACCTGCGTGGGCCGCCCCCCACGGCGGGCGTCCATCGGGGCGATTGTCGCATGAAGGCGTCGCCCGCCCCGGCTCGGGCCACCGCGACCGCCCGAGTGGCCACGGTGGTACGCTGCGGGCTGGAGAGCGGCCCTGAGGGAGCGGGGCTCCGCGCCGGGAAGAGGGACTGGGTTGGAGGCAAGAGACCGGCGGCCGACGCGTCCTGCGCCCGGCGACCGCAGCGCGTGGAGCCACGGACCGATCGCCCGCGTCGCTCCGCGCCCTGTGGTGATGCCCGCGCAGTCGGGCCCTCCCCCGACGGTCCAGCCTGGCCGACCGTTCCAGTCCGCCTCTCCGGTCCAGTCCGCCTCCCCGTCGCTGCCTCCTCGCGGGGCGGCCCGCGTTCCCGTCGGCATCCCGGTCGGCAGCCGGCCCGGTGCGCCGCTGCCGGGGCGTCCCACAACCGCGGCCGCGATCCTGCCCCCGAGGCTCCGTCCCGGTGCGATGCTGTCGGGCCGCAACGGCTTCGGCCTGCCCAGCCTTCGCCGGAACGTCTGTCCGCACTTCTACATGACCGGCTCGCGCGGCGCGATCCCGATCCAGGCGCCCCACCTCCTCAAGGGCCTCCTGCGCCAGCCCGCCAACATCTCCCGCTGCCAGCTGCGGGGGGGTGTCCACCTCGACGAGGGGTACGTCAACGACGTGTGCCTGACGCCGCGCTTCAACCAGTGCGTCTTCTACGAGGACGAGCTGACCCGCGAGTGAGCACCGGTGAGCTGACCTACAGCGAGGCCCTCGCGATGCTCCAGGCGCGGGGACGCTTCGGCATCCGCCTCGGGCTCGGGCGGACTCGCGCGCTCCTGCGGGCGATGGGCGACCCGCAGGCGGCGGTGCGGGGGGCGCTGGTCGCCGGCACCAACGGCAAGGGCAGCGTGATCGCGCTGGCGGGCGCCGCGCTGCGGGCTGCCGGATACCGCATCGGCGAGACGCCCAAGCCGCACCTGGTCAGCTACCGGGAACGGATCGTGGTCGACGGCCGCCCGATCGCACCGGGGGACTTCACGAGGCTGGCGGGTGCCGTCGCGCCGATGGCCGATCACGTCTCGCGTCGGCTCGGCCCGCCGACGGAGTTCGAGCTGCTGACGGCCATGATGTTCCGCCACTTCGCGGACGCCCAGCTGGACCTCGCCCTGGTCGAGGTGGGCCTCGGCGGTCGCCTCGACGCGACGAACGCGTGGGACGGCGGCGTCGCGGTGCTCACCAACGTCGGGCTCGACCACACCGACCGGCTCGGCTCGACGGTCGGGGCGATCGCCCGCGAGAAGGTCGCGATCGTCAAGCGCGGCGACCTCGCTGCCACCGGGGCGGACGGCGAGGCGCTCGCGATCCTGCGTCGCCGGTGCGCGCGGCTGGGCGTGCCCCTCGCGGTCGCGTCCCCGGCGTCGGTCCTCGGCTGGACCCGTGACGCGCTGACCGTGGACCTGCCGCGGCTGGGACCCACGGAGGTCGGCCTCCGCGGCCGCCACCAGGCGGCGAACGTCGCTGTCGCCGACGCCCTCCTCGATGCGATCGGCGAGGCGGGGATCGCGGAGGTCCCGGACGGGGCGCGTCGGTCCGGCTACCGATCCGCGCGGTGGCCCGGCCGCCTCGAGCTGGTCGAGGCAGGCGGGCAGCGCGGTCCACGGGAGGTGCTGCTCGACGGTGCGCACAACCCCGCCGGAGCGGCAGCCCTCGCGACCGCCCTCGACGACCTCCGCCCGCTGATGGCTGGCGGACGCGA
>JBJKRU010000137.1:0-4433 GCA_046704485.1 Candidatus Limnocylindrales bacterium | reverse complement strand
GACCGCCGCGCCACGAAGTTCATGATCAGCAGCACCACGAACGCCGCGATCCACGCGACGATCACCGCGCCCTCCGACAGGTTCCGCCCCGCGTACGCCCCCAGCGCGAAGAACGCCGCGGTCATGGCGACAAGCCCCATGGTCTGCCCGAACAGCGTCGCCGTCCGGTCCCGCGTCGAAGACCCCTGATAAGCCACGCCTGAGTGCATAAAGATCATTCTCCTCGGTGGCCCGTCCCTGTACGCCTAATTACCCAAACGCGCGGGGTGTGAGCTCCCTCGTTCCTGCCGCCGTCGGCCCTCGCCGATGATCTGGTGTCTTTTCGGGTAAATATCGCCCAAAGGACGCTCAATGACGCACGCGGCGGGAGGTGGAGCGGATGGGCCCGGTCACGCTGATCGTGACGGCGCTTGCCGCTGGTTCCAGCACGGGCGCTATCTCGGCGCTGGAACTTGACGTGAAGAACGTGGTCAAGGAGACATACTCCAGGCTGCGAGGGCTGGCGAAACAGCGCATTGCGAGCCAGCCCGGAGCCGAGCTGGTACTGGCCGAGTACGAGACCGATCCGGAGAACTGGGCAGAGCCGCTCGCCAAGGAGCTGACCGCGGCGGGCGCAGCCGACGACGTCGACCTCGTCGCCGTCGCCACGGCGCTGATGGAGTTGGTGGACGGGCCGGGCTCGCGGGCCGGCAAGTACGACGTGACAATCAAGGACTCCACGGCCGTCCAGGTCGGCGATGGGAACATTCAGGTCAACACTTTTGGCTCCTGACATGGATGACCGCACGAACCGGGACGGCACGTCCGCCCGCCGCGTGGACATGACGGGCGGGCGAGGCGCGCAGGTCGGCAACGACAATGTTCAGGTCAACCTCTTCTCGGGCGAGGCCCCGCGCAGTCCGGTCGTCGCGGGCAATGTCCCGCAGGCCCCGCCCGCGTTCCAGCCCCGCGAGGACCTCATGGCCCGGCTCCGCGCCGCCGGTCCCGGTGTCTCGGTCGTCCGCGCGGTCACCGGCATGCGCGGCGTCGGCAAGACCCAGCTGGCCGCTGCTTACGCGCGCGAGTGCATCGACGCCGGCTGGCGCCTGGTCGCGTGGGTCAACGCCGAAGACACGCCGACCATGCTCAACGGCCTGGCGGTGATCGCCGACCGGCTGGGCATCAGCAGACCGGGTGCCGACCTGGAGGTCATCGGGGGAGAGGTGCGTAACCGCCTGGAAGCCGACGGCCACCGGTGCCTGCTCGTCTTGGACAACGTCACCGACCCGGACGCGATGCGCCCGTACGTCCCCTCTGCGGGCCGGGCCGAGGTCGTGGTGACGAGCACCCAGGCCGCCGCCCTCACCCTGGGCAAGCCGACGCAGGTTGATGTCTTCACCGAGGAAGAGTCCCTTGACTTCCTGGCCGAGCGCACCAGCCAGCATGAGTCTCCAGGCGCGACGGCGCTGGCCGCCGAGGTGGGGCACCTGCCGCTCGCGCTGGCCCAGGCAGCAGCCGTCATCGCGGCCCAGCGCCTGTCGTACCTGACCTATCTCGACCGGCTCCGCTCGTACCCGACCCAGCGGTACCTGCATCCAGCCAAGGGTGACCCGTATCCGCGCGGAGTCGCCGAGGCGATCTTGCTGTCCATCGACGCCGTGACGGCCACCGAGCCGACCGGCCTCTGCCGTGAGCTGCTGGAGATGGTCTCGGTCCTGTCCCCGGAGGGTGTCGCGCGCCAGCTGCTCTACCGTGCCGGGCCGATGGCTGACGCCGGAGCAGTGGACGAGGCGCTTGGCCTGCTGGCTGACGCTTCGCTGCTGACCTTCAGCGGGGATGACGAATCCCGCGAACCCCTGGTGACCGCGCACCGGCTGGTGATGCGCGTCGTCCGCGAGCGCGGCGCGCGCGACGGCACGCTGGCTGCCGTCGCCACCAGGACTTGCGCTATGCTGGCCGCCGCCGCCAAGTCGGTCGGCGAACCCTGGCAGCACCGGGCGGCGGCCCGCGCTCTAGTGCGGCACGTCATCGCCCTCAACGAGCACCTCACCCTCTTCGGCGGGGCCGGCAGCAAGGCACTGGCCGACGCCCTGCAGGCCCGCCGTGGCTGGGCCTTGTGGTGCCTCCTCGAACTGGGCGACAGCGGGGCCCAGGCCGTGGAAATCGGCGAGCCGCTTATCGGCGATGACGTGCGTGTCCCCGGTGAGGACCATCCGGACACGCTGGTCTCGCGGAACAACCCGGCGCTCGCCGACCAGGCCGTGGGCCGGGTGGGTGAGGCGATCCCGCTGTTCGAGCGGACCCTGGCGGATGACGTGCGTGTCCTCGGTGAGGACCATCCGGACACGCTGGTCTCGCGGAACAACCTGGCGCTCGCCTACCAGGCCGTGGGCCGGGTGGGTGAGGCGATCCCGCTGTTCGAGCGGACCCTGGCCGGTTGCGTCCGGATGTTGGGCGAGGATGACGCGGACACGCTCAGGTCGCGGAACAACCTGGCGCTGGCGTACCAGGTAGCGGGGCGGGTGGACACGGCGATCCCGCTGTTCGAGCAGTCGCTGGCCGACCGGGCGCGGGTGCTGGGCGACGACCATCCGGACACGCTCAGATCGCGGAACAATCTGGCCGGCGCGTACCGCACGCTGGGTCGGGTGGATGAGGCGATCCCGCTCGTTGAGCGAGCGCTGGCCGACGACGTACGGGTGCTGGGGGAGGCTCATCGCGAGACGCTGGCGGCGCGGAACAACCTGGCGCTCGCCTACCAGGCCGTGGGCCGGATGAGCGAGGCGATCCCGCTGTGCGAGCAGACGCTGGCCGACCGGGCGCGGATCCTGGGCGACGACCATCCGGACACGCTCAGGTCGCGGAACAACCTGGCCTTCGTGTACCACGAGGCGGGGCGGGTGGACGCGGCGATCCTGATGTACGAACAGGCTCTCGCCGGGCTCGAACGGGTGCTTGGCGAGCGGCACCCGGACACCGTGCTCGTTCGCGAGAACCTCGCAGGCGCTCGTCGGGAGGCGGGCGAGCAGCGTGACGATCACGCCCGCTTAGGGTAAGTGCATGAGCAAACTCAAGGTTCTCTTTATCGGCGGGTCCGGCGTTATCTCCTCCGCGTGCGCCCGGGTGGCGGTCGAATCGGGCATCGATCTGTACGTGCTCAACCGCGGGCAGAGCACCACGCGGCCGCTGCCGGCCGGGACCCGCGAGATGCGGGCGGACGTGCGGAACCCCGCGTCCGTTCGGGATGCGATCAAGAACCACGAGTTTGATTCGGTCGTTGACTTCGTCGCGTTTGCCCCGGAGCACGTGCGCGCCGATATCGAGATCTTCAGGGACCGGACGAAGCAGTACGTCCTCATCTCGACCGCGTCGGCGTATCAGACGCCGCCCGAGCGGCTGCCCGTCACCGAGTCGACGCCGCTGAAGAACCCGTTCTGGCAGTACTCAAGGGACAAGATCGCCTGCGAGGACCTGCTCGTTAGTGAGTACCGGGAGAACGACTTCCCGGCGACGATCGTGCGGCCGTCGCACACCTACGACGCGACGAAGACCGTGCTGTCCGGCGGGTGGACGAGCCTCGCCAGGCTGCTGGCCGGCCGGCCGGTGATCGTGCACGGGGACGGGACGTCGCTGTGGACGGTCACGCACCACGACGACTTCGCCCGCGCGTTCGTGCCGCTGCTCGGGCACCCGCGGACGTACGGCGAGGCGTTCCACATCACGTCCGACGACGTGCTCACCTGGAACCAGATCGCGCGGGCCCTGGCGACGGCGCTCGGCGTCACCGCCCGCATCGTGCACGTGCCCTCGGACGTGATCGCCGCGGCCGACCCGGAATGGGGCGCCGGGCTGCTCGGAGACAAGGCCCACTCGATGGTGTTCGACAACGCGAAGATCCGGTCGGTCGTGCCCGGCTGGCGGGCCACGATACCGTTCGAGCGGGGCGCCATCCAGATCGCGGACTGGTACCTGGCGGACCCTGCCCGGCAGGTCGTGAACGACAAGCTCGACGCGCTGATGGACAAGCTGGCCGCCGACTTCAGCGGCTGACCGAGGCGGGCTCGATCCGGAATATCGGGTATCCAGGCGCGATCCCGCGCAGCGTCTCTTCCGATGCCTTGGCGTCCACGCCGTCGAAGAACACGCCGACTTCCCACTTCCAGCGCTTGAGGTAGGCCCGCAGCACCGCCGGCTTGTCGTCGTCGGCGATCTCCGTCGCGCGGAAGGGCTCGACGCGCCGGCCGATGCGCAGCTCGCCGGTGCCGTCCCCGGCGCGCAGGTTGCGGACCCACTGCGTGTTCCCGCGCGGCGCCACCAGGTAGCGGGTGCCGTCGACAGTCAGCGGGTTGACGGGGTTGCTGCGCCATTCGCCGGACTTGCGGCCGCGCACGTACAGCACGCGCGAGCCGTAGACGCTGATGCCCAGCCGGGTCAGGCGGCCGACGGACTCGTTG
>JBJKRU010000136.1:0-3875 GCA_046704485.1 Candidatus Limnocylindrales bacterium | reverse complement strand
CGCGTGACCGGCGGCGAGAGGGGTCTCAGGCGCCTCTCAGCGAATCCGCCTTATCATCCCCGCGCGGGCCCGACGAGGAGGCCGGGCGTCTGCATTTGTGAACGAGTCCCCTCACCCCCTGTTCCTGGAGACAGCGCATGTCGGATCGCGTTTCTGGGCGCTCGCCGCGGGTCGGCCTGACCTCGCGGATCGCCCTTGTCCTCGGCGCCCTCGCCCTCATCGCCGGGCCGGGGGCCCCGGTCGTCGGTGCAGCCGGGGTCCTCACGATCACGACGGCGTATCCGGAGGTGGTTGCCGAGCCGGGCTCGACCGCGACCTTCAAGCTCGACATGAGCGCGAACCCGGCTGCCACCGTGAGCCTGTCGGCTGATGGCGTGCCGTCCGGCTGGACCTCGCGGTTCCGCGGCAACGGGACGGTCATCGACAGCGTCTACGTGGCCAACACGAGCCCCACGGCCACCACCGCGCCCGACGTCCAGTTCTCCGTGGACGTCCCCGCAGACGCCACGGCGGGCACGACCAACATGACCATCCACGCGGATGGCGGCGGCCTGAGCAAGACCCTCCAGGTCTCGGTCCGCGTCGAGTCGGCGGCCAGCGGAACGATCTCCCTCAAGGCGGACTTCCCCCAGCAGAAGGGCTCGTCCAGCTCGTCGTTCACCTTCAACCTGACCCTGTCGAACAACACGCCGAGCGAGGCCACCTACTCGTTCAACGCACAGGGGCCGGACGGCTGGACCACGACCATCAAGCCGGCCACCTCGTCGGCCGCGTCCACCCTGCAGGTGGCCGCCGGCAGCACCGGCACGCTCACGGTGTCCGTGACGCCCGATCCGAACGCCGTCGCCGGCGACAACAAGATCGTCGCCACGGTGACGGGCGGCGGCAAGACCGCCGAGGCCGACATGACGGTGACGATCACGGGCAGCTACTCGATGTCCGTGTCCACGCCCGATCAGGTGCTCTCCACGACGGCCAACGCGGGGACCGAGAAGGACTTCGTGATCGTCGCCACCAACACGGGCACGTCGCCGATCACGAAGCTCACCCCGACGGCCACGGCGCCCACGGGCTGGACCGTCACGTTCGACCCGACCTCCGTTGACTCGCTGGCCGCCGGCTCCACCAACAACACCCAGAACTTCACCGCGAAGATCACCCCGTCCAAGGACGCCATCGCGGGCGACTACGTGGTGACGATGAAGGTCGCGGGCGCCGAGGCCAATGGCTCGGTGGACATCCGCGTGACGGTCCAGACGCCGTCGTTCTGGTGGATCGCCGGCGTGGTGCTGCTCCTCGCGACCTTCGCCGGGCTCTACTGGGTCTTCCGGACATACGGACGGCGGTAGCCCGATGACCGAGGACCGGACGAACCCGTCCGAGCCGCGGCGCGGGGTCCAGCGTCGTCGGCCGCGGCCGACCGCAGGCCTCAACGCGAGGCCCCGGTCCGGGGGCCGCTCGCTCGCGCCGGACGCAACACCCCCGTCCCGGGCCCCGCACGACCCGACCGATGCCGACGTCGACGTGGCCGGCGAAGGTGCCGGCTCCGTCCGCCCGTGGGACGTCGAATCGGCGCCGCTGGAGGACAAGCCCCGACGCCGCCGCCGGACCGTGGCGGAACTGCTGGCCGACGTCCCCGAGGACGCGGTCATCGTCACGCGGCGGCTGACCAAGAAGTACGGCGACTTCACGGCGGTGGAGTCGCTCGACCTGACCATCCGCAAGGGCGAGGTGTTCGGCCTGCTTGGCCCCAACGGTGCCGGCAAGACGACCACCGTGCTCATGCTGCTCGGCCTGACCGAGCCGACACGCGGCGTGGTGCGCGTGCTGGGGCTCGACCCCACGCGCGAGCCGCTCGCGGTGAAGCGGCACGTGGGCTACCTGCCCGACAACGTCGGCTTCTACGGCGGTATGACCGGCCGCGAGAACCTCCGGTACACCGCCCGCCTCAACGGGCTCTCGCGTCGCGATGCGGACGCGCGAATCGACGAGCTGCTGAACGAGGTCCGCCTCGAGGACGCGGCCGACAAGAAGGCCGAGACGTACTCCCGCGGCATGCGCCAGCGGCTCGGCATCGCGGACGCGCTGGTGAAGAGCCCGTCGGTGCTCATCCTCGACGAGCCGACCATCGCGATCGACCCGGCGGGCGTCGAGGAACTCCTCGGGCTGCTCCGACGGCTCGTGACCGAGCACGACCTCACGGTCATGCTCTCGTCCCACATCCTCGGGCAGGTGCAGTCGCTGTGCGACCGGGTTGGCTTCTACTCGGCCGGCAGGCTGGTTGCCGCAGGGCCCCTCGACGAGCTCTCGGGCGGCTCTGACACCCCCGTGGAGCTCGAGGTGGCCGTGGACGGCGACCCAGCCGCGATCGACGCCGTCGCACGCAGCGTGCCCGGCGTGACGGCCGTCGCGCCGGATGCGCACCTCGTCCACATCCGCATCGTGTCCGCGAGCCGCGACGTCGCCGCCCCGCTCGCGACAGCCCTAGCGGCGGCCAATCTGCCGCTCACTCACCTGCGGCGCCGGGGCACAGACCTCATGGAGCTGTACCGGCGCTACGTCCCGGAGGGTATCGATGGCCGCCCCATCTGAGACTGCCAACACGCCGGCCCGCAGAACCCGCGCCGAGGCCCGTCGGGCCGAGCGGTCGCCGTCAGGCGGCTGGCGCACGATCGCCGCCAAGGAGCTCGCCGATCACATCGCGAGCTGGCGGTTCTTCGTGCTCCTGATCGTCATCGCCATCCTGTCCGTCCTGCCGATGTACTTCTCGGCCAGCGACATCCAGTCGGTGGCCTCGCAGACGAACGGGAGCAACCCGCTCGTCTTCCTGGCGCTGTTCACCCACGGGGCGGCGGCGTTCAACAACATCTCGATGATCGCGCTCGTGGTCCTGCTCGTCCCGCTGGTGGGCATCGCATTCGGCTTCGACGGCATCAACTCCGAGCGCAGCCAGGGCACGCTGTCGCGCCTGCTCGCGCAGCCGGTGCACCGGGACGACGTGATCAACGGCAAGTTCGTGGCCGGCATCAGCGTGATCTTCGTGATGATGGTCACCCTGGTCCTGCTGGTGACCGCGATCGGCATCCTCCGGCTGGGGATCATCCCGACGGGCGAGGACTTCGCGCGCGTGGGCGTGTGGCTCGTCGTCACGGTGCTCTACGCCTCGTTCTGGCTGGCCTTCGCCCTGCTCCTGTCGGTGGTGATCCGCAGCACGGCGACGGCCGCGCTGGTCGGGTTCGGCGTCTGGCTCGCCGTGTCCGTGCTCGGCTCGTTCCTGATCAATGCGGCGGCGGCATTCCTGTTCCCGATCGACGCTGCTGCATCCCCTGCCGCACAGGTCGGCGCGATCACCGCCCAGGAGCTGTTCCTGCGGCTGTCGCCTGCCCAGCTCTACCAGGACATCATGCAGGCCACGCTCGACCCGACGACCAACGTGCTGATCCTCAGCAGCGTCGGCCAGGTGACCAGCAGCCAGCAGCAGATCCCGAGCCTCCTCTCGCTCGACCAGAGCGTCCTGCTGGTCTGGCCGCAGCTGGTCGCACTGGTGGCCCTCACGGTGCTGCTGTTCGCGATCGCCTACGTGCTCTTCCTGCGCCAGGAGGTGCGCGCCTAGCGGGGGCTGCCGAACTCATGGGCTGGCCAGCGGATAGGCCCGCCCACTCCGCGCCGCAAGATGACGCCGCCGGCCTGCCCGGCGGCGTCCTGCTGCCTGCCGTGTCATCGTGGCGTCATCACCGCCTGCCAAGGTGGCGCGGACGCCGAACCGGCGGCGCCGATCGCACGAACCACAACCAGAGCATGAGCGTCCCGTGAACGACCAGCCTCTCCTCTCCAGCCCGGGGCCGATGCCGCCCCGCCCGGCCGCAGCCCTGCGG
>JBJKRU010000135.1:0-10887 GCA_046704485.1 Candidatus Limnocylindrales bacterium | reverse complement strand
CTCCAACGCCACCACCCCCTCCCCGCGCATCTGCGGGACCGTCCGGGGCGCCGGGCAACGGCTCGAGCTCGCCCTCGTCGGCCGGCGGAGGCGCATCGTCGCCCGCCCCGAGCGGCCTGGGGTCCGGGTCGCCGGGCGGCGGCTCGGGGTAGGGCGACCCTCTACGTCGATCGTCAGCGGCGGTCCGGCGAGTGCCTCCCCTTCGCACACGAACGCTGCGCTGAGACAGGAGGCCTGGCTCGTGCGGGCCCCCTGTCTCGGGATCCGTCGTTGGAGCCGGCTGTCCGCCCGCGCCGCATCCTGTGCGGGCCCGATGTCCTCCGGCGTCAACCATCCTGCATGGATCCCTGCCCGGACTTATGCGGCCAGGTTGACCACCACCCACATCGCCAGCACGCCCGCGACCGTGGCGGCGATGGTCAGCAGCGTCGGATGCGACGCGTGCGCCTCGGGCAGGATGTCCGAGACGGCGAGGTAGAGCAGGAACCCGGCGAAGAAACCGAGGTAGATGCCGAGCAGCGTCGGCGGGATCGCGATGAACAGGGTGAGTGATGCCCCCACGACCGGCGCCAAGGCATCGAGCAGCAGCAGCGTGAGCGCGCGTCGGCGGTCGTTCCCGTAGAGCGACGTGATCGTGTAGGTGTTGAAGCCGTCAGCGAAGTCGTGGGCGATAACGGCCATGGCCACCACGACACCCACGCCCGTGCCGGCCTGGAAGGCCGCTCCGATCGCGAAGCCGTCCATCGTGCTGTGGAGCACGAGGCCGCTCGCCGCCAGCAGGCCGACGGTCGGCTCGTGGTGGTGGCTGCGGTACTCGCCCTCGTGGCCGCGGTGGACCGCGATGGTGCGCTCCAGCATGTGCAGCAGGAGGAATCCGCCGATGAAGGCCGTGAGCGGGGCGGGGACGCTCATCACCATCGTCGGCGCCTGGCGGAGGGCCTCGGGCAGCAGGTCGAACCCGACCACGCCTAGCATGATGCCGGCGGCGAGGCCGAGAACCAGGTGGCGCCGGTCACGAACGCGGAGTGCGGCCCAACCCCCGAACAGCGTCGTGGCGAAGGATCCCAGGGAGACGAAGACGGGCATCCGCTATCCGTTGATTGAGGTCGACGGGGCTGGATCGAGGTCGGTGCCTGTCGCGGCGGCCACCGCGGGGGCGCGGTCGAGCGCCAGGATGACGAGGAGGCCCAGGATCACGGCAGATCCGAAGATGATGATGCCCACTTGGATGTCGGACACCTGGGCGATCCCGCCGAGCAGCAGCGCGCCGATCGGCGTCGTGCCACCCATGAGGAGCGTGAACAGGCTCATGACGCGCCCCCGGTAGGCGTCGGTGGACAGCAGCTGCAGTCGCGTGTTGGCGCTGACCGATGCGGTCACCCCGGCCAGGCCGCCCAGCAGCATCAAGCCGACGCTGACGCTGTACCAGGGCGACGCTCCGAGCGCGATCAGGACCGCGCCGAGACCGAAGCCGCCGATCAGGAAGCGGCGCTCGGTCGCGCCGCGGCTGCGCATGAGCGCGATGCCGGCCGCGAGCGATCCGACGCCGAACGCCGCCTGCAGGGTGCCGAGCCCGGTCGGCCCGGCCCCCAAGGCCACGGTCAGGAGCGGCACGGCGACCGACCAGTTGAAGCCGAGCAGGCCCACCACCCCGAACAGGGCCAGCACGCGTCGGATGTCCCGATCGCCCAGGGCGTAGCGCAGCCCGGCCCCGATCTCGGAGGTGATGCGAGTGCGGCCGGCCGAGGGGTCGGCGCCATCGCGAGCGCTCGGCGCTCGCGCGAAGGCGGGCCGGATGGCAATCAGGACGGCGATCGCCGGCAGGAAGCTCGCCGCGTTGAGCATCAGCGTGGTCCCGACGCCCAGGACCGCCACGAGCACACCGCCCACGGCGCCGCCGAACAGGCGGGAGACGTTGAACTGGGTGCTGTTGAGGGCCACCGCGTTGCCCACGAGCTCACGGCCGACGATCTCGGGGACCAGTGACTGCTGGGCGGGCATGCCGAAGGCGTTGGTCAGGCCGAGGATCAGGGCGAGCGCGCCGACCTCCCAGTACTGGACGCTGCCCGACAGGACGAGCACGCCGAGGAGCACCGCCTGGAGCATCGCGCCCACCTGTGTCGCGATCAGCAGTTTGCGGCGGGGGAGGCGGTCGGCGACCACCCCGCCGAGCAGGGGAAAGACCAGCATCGGCAGGAACTGCAGGGTCGTGATGGTGCCCAGGGCGACGGCGGAGTTGTCGGTGAGCTGGAGGACTAGCCACGCCTGGGCGAGGGTCTGGGCCCAGGTGCCGACGCCCGAGATGAGCTGGCTGCCCCAATACCAGCGGTAGTCGGCGACCGTGAAGGCGGGCGGCATCGACCGGCTGTGGCCGACCATCGGCGAGGTCCCGGCGCCCGGGCGGTGGTCAGCCACGCTCGTGCTCCGCGGCTCCGCTCTCGGCGGCCGTCAACGCGGCGATCCCCGCCTCCAGCCGGTCGAGGGTGTGCAGCAGGGCCGCGATCTCGTCAGGGCCGACCATCGACTCCAGGGTGGCCGCCCAGGCCCGGGCCCGGTCCTCCACCTCGCGGACGAGCCGCAGGCCGGCCTCGGTGGGGTTGAGGACCCGGAGGCGCCGGTCCGCGGGGTCCGCGCACGAGTGCACCAGGCCCGCCCGCTCGAGGCCGTCGGCCAGCCGCTTGGCGTTCATGGGGTCCGTGCCGAGGATCCTGGCAAGCTCGCGGACGCCAGATCCCGGCCGTTCCGCCACGGCGCGGAGGCTGCTTGCCTGGGCGCTGCTCAGGCCGAGATCGGCGAGGTGCCCCTGCCAGGCGCCGCGGACGATCCGGTGGCCCCGCCCGAGGCGGAACCCCAGGCCTGCCTCGAGCGAGCCTTCGGCCGGACCTGCCGGCGCCTGCGGGTAGTTCGTAGCCATGTCTACAAGATAGCAGGTCCGCAGGAGGGCGCCGCCGTCAGCGGTGGCGCGTCCTTGGCACGGGCGCAGCCGAGCGTCGGCCCGGCTGCCGCCGAGCGCGGCTCAGTAGCGTGGCAGCGTCGGGTCGATGCGCAGCGCCCAGGCGTCCACGCCGCCCGACAGGACCTGCAGCTTGCCGAAGCCCGCCCGGCGCATGGCCACGTACGCCTGCACGCTGCGGGTGCCGTGGTGGCATGACAGGGTGTACGTCCTCGCCGTGTCCAGCTCGTGCAGGCGGGCCGGCAGCTGGCTCAGCGGGAACGTGACCGCCCCCGGGATCTGGACGATCTCGGTCTCGAACGGCTCTCGGACGTCGAGCAGCGTGAACGCCTCGCCAGCCTGGCGTCGCCGGTGGAACTCGTCCACCGAGATCGCGGGGATGCCGGCGTCGTCCACCTCGCCCTCCGCGCCGCGGATGCCGCAGAACGCCTCGTAGTCGATCAGCGCCGTCACGGTGGGGTTCGGGCCGCACACCGCACAGGCCGGGTCGCGGCGGAGGCGGACCTCGCGGAGCTCGAACGCGAGCGCGTCGAACATGGCCAGCCGACCCACCAGCGGTTCGCCGATACCGAGGACGAGCTTGATCACCTCGAGCGCCTGCAGCGAGCCGATGATGCCAGGCAGCACGCCCAGCACGCCGCCCTCGGCGCAGGAGGGGACGAGGCCCGGTGGCGGCGGCTCCGGGAAGAGGCACCGGTAGCAGGGCCCGTCATGGGCGCCGAAGACGCTGACCTGCCCGTCGAACCGGAAGATGCTCGCGTACACGTTCGGCCTGCCCGTGAGGACCGAGGCGTCGTTGACGAGGTAGCGGGTCGGGAAGTTGTCGGTGCCGTCGGCGACGAGGTCGTAGGAGCGGAACAGGTCGAGGACGTTGCTGCTGTCCAAGTGCAGGCGGTGTGGGACGATCGTGATGTCCGGGTTGAGCGCGCGGAGGCGCGCCACGGCCGCGTCCAGCTTCGGCTGGCCGACGTCAACCGACGTGTAGAGCACCTGGCGCTGGAGGTTGGTGAGGTCCACCGAGTCGAACTCGACCACGCCGAGCGTGCCGACCCCGGCCGCGGCGAGGTAGAGCAGCAGCGGCGAGCCCAAGCCCCCGGCGCCGACGCAGAGCACCTTGGCGGCCTTCAGCCGCCGCTGCCCCTCGAGCGTGACCTCGGGGATCAGCAGATGTCGGCTGTAGCGCAGGATCTCCTCGTTGCTCAGGGACGCCGCGGCGCCGTCCCCGGTCGATGCGACTGGGGACGTGAACGGAGTCTGCGTCATGGCGGGGCGCCTTCCATGCCCCTATTGTGTCGTGCCGGCCGCTTGCTGGCGACGGGCCAATCCGGGACCACCGGTCTGGATCATGCGACGCGCTCGATGGCCTGGCCGTTCAACCCCAGACGCTCGTCGTTGCGCCGGAACAGCCTCGCGAAGCTTGCCGGTACGGCCCAGCGCAGGAAGTACAGCCGGCAGCCGAGGCAGAAGCCGGTGACCGCGAGGATCGTCTGGAGCGCGGCCACCGCGGCCACGAACAGCCAGCCGAGCGGCGCCAGCCCGAGACCGTCAAGCGTGAGGCCGACAGCGATGAAGATGCCGCCGAGGGCCTGGGCGAAGCGCGGCGGATACTCGTGCTCGGGCTCGGCGGGCGCGAGCCGCAGCGCCGACCTGATGATCGGCCATGGCCGCCCCGGTACGAAGAACCGGGTGCCGAACGCCGACGCGAGCAGTTGGTTGACCCCGACGAGGGCGGCCAGCCAGAACGAGCCGCCAGCGTAGGCCACGAGCAGCAGGACGGCCGAGACGCCCGCGCCGAAGCGCTGGCCGCGCGGGTCGATACGGCGGGCGGGCGGGATGAGGGACGCGGACATGGGCGGAGTTCTCCAGGAGGGACGCGAGGAAGGACGGGGACGGTCCGTTCGGGGTCGGCGGCTCGCCGGCGTGTCTCGGGAGAACATGAGGACCGCGGTCCGAGTGGATCCGCGGTCCGGCTGCCGTGTCGGTGGAACCGCGAGCGGTGCGCTCGCTCAGTCCCTCCGGCCGTCCTCCCGGCACCGGGGCCGCCCAGGACAACAGCACATCCCCAGCGCGTCCGGCCGCATCGGCACGGCGCACGTCGCCGTTGCGGCGGTGCGGGCTGATGCGGGAGAAGGGACGCGTCCGGTGCTCATCGGTCCGCGAAGCGTAGCAGCGGGACGCCGTTTGCACAGTCCCCGATACGGTTGCGGTTCGGAGGCATCGCCCCGCGACGTCCTTGCCCATCCCCTGAGCGGCCCCTTCCCGGCCGCGGCCAGGCGAAGCACCATTACCGACATGCCCCGGTGCAGATCGACCCTCAACCGCGCAGCGTCCCCGCAGGCCGGGACCGGCACCGAGCCCAACCTGCACCCGCGTGCTCGGTTGCGCGCCTCCGTGCCAGCCCAGAGACGGGAAGCGCCGCGCGGCGGGCTGGAGCAGCTCCTGGCGGGTGCGGCCCGCTAGGCCTCCTGAGATGGCCGACCTCGTCAGCTTCCGCACCGCCTTCACGGGCCAGGTCGTGTACTGGCGCGGCCCGGCTCCGTTCCACTTCGTCGCGGTCCCGCCGGCGCAGGCGGCGGAGATCCGGTTCCTGGCTCCGATGGTCACCTACGGTTGGGGTGTGATCCCCGTCCGCGTCCGCATCGGGCGGACCGAGTTCACGACCTCGCTGTTCCCCAGAGACGGCGCGTACCTCCTCCCGATCAAGGACCGCGTCCGCAGGGACGAGGGCATCGCGGTGGGCGACACCGTTCGCGTGGCGATGGCCATCGGGCGCTGAGCAGCGCGGGTCGAAGCGGCGCCCGCAGCGCAGGCCCCGGCCTCCTCCGTGGATACTGGCTCGATGCGCTCGCTTGCCGCCCTCGATGACCGGCGCCGCCTCGCCCGGCTCCGGTTGGCGGCGCAGCGCCTGACCCTCCAGCCTGCTCCTTCCCCCGCCGCGGCCGTCCGGGCGATGCTCGCCATCCAGGGGCAGGACTATCCGGGCGCCAAGTGGTCGGTCGCCCTGCGCACGACAGCCGGCACCGAGGCCGACATCGAGGCGGCCTTCGACGCCGGCGAGATCGTCCGCTCCTGGCCGATGCGCGGCACGCTGCACGTCGTTGCGGCGGAGGATCTGCCGTGGATGCTCGAGCTGACCGCGCGGCGCGTGCTCACGTCTGTCGAGCGGCGGCGCGCGGTGCTGGGGATCAGCGAGGCCGACACCCACCGCGCCCGGGATCTCGTGAGGGCGGCCCTGCCGGGGCGGGCGGCGGCCACCCGCGCCGAACTCCTCCACGCGATCGAGGTTGGGGGTGTGTCCACGAGCGGACAGCGTGGCTACCACCTTCTCTGGCATCTGGCGCAAACGGGCACCCTGGTCCTCGGGCCCACCCGCGGGCGGCAGCAGACGTTCGCCCGCCTCGACGCGTGGATCCCCCAGCCTCGCCGCCTCGACCGCGACGAGGCGCTGGGCGAGACGGCCCGCCGGTTCTTCTCGAGCCACGGTCCCGCCACCGTGGAGGACCTCGTGCGCTGGTCGGGCCTCACCGTGCGGGACGTCCGCCGCGGCGTCGAGATCGCGGCAGGCAGCCTGAGGACGCTCGAGATCGGCGGGCGGGCCTACCTCGCGGGCGCTTCGTCTCCCGACACCGTCGACAGCGAGGCCGCGGTCCTCCTGCTGCCCGGTTTCGACGAGTACATGCTCGGCTACCGGGACCGCTCGGCGATGCTCGCCCCCGAGCACAGCAACGGAGTCGTCCCGGGCGGCAACGGGATGTTCAAGCCCACCGTCGTCGACGACGGGGAGGTCGTGGGGACGTGGCGGCGGAGAGCCGGCGCGCGTGTCGTGACGGTCGAGCCGACCCTGTTCGCCGGCATCACGTCGCCCGCTCGGGATGCGCTGGCCAGGGCAGCAGATCGGTATGGCCGGTATCTTGGGGTCGGGGTCCGCCTCACAAGCCCGCCCGCGGCATAGCCCGATCGCCGCGCAAGTACTGGGTGGATCGGGTTGTAGCAGGTGATGACGCCGCCCCCGATGCTTGACCCGCACACGCACACGCTGACCCGGCGACGTCGCCTCACGTCCGCCCCAGCCCGATCGACGTGACGATGACGCCCCTCCGCCGACCCCGCACGATCCTTGTCGCGCTCGTTGCGATGCTCCTGCTGCTCGTGGCCTCCCCCGCGGCCGACGCCAGGGGACTGCGGACGAGGCCGTATCGTGTGGGCGGCGCGATCACCCTCGACACCAACCTGCTCTCGGCGAGCGGGGCGTCAGCCTGGGCGATCAACCAGTTCCTCGCGTCGACGACGTCGCTGCCACCCCTCGGGCCCGCCTTCGTCGACGCCGAGAGCACGTACGGCGTCAATGCACGGTTCCTGCTCGCCGCGGCCATGCAGGAGTCTGGATGGGGCACGAGCGACATCGCGCGGATCAAGCACAACCTGTTCGGCTACAACGCCTTCGACCGTGATCCCTACCGGTACGCGAGCGCCTACCGCACGTTCGAGGCGAACATCGAGGCGACAGCGAGGTTCATCCGCGACTTCTACCTCACGCCCGGCGGGCGCTGGTGGGGCGGCGCGCCGACACTCCGGGCAATGCAGCAGCACTGGTCCTCGTCCCACCAATGGGGCGTCAGCGTCAGCCGCCTCGCCAACTCGATCGCCCTCCCGACGATCAGGGGCCGATCCTTCGACTTCGCCTCCCCGGCCGTCGGCGACCAGCTGTACGCAGGGGGCGACGCCACGGTCGAGCTGTCGTGGTCCGGCGGATCGGTCCCGTCAGGAGCCGAGTTCGAGGCGACGTGGATCCCGGTCGCGCTCGACGTCGACACGCCGCAGACGGCGAGCGCGATGCAGGTGGCGGCCCCGACCGCGATCGAGGCCTCCCCGGGCACCACGGTGCCGCCTCAGGCGACGGGCGAGGCGACACCCGCTGCCGCCGTACCGAATCTCGTCGTCTCCCGATCCGCCCTCACCGTGGCGGCGACGCGACGGGCATCCTCGCCGCGCTCTGTGACGCTCTCGGTGCCGGGACCCGGCCAGTCGGGCATCTACACCCTCAAGATCGACCTGCGCGACACGGGCGGCTCGGTGCTGCCGGCGGCGCAGCGGGTCGCCATCCCGAGCGAGGCGGTGCACGTGCTGAGCAACCTGGCGGTCAGCGTGGCCATCTCGCCCAGCCCTGATGGGAACGGCGCCACGGTTCGCCTCACCAACACCGGCCGCGAGGCGATCCCCGCGAGCACGACCATCTCGGGACACGTCCCGGATTCGGTCCTCCCCGGCCAGCCCGCCCCTGTGGCGGCCCCGACGGTGGTGAGCGTGACCGCCGTGTCGAGCCCCGTGGTCGAAGGCCCCGTGCCGCTGCTCTCCGCGGCGCTGGCCAGCGACCTCGCTCCCGGCGCGTCTGTCGAGTTCGCTGTATCCGGTGTGACCCAGCTCACGGGGCGGACGGTCAACTGGCTGTCCGTCAACGTGCGCGCCCTGGGCAGTCCGTCGCTGCTGGCCTCCTACACGCCGGTCGGCGTCTGGCTGAACGGCAGGAGCGGCGCCGCAACCGCCGCGATGACGACGCCGTCGGCCGCGTGGTACGCGGCACCGCCGACCGCCCCGGCCGCTCCAGCTGCGCTGGCACCCGTCTCGATGCCGGAGGCCCTGGTGCAGCCCGCCCCCCCGTCGCCCCCTGCCGCGACGCCCCAGCCGTCGTCAGCGCCCGGGCACGTGACGCGAGCGTATTCCGAGCACAGCAGCGCCGTCACCTACAACGGACGTTGGGGCTCCGCGAGCGGCGACTACGTCGGCGGCGGCGTCGCGTACGCCACGACTCCCGGCGCGACCGCCGTCTTCTCCTTCACCGGGACCTCGGTGAGCTGGCTCGGACCCGTAGGCCCCACGCGAGGCGCGGCCCTCGTGCTCGTCGACGGGCAGGTCGTGGCACACGTCAACCTGTGGCACTCGACGTTCGTGGCCCGGAACGTGCTCTTCCACCAGACGTTCAAGACGGCCGGCCACCACACCGTCACCGTCAAGGTCCTCCCCGCCCCGGGGCACCCGTGCGTGGCCATCGACGGGTTCGTCGTCCGGACCTGATCGCGGCAGCCGCGCTTGATGGGCGGTCGCCCTCGGGCGGCGCGCGGCACAGAGCCGGCGCCTCGAGGCCGGCCGATCGTGTGGGCGGCGTGGTCAGCGGTGCGCGTGTCGTCCGGCCTGCTTGACGACGTCGTCGGCGTGGATCGCCTTCTTGATCCGCTCGAGGTCGACGACCGCAAGCTCTACTCGGCCGCACTCGAGGCACACGTCGGACGCGATGTCCGTCTCGACGGAGAGCGCGCCGAGCTTGACGCCGAACTTCGCGGAGCCGAGGAGCGGGAGCGCGAACCGGCCGGCCACGCGCCGACCGCCGCACCGCTCGCAGACGAGCTCACCGGCCGAGGACCCGACAACGGGGGGCGCGGTCGCGTCGGAGGCTGTCTCCGAGGGGGCGCCCTGACGCTCGTGAGCCGCCTGCTCCAGGTCGCCGCTGTCTGTCACGGTCTCTCCTCAGCATTCGACGGGCAGAACGATACGGCCCACGACGCACCGGCGCCGAGGGCCGCAGGTGTTCGCACTGCCTAGTCCTCTCCCAGGCCGCCCTCGATGAGGCCGACGAGCGAGGCGACAGCCTCGGCCTCGGACGGGCCCTCGGCCCGGATGGTCACCACCGTGCCCTTGGTGACGCCGAGCTGGAGGACCTGGAGGATGCTCTTGGCGTCGTGGGCCACCTCTCCCTTGATCACCCAGACCTTGGTGTCGGCGAACTTCTTGGCCGCGCCGACAAACGTGGCCGCTGGGCGAGCGTGGAGCCCGGACGCGTTGCGGACGGTGACTGTCTGCTCGGTCACGCCTCTCCCTCCCGACGCGCCGGGCCAAGCCAGGCTGGCGTCTCGAGTTCGCGGGCCAGGGTGTCGAGGAACTCGGCCCCAGGCGCGCCATCGACGATCCGGTGGTCGCATGTCAGGCTGAGGAACACTGTGGGCACCACGCCGATGCCGCCTGGGACCGGGACGACTCGGTCGGCCACCCGCCCGACGCCCAGGATGGCGACCTGGGGCGGGTTGATGAGCGGGCTGAAGATGTCGATCCCCGCCTGCCCGAGGCTGGTGATCGTGAACGTGCCGCCGGTGATCTCGGCCATCGCGAGCCGCCCGGTCCGCGCCGCCTCCGAGAGGCGCTTCATCTCATCGCCCAGGCCGAGCACCGAGAGGTTCTGCGCGCCGTGGACCACCGGCACGATCAGCCCCTCGGGGCGCGCCACGGCGATGCCGAGGTTCACCTCCGAATGGGCGGTCACCCACCCGTCCTCGAACGTGCTGTTGACGTCGGGGTGGGCGAGCAGCGCCCGGACCGTGGCTGCGGCGATCAGCGCGGTGACCGAGGGTGCCGCCGGCGCACTGGTCTTCCGGAGGCGCATCAGCTCGCCGACCCGGACCTCGCGGACCAGGGTGATGTGCGGCGCCTCGTGCGCCACCATCATCCGCTCGGCGATCCGCTTGCGCGTTCCCTCGAGCGGGCGTGGCGCGCCAGTCGACGCGGCAGCGGCCGATGCGGCGGGCCAGGCAGCAGGTGCCGAAGCGGTTGACGCCACGGACCCCGAGGGTGCCGACGCCTGCGCGGCGATCGCCGCCTTCAAGGCGGCCATGGACACCCGCCCCTGGCGGTCGCTGATGTCCGCCAGCGCAATCCCGTTCTCGCGGGCGAGGCGCCTCACCGCAGGGGTCGCGCGGCGGCGGCCGCCGGTGAGGTATGGGTCCTCGGGCTCGCCGGAGCTCGGCAAGGGCGCGGCAGGGGCAGGGACGGACGCTGCTGTTGCGCTGGGCGGCTCGGGTACCGCGGGTGCCGCCGCGGGCGCTGCCGGCGGGGGTACCGGCGCTGCTGCCGGCGTGGGCGCCGGCTCAAGCGGCGCAGGGACCACC
>JBJKRU010000134.1:0-3766 GCA_046704485.1 Candidatus Limnocylindrales bacterium | reverse complement strand
AGGAGTGCCATTCTCGGTTCGGTCATCGCGCGGTTCCTCCGGGTGAACGTCAGACATTCACTGGAAGACCACGCGGTGACCCTCGCCGTCAAGGGCCCCGACTTACACCACGCGTTGGGACACTACTGGCGGGCGTGCGGCGACGGCCATAGGCTGCGCACCCCGAGCGATGAGCCCCGCTTGACGCCCCGGCGCCAGCAGCCGATACTCCGGCTCCACAACTGAACACGAGGCATCGATCGGGACGAGTACCCGTCGAGCGCCACTGCAGAGACCCGGCGGTCGGTGCGAGCCGGGGTGGCAACGGCGGCGAATGGACCCGGGAGCCCCCGGACCGAACGCGGGGCGGCAGACGGAGCGCGGACGAAGCGCCGAGGACGTCGCGGACGACCAGTAGGCTCCGGCGCAGAGCGCCAGCGTTACAGGGCAGCGCCGATCGAGGCGGCATCGGGCAACCGCGAACCACCTCCGCCGGTCAGAGAGCGGCACACGCCGAATACGGGTGGCACCGCGGAAGGAGCAACGACCTTTCGTCCCGACAGGACGAACCAGGTCGTTTCCGATTCTCAAGGACCGACGCCATGACCGACCCGCTGAGCCTGGGCGAGACCAAGCGTCTCGCCGGCACCGCCGACACGATCCTCCTGCGCGCCACGCGCACGGCGGACCTCGAGACGCCGATCGGCGCCTTCCTGCGGCTCGACGATGGCGTGACGCCGGCGTACCTGCTGGAGTCGGTCGAGGGCGGCGAGCGCCTCGGCCGGTACAGCTTCCTCGGCGTCGGGCCTCGGCGCCTGCTCGAGGTCCGCGACGGGGAGGCGCGCACGACCACCCGCGCGGTGGGCGTCGCCGACTACGCGCCCGACCTGCCGGTGACGACGACCGCGGTCCCGGACCCGCTGGCGGCGCTGCGCGCCTTCGTCCCGCGCCGCCGCATCGTCCCAGTGGACGGCATGCCGCGGTTCACCGGCGGGGCCGTGGGCGCCCTCGCCTACGACGCCATCTCGGCGTTCGAGCCCTCGGTGCCCCGCCCGGCGCGCGACCCGGTTGGCGTGCCGCTCGCGAGCTACATCGAGACAGACCTTGTCATCGTCTTCGACCACCTCACCCACCAGCTCTCCGCCATCGCCTCGCTGCACTCGGAGGCGCCCGACCTCGAGGGCCGCTACCGCATCGCGGAGCGCGCGGTCTTCGAGGCGCTCGAGCGGACGGCGCGCCCGTCGGCCGCCGAGCTGGCGGCGCCGGTCAGCCGGTCCGGGAGTGCGCCCGATTCGGCCAGCGGCCTCGCGGAGGTGGAGACCAGCCTCGGGCGCGACCAGTACATGCGGGCCGTGGAGCGGGCGAAGGACGCCATCGCCGCCGGCGAGGCCATCCAGGTGGTCCTCGCGCGCCGCCAGAGCTTCGAGCTCCCGGCCGGCCCCGACGGCGCCCAGCTCGACGGCATCGGCCTGTACCGCGCCCTCCGCCGGGTCAACCCCTCGCCGTACCTGTTCTTCACTCGGACGCCCGCCTTCGAGGTCGTGGGGGCCAGCCCCGAGCTGCTCGTCCAGGTTGTCGGCGACAGGATGAGCACGCACCCGATCGCCGGGACGCGGCCGCGTGGCGTCACGCCCGCCGACGACGACCGCCTGGCCGACGAGCTGCGCAACGACCCCAAGGAGCGTGCCGAGCACGTGATGCTCGTGGACCTCGGGCGCAACGATCTCGGGCGCGTCGCCCGGCCGGGCACGGTGAGCACCAGCCAGTACATGGAGGTCGAGCGCTACAGCCACGTGCTGCACTTGGTCAGCCACGTGGAGGCGAAGCTGCGGCCCGAGCTCGACGCGCTCGACGCGCTGCGCTCGGTGTTCCCGGCCGGCACGCTCTCGGGCGCGCCGAAGATCCGCGCGATGCAGCTGATCAGCGCTGCCGAGGGCGAGCAGCGCGGGCTGTACGGCGGCGCCGTGGGCTACCTGGGCTACGACGGCAACTTGGACACGGCGATCACCATCCGGAGCGCGGTGCTCCGCAACGGGGTCGCGCACATCCACACCGGGGCGGGGATCGTCGCCAAGAGCGTCCCCGAGCGCGAGTTCGAGGAGACCGAGCACAAGGCCGCGGCGCTGCGCCGGGCGATCGAGCTGGCGGTCACGCCGGCCGCGCCCCGTCGCGCCGCGCCCGCCGAGGCCGCGCCCGTCCCGGCAGGGGAGGGGGCGGCCTCGTGATCCTGATGATCGACAACTACGACTCGTTCACGTTCAACCTGGTGCAGGCGCTCCAGGCCGCGGGCGCGGACGTGCGGGTCGTGCGCAACGACGCGACGAGCGCGGCCCAGATCGAGGCGCTCGCCGACGATGCGGGCGCGGCGCTGCGCGGCATCGTCGTCTCGCCCGGCCCGGGCACCCCTGACGAGGCCGGCGTGTCCATGGACGCGATCCGGGTGGCGGCGGAGCGGCGGATCCCGCTGCTCGGCGTGTGTCTGGGGATGCAGTCCATGGGCCAGGCGTTCGGCGCGTCGGTCGTCCGGGCACCGACACTCGTCCACGGGGAGGCTTCGGCGGTGAGCCACGACGGGAAAGGCCTGCTTGCCGGGATGCCCGACGGGTTCCAGGCCGCCCGCTACCACTCGCTGTGCATGGACCCGGCCACGCTCCCCGACGAGTTCACGGTCACCGCCACCAGCCCCGAGGACGGCGTCGTGATGGGGATCCGCCACCGCACGCTGCCTCTCGAGGGCGTCCAGTTCCACCCCGAGTCCGTGCTCACGCCTGAGGGGCCGCACCTGCTCGCCAACTTCCTCCGGCTCGCCGGGGAAGGCGAGGCCGCGCGCCTCGACGCCGCGGTCGGCTCGTTCGCAACCCGCGGCATGGACGTCCCCGAAGCCGACGGCGCGCCCTCGCCTGGCTCCGCCCCCGTCGGCGACGCCGTGCACACCCCACTCCACGCGGCCCCGGCCGCGACGGCCCAGGAGGCCACCCGATGAGCGACCAGGTCCGGGCGGCCCTCTCGACGATCGTCGAGGGAGGCACCCTAACGATGGAGCAGGCGGCGGCGGCCATGGGCGCCGTCATGGACGGCGAGGCCACGCCGTCGCAGCTGGCCGCGCTGCTCATGGGCCTGCGGATGCGCGGCGAGACGGTGGACGAGCTGGCGGGGTTCGCCAGCGCGATGCGCGACCGCGTGCTGCGCGTGACGGCGCCGGAGGACGCGATCGACGTCGTGGGCACCGGCGGGGACGGGTCGAACACGTTCAACAACTCGACGACGTCGGCGCTGGTCGTGGCCGCGACCGGGGTGCCCGTCGCCAAGCACGGGAACCGCGCCATGACCTCCAAGTCCGGCTCCGCCGACGTGCTCGACGCTCTGGGGGTGCGGATCGACCACGACGCCGACTCCGCGTCCGCCTCGATCCGCGAGCACGGGTTCGTGTTCATGAGCGCCCTGCTGTTCCACCCGGCGATGAAGTACGCAGGGCCCACACGCCGCGAGATCGGCGTGCGGACGGCGTTCAACCTGCTCGGGCCGCTCACGAACCCCGCCGGCGCGAAGCGCGCCCTGATCGGGGTGGCCGATCCGCGGGCAGCGCTCAAGATGGCCGAGGTGGCGGGCCGCCTGGGCACCGACCGCACGTACATCATCCACGGCGACGGCGTTGATGAGCTGCCCCTCGACGGCTCGGGCGTGCTCTACCACGTGAGCCCTGACGGGGTGGAGCGCCACGCTGTGGTGGCGTCGCAGCTGGGTCTCACCCCAGTTCCCACCAAGCGGCTCCTCGGCGGCACGGCCG
>JBJKRU010000133.1:0-6045 GCA_046704485.1 Candidatus Limnocylindrales bacterium | reverse complement strand
CCGGGGCGGATCGACATCCGTGCGACGATGGGACTCGCCATGGCTTCGCATCGTGTGCTCATCATCGGCGGCGGCTTCGGGGGACTGAACGCCGCGCGCGTCCTCGGACGCGATCCACGCGTCAACGTGACGCTGGTGGACCGGCGCAACTTCCACACGTTCCAGCCCCTGCTCTACCAGGTCGCGACCGGCGCCATCTCGCCCGGCGACATCGCCCAGCCGCTCCGGTCCATCCTGCGCAAGCGCGCCAACACCACGGTGCTGCTCGGCGAGGCCGTGGGCATCGACGTGGAGCGGCACGAGGTCCTCCTGTCGGACGGCGGACCCGTCCCGTACGACACCCTCGTGGTCGCCACCGGCGCCCGCCACTCGTACTTCGGCAACGACCAGTGGGCGCCCAACGCCCCGGGCCTCAAGTCCATCGACGACGCGCTCGAGATCCGCCGCCGGATCCTCATCGCGTTCGAGGCGGCGGAGCGGGAGCAGAACCTCGACCGGCGCCGCGAGTGGATGACCTTCGTGGTCATCGGCGGCGGGCCGACCGGCGTGGAGCTGGCGGGTGCGCTGGGCGAGATCGCCCACGACACGCTCCGACGCGACTTCCGCTCGATCCACTCGCCGGACGCCCGGATCATCCTCGTGGAGGCGCTCGACCGGATCCTGCCCCCCTACCCGCCCGGGCGCTCCAAGTCGGCCAAGAAGCAGCTGTCCAAACTGGGTGTCGACGTCCGGACGAGCACGCGGGTCATCGACGTGGACGCCCTCAGGGTGACCGTGATCCACGACGGCGCCGAGGAGACCATCCCGGCCCGGACCACGCTGTGGGCCGCGGGGGTCCAGGCGTCGACCTTCGCGCGCCGGGTCGCGGAGGCGACGGGCGCCGAGACGGACCGCGCCGGCCGGATCATCGTAGGGCCGGACCTGACCGTCCCTGGCCACCCGGAGATCTACGCCCTCGGCGATGCAGCCGTCCAGCCGTGGAAGAAGGACCGGCCGGTGCCCGGGATCGCCCAGGGCGCCATCCAGTCGGGCTCGTGGGCCGCCAGGGCCATCCTCACCCGGCTCGAGGGCGGTGACGCCGGCGTGTTCAAGTACACCGACAAGGGCGACGTGGCGGTGATCGGGCGCCTCCACGGCGTGACGAACATCCGCTGGCTTGGTCCCCTCGGACGCCAGGGCGGGATGATCGCCTGGATCATGTGGCTGGCGATCCACATCTTCTACCTGATCGGCTTCGCCAACCGGATCGTGGTCATGATCCGCTGGGCCTGGAGCTTCTTCACGAGCGGGCGCGGGACGCGGCTGATCACGGGCCACCCGCTCCTGCCGCCGATCGAGGAGCCGGCGCCCGCATGGTCGGCACCGTCCAGCGACGCGACGTGGCGGGCAGGGCACGCCGACGCCGCGGCCGCCAGGGCCCCCGCCTCCGAGGGCGAACCGCTCGAAACGGACGCACGGATCTAGCTGTCGCGAGGCCGACGCGCCGAGCGCGCGCGGGGGGCCACCGCCACGTGCCAGCCGCGGCATCCGGCGCCCGCGTCCGCGGCACGCGATGGGTCTGGACCGCGAGTCCAGACTCCCGCGGTGTGCGCGCCCGTGACTGGACCCGCAGCCCGGACGGCGACGTCGTGCGACCACGTTAGACGGCGAAACCGGGCCTAGGCTGGACTGACGGTCCGTGCGGCGACGTCTCGGCACCCGGAGTCTGGACTGCTGGTCCCGCGACGGGTGGCGCCTCGCGCGTAGCATCGACAGCATGGATGACCCGCGCCACATCGACGACACCACCTTCGAGGACTGGGTCCTCGACGCACTCGACGAGATCCCCGAGCGCTTCCGCGCCGCGCTCGGCTCCCTGGCGGTGCTCGTCGAGGAGGAGCCGACGCGCGAGCAGCTCGAGCGTCTGGGCGTGCCTGGGATGTACGGGCTGTTCGAGGGCGTCCCGCGCAGCGGATACGAGGCCGGCTGGGCGCTCCAGCCGTCGAGGATCACGATCTTCCGGGGTCCGTGCCTCCGTTCGTCAGCCACGGTCGACGGCGTCCACGCCCGCGTCCGCGACACCGTCCGCCACGAGGTCGCGCACCAGCTCGGCATCTCCGACGAGCGCCTCCACGAGCTCGCGCGCGGGCACGATCGCGCGACGCGCTGACAACTCCTCGGCGATACTCGACCCAGTGGACGCCTGCATCCTGCTGGTCGAGGACGACCCGTCGATCCGCGAGGTGACCGCGCTCGGGCTGCGCGCGGCCGGCTTCACCGTGGAGATCGCGGCGGACGGCGTCGCCGCGCTCGACCACTGGCGCTCTGCCCGCCCCGACCTGGTGCTGCTGGACGTGATGCTCCCCCGCCTCGACGGGCTCGAAGTCCTGCGGGCGATCCGGCGCGAGGCGACCACGCCGGTCGTGATGCTCACCGCGCGGGCCGACACGATCGACGTGGTGGTGGGCCTAGAGGCAGGCGCCGACGACTACATCAAGAAGCCGTTCGAGATGCCCGAGCTGGTGGCACGCGTGCGGGCAGCCCTCCGTCGCCGCGCGCCCGCCCCGGACGGCGACGCGGACGAGCCGCTGGTCGTGGGCAGGCTGCGGATCGACACAGGCGGCAGGACCGTGGAGGTGGATGGCCACGAGATCAGCCTCACGCGGACCGAGTTCGACCTGCTCACCGAGCTCGCCCGACAACCCGGCCGCGTCGTCACGCGCGAGGCCCTCCTGGACCGCGTGTGGGGCTACGACTTCCTGGGCGATTCGCGCCTCGTGGACGTCGCCGTCGGCCGCCTCCGCGCCAAGGTCGAGGCCGACGCCGCCAACCCCGCCCTCATCGTCACCGTTCGGGGCGCTGGGTACAAGGCCGTCCGGCCGGCCGACTGAGGTCGCGAGCCGTGTGGCGCCTCCTCCCCCGCGGCGGCCTCCGGATGCGGCTGGCCCTGACCCTTGTCGCCCTCGTGGCTGCGACGGTTGCCGGAATCGGCCTCGTCGTCTACACGTTCGTGGACGGGTCGCTGCGCGGCTCGATGGTGGCCGAGGCACGGCGCCAGGTCGACTTCGACCTGTCGGTCCTGCTGCCGGCGGAGGACCCGGCGCCGACCACGGCCGCGGCGTTCGCCGCCAGCGGGCTGCCCGCAGCGTTCCGCTTCCGTGGCGACGTGGAGACGATCGCGGACTTCGGGAGCGGAGACGTCTACGTGTCCACGCCCGCGCTGGTTGGCGCGTTGCCGGAGGTCGACCCCAGCCTTCGCACGATCGTGGCGGGTGGGCAGCTCGGATTCGCCTGGCAGGAGCTCCGCGGCCAGAGCGTCCTGATCGTCGGCGGGCGCCAGGGCGGACCGCCCGACCTCTACCTCGTGTTCGACGCCTCGCAAGTGGACACAGCACTCGGCCAGCTGCAACTGGGCCTCGCGGGCGCCGCGGTGCTCGCGATCGCACTCGCGCTCGTCGCGGCCGGCGTCATCGCGCGGGGGATCCTGCGCCCGGTCGCAGCAGCTGGAGCGGCAGCCAGGCGTATCGCAGAGGGCGATCTGGACGCCCGGGTGGCGGCCAGCGGCCGCGACGAGCTGGCGGGACTGGCCGGCGAGCTGAACCGGATGGCCGCCTCGCTCAAGGTGCATGTGGCGCGGCTCGAGGAGGCGCAGGGCCAGAACCGCCAGTTCGTGGCCGACGTTGCCCACGAGCTCCGCACGCCCCTCTCCGCGCTGGTGGCCGAGGTCTCCCTGATCGAGCCCGCCCTGGGTGGCCTCGCGCCCGACGCGCGCCGAGCCGGGGAGCTCCTCGCGTACGATGTCCGCCGGATGCGGACGCTGGTCGAGGACCTGCTGGAGGTCTCACGGTTCGACGCTGCCGCGGAGCAGCCGGCCCTCGAGCCAGTCGACCTCGGGCGCCTCGTGACGGCTGTGGTCGCGGCGCGTCTTCCAGAGGCGGCGCTGACGCTGCCCCCGACACCGGTCGCCGCCACCAGCGACCCGCGCCGCCTTGAGCGGATCCTTGGCAACCTGCTCGACAACGCCCGCGACCACGCGCCCGGGGCTCCGGTTGAGGTGTCGCTCGTCGTCGCCCGGGACGGGGCGGTGATCACGGTGGCGGACCGAGGTCCGGGGGTCTCCGCGCTCGCGATCCCGCACCTCTTCGAGCGGTTCTACAAGGCGGACTCGTCCCGCGCCGGGGGCTCGTCGGGCCTCGGGCTCGCGATCGCCGCCGAGCACGCCGCGCTCATCGGCGCCTCGCTCCGCGTGCGGGCCAGGCCGGGTGGCGGTCTCGTCTTCGCGCTGTCCGTTCCGCCGACGCCCGAACCCGAGGCGGGCGTGACCTGATCGTTACACCGCGGTGATGCTCCCGACATGCGAGCGAGCGACGCTGGGAGCATTCGGAGCCCGTACCGAGGTCCCGGCCATGCACACCACCGGCCGCCCGTTCGCACAGATGATCCTGGCCTTCATCACCGCCCTGGCCCTGGTGGCCGCGTGCTCGCCGACCAGCGGGGCACTCGGCACGCCGTCCACGCCGACCCCCACAGGCAACGCCTCGGTCGTCCCGCCCTCCGGCGACGCCACGCCGGGGGCGAGCGCCCCGGCGACCGTCGCGCCGTCCACGGCAGCCGCCTCCCTGCCGGCTCCATCCGCCGTGCCGGCCGCGTCGCCGACGCCCGGGACGTCGGGGACCGTCATCGTCCGCGCCTACTTCGTGCTCGGCGCCGTCGCCGGGCAGGGCGGTGGACTCACCCCGGTGCTGCGGGAGATCCCAGCCACCGTGGCGGTGGCGACCGCTGCCATGCGGCAGCTCCTCACGGGTCCGAGCGCCGCAGAGCTCGGCGCACGGCCCGGGATGTCCACCGCGATCCCGGCCGCGACCAGGCTGCTGGGCCTGGCGATCAAGAACGGCGTGGCCGTGGTCGACCTCTCGAGCGAGTTCACGACGGGGCTCGACACCGCCCGACCGGACGCGCGGTTCGCCCAGGTCGTCTACACCGTGACGCAGTTCTCGACGGTCGACAGCGTCGCCTTCGAGCTCGACGGCACGCCGTACGCGGGATCGCTGGCCGGTACGCGGACCGGATACACCGCCTTCCTGCCCGGCATCTTCGTGGACCGCCCTGCCTGGGGCGCCGCCGCGGGCAACCCGGCCGAGGTGACCGGTCTCGCCAACGTGTTCGAGGCCGCGTTCCGGATCCAGCTCCGGGACGCAAGCGGCACCGTGCTCGTCGACAAGCAGGTCATGGCATCGTGCGGCACCGGCTGCTGGGGAGACTTCTCGACCTCGCTCGGCTACTCCGTTGCCATGGCCCAGTGGGGCGCGATGCGCGTGTTCGACCTCTCCCCCAAGGACGGCACGCCCGAGAACGTCACCGAGTACCCGGTCTGGCTGACGCCGGCCGGCTGATCGGGACGGCGCGGGCGCCCGGCTGGAGTCACGGCGCCCCGGGCAGCCCGGACCCGATCGCCTCGCAAGCGCCTGCCCGCTGCGGTCCCAACGGGCCGAGGCGGACAGGCGCGCTACGATCAGGGCAGACGGCTGCGATGCGGCCACAGCGAGGCGAACGTGACCATCGAGCGACGCAGGATCGAGTTCCCGCTGCCGGTCCTCTCCGGGTCGGAGCGGATCGCCCAGGCCTGGGCCCGCGTCCCGGCGACGCCAGGCCCGGCTGCCCGGGCCGCTGCATAGGCGCGCGCCGCAGAACTGCTGCGAGCCCACGACGCAGTCCTGGTGGCGCACTTCTACACGGACGGCGACATCCAGGACCTCGCCCTCGAGACGGGCGGCCTCGTCGCCGACTCGCTCGAGATGGCGCGGTTCGGCCGCTCGCACCGCGCCCAGACCCTGGTCGTGGCCGGGGTCCGCTTCATGGCCGAGACGGCCAAGATCCTGAGCCCCGGCAAGCGCGTCCTGGTTCCGGACATCGAGGCCACCTGCTCGCTCGACCTCGGATGCCCGCCCGACGAGTTCTCGGCGTTCTGCGACGCCCACCCCGACCGCACGGTCGTCGTCTACGCGAACACGAGTGCAGCGGTGAAGGCGCGTGCAGACTGGATGGTCACGTCGTCCTGTGCGCTCG
>JBJKRU010000132.1:0-2710 GCA_046704485.1 Candidatus Limnocylindrales bacterium | reverse complement strand
GGGTGTGTAGGTGTAGCGCCGGACCTCGGCCCGGGCGTTGGGGGTCTCGAACGAGGTGTGCTCGACCAGGAAGTCCACCGCATCCTGCTCGCTGACCTCGCCGCGGTGCATCCGCACGTCCAGGATGTTCCGGCACGCCCGCCAGATCGCATCCGTGTGCATCGCCGTCCGGAAGGCCGGCCCGGCGTCGAAGCCCTCCTCGCGCATCATCTGCTCGGAGTACATGCCCCAGCCCTCGACGAACTCGGTGGCGTCGGTGAGCATCCGCGTCACGCTCGGGTTCCCGTTGGCGACGTGGAGCTGGAGGTGGTGTCCCGGGTACGCCTCGTGGATGCTCGTGTTCGAGATCGACGCCCAGTAGTGCTCGCGCATCGCGTTCGGGTCGTTGTCCACGCACGGCGTGACCACGTAGATGCCGCGGCGGTCGGCGTCGAAGCGGGCCGGGCCGAAGTAGGCCGCGAACGGCATGACGCTGCGCAGGTACTCGGGGGTCGGGATGACCTCGATCGCCTCGTCGTCGGGGACCGTGACCAGGTCGTGCTCGATCAGGTGGGCGCGTGCCCGGCGCATGGCGTCGCGATAGCCCTCGAGGGCCTCCTCGAACGTGGCCGGCTGGTCTCTCTTGAGGCGGTCGATGACGGTGGCCTCGTCCGCATCGGGGTCCACCTCCAGCGCGGCGGCGCGACGCGCCTCGTGGTTGCGCCGCAGCTGCTCCTCGCCGATCGCGAGGATGGCGTCGCCGTCGAGGTCGCCGAAGGCCCGGAGGCGCACCAGCTCGTCGTAGTGCTCGGTGCCCATCGGCCACGCGTCGTCGGCGCGGGCGAGTCCCGCGCGGAGCCAGCCGGCCCACGATTCGAGCGCCGCCTGGGCGTTCGAGACAGCGCGGTCGAGCCGGGCCAGCTCACCCGGCGGGAGCACGTCGTCGGCCGCGGTGCGAAGCTCGGCGAACAGGGACGGCAGGTCCTCGGCGTTGCGCAGGTCCGTCTCTTGCCAGGTGGCCACCGGGGCGCCCTTGGCGCGGCTCCGCGACGCTTCGAGGTAGGCGGGCACGGCCTCGAGCCGGTCGGTGATGCGCGCGAGGCGTTCGGCGAGCGGTGCAGCGCCGCGGGCGAACAGCAGGAAGATCGCGTCGCCCACTTCGCCGGCGGCCGTCGGGCGGCGGTGCCAGCTGCGCACCTCGTCTCGCTCGAACAGCTCGAGGCGCACGTTGTGGAGCTCGAGCTCCCGCTCGAAGCGCGCCCCCGACGACATCGCGGCCGGGTCGAGCGCCTCCACCGACGCGAGGTGGGCCCTCTCGTCCTGGATCTCGCCCTCGACGGCGTCCGCTGACGGGTCGCCCAGCCGTGAATCGCCGCTGTGCACGCCGAAGTAGCTGGCCATGATCGGATTCGCGTGGAACAGGCGGCGTGCCCGCGCCTCGACGAGGTCGTAGAGGCGCTCGTCGAGCGGTCCAGCATCGGGCGCGGCGGCCGGGCGGGGGAGGATCAGCTGATCGGAGGGGTCGGGCACATCGGTCCTTCAGGGCGCAGGTTTGGCGGGATGAGGGTCGTGGCGGGGGATCACACGGTTGCGCGGAGCGCGTCGGCCGCCACGGCCACGACGCGGTCCACGTCGGCGGCCTCCACGCCGTAGTGGGTGACGGCGCGGATCGAGCCCCCGGCGTAGGGGACCATCAGGACCCCGCGAGCCTCGAGTGCGCCGAGGAAGGCCTCGCGGTCTCGCCGCACCCGGAACAGGACGAAGTTGGTCACGGCGCGGTCCGGGTCCAGCTGGCCGTCGCCCGACTGGCCGAGCCCGCCCGGGGAGTACACGCCGTCCAGTCGGGCGAGGCCTTCGGCCAGGCGCCGGGCGTTGGCGTGATCGTCGGCCAGGCGGCGGATCGTTCCGTCAGGCCCATCGGAGAGGGCCACCAGGCCGGCCGCGGCCAGCACGCCGACCTGCCGCATGCCGCCGCCGAGCAGCTTGCGGGCGCGGCGGGCGCGCGCGATGAACGCGGAGCTCCCCACCACCACCGAGCCGATCGGCGCCGCGAGGCCCTTCGACAGGCAGAAGGTGACCGAGTCCGCGGGCTCCGCCAGCGCCCTGGCGTCCACGCCCAGCGCGATCGCGGCATTGAAGAACCGGGCGCCGTCGATGTGCAGCGGGACCCCGTGGTCGTGGGCCACCTTCGCAACGGCCTGCTCGTAGTCGAGCGACAGCGGGCGGCCGCCCGTGTGCGCGTGCGTGTTCTCGAGGACCACGAGGCCGGTCAGCGGCTCGTGGAGGTCCGCGGGGTCGCGGAACGCCCCGGCGATCGCCTGCGGGTCGATGGTGCCGTCGCGGCGCTCGGCCATCGGGCGGATCGTGGCGCCCACGACCACGGCGTGCCCGCCAGCCTCGTCCATGAGCGTGTGGGTGCTCGCCCCGGCGATGGCCTCGTGGCCGCGCGGCAGGTGCGCCATGAGCGAGACGAGGTTGCCCATCGTGCCGCTCGCGACGAACAGGCCCGACTCCTTGCCCAGGAGCTCCGCCGCCCGCGCCTCCAGCGCGTTGACGGTGGGGTCGTCGCCGAACACGTCGTCGCCGACGGGCGCGTCCGCGATGGCGCGGCGCATCGCCGGGGTGGGGTGGGTCACGGTGTCGGAGCGCAGGTCGATCACGTTGGGCATGGCCCGCCGAGCATATCGCGGGTTCTCTCGCCGGGGTCGCGGGCCGTCCGTACGTCCCGGGG
>JBJKRU010000131.1:0-4365 GCA_046704485.1 Candidatus Limnocylindrales bacterium | reverse complement strand
GAACGAGCTGGGTCAGCGCCAGGCCGCCCAGCGCCTCCGCGAGGGTCTGCGCGCACACGCCCGCGGCCGTGACCGGGGCCATCGCGCCGGCCAGGATGAACGGCGTCACGATGCACGCCTGGTTGTGGGCTGCGTAGGTGCGCAGGGCACCCAGCATCGACCCGTCCCAGACGAGCGGCGAGGCCGCGTTGATCAGGCTGGTGGTCACGGCGTTCTGCTCGACGAATGCCTCGCCGAACACGACCTTCGCCATGTCGACCGTGTCCTGCGCCCGCTCGGTGGCGGTGACCGAGCCCATGAACGGCTTGTCCGAGTAGCGGATGTGGGCGTAGACGATGTCGAGGTGCCGCTTGTTGACCGGCACGTCGGTGGGCTCGCACACCGTGCCGCCCGAGTGGTGGAGGTGCGGCGAGGCGTAGGCGAGCTTGACGAAGTTCTCGAAGTCGGCGAGCGTCGCGTAGCGGCGGCCGCCCTCGAGGTCGCGCACGAATGGCGACCCGTAGTTGGGGGCGAAGACGGTGCTCATGCCCCCGATCGTGACCGAGCGCTCGGGGTTGCGGGCGTGCTGGACGTACGTGCTGGGCGCGCTCGCCTGGACGATCGAGCGGGCCAGGCCCGACGGGAACCGGACGCGCTCTCCGTCGATGTCTGCGCCGGCGTCCTGGAGCAGGCGGAGCGACTCCGGATCGTTGCGGAACTCGAGGCCCACCTCCTGGAGGATCAGGTCGGCGTTGCGCTCGATCAGCGACAGCCCCTCCTCGTTGAGGACCTCGAACGGGGCCAGCGTCCGGGTCAGGAACGGCACCTTCGCGGCGTGGGCGTGCGCCCGGGCGGCCTGTCGCGCGGCGCGACCGCCACCGCGGCGGCCGTGGAGCTCTTCGGTCATCAGATCTCCTCCTGGGCCGCCACGGGGGCGCGGCGGCGGCGGCGCTCGGTTCGCTCGTTCCGGGCCGCGCGTCCGCCCGCCGGTCGATCCGGCAGGGCCACGACGCGGCCGAGGTTGGGATACGGGTCGGTTCGGTGCGGGATGGCCAGCGCGTCGACGAAGTGCTCCTGGAACCGCGGCTCGATCGCCGTCTCCAGCTTCGTCACCTCGCGGACCACGTGCTCGACCTCGCGGCGTGCTGCGACGGACAGCAGCGCGATCAGCGCACCCGCCCCGGCCGCGTTGCCCACGGATCGGGCCCGGTCGAGATCGCAGTCGGGCACCAGGCCGAGCACCATGGCGTGGCGCAGGTCGATGTGGCTGCCGAACGCGCCGGCCAGCCGGACCTCGTCCACCGAGTCCACGCCGTAGGCGTCCATCAGCAGCCGGGCGCCGGCGTAGAGCGCTGCCTTGGCGAGCTGGATGGCGCGCACGTCGTTCTGGGTGACGAGAATCCGCGGCTCGCCGTCGGCGAGCAGGTAGCTGAACGTGCGGCCGTCCTCCACCACGCGCGGCGTGCGGCTGGCGAGCGCCCCGTCGATGATCCCGTCGGCGGTGACCACCCCGGCCAGGAACAACTCGGCGATCACCTCGATGATCCCGGAGCCGCAGATCCCGCTGATGCCGGTCTCGGCGGTGGCCTCGGCGAAGCCGGGGTCGTCGGACCACAGCGGGCTGCCGATGACCCGGAACCGGGGCTCGAGCGTCTCGGGGTCGATCCGCACCCGCTCGATGGCGCCGGGCGCTGCCCGCTGGCCCGAGCTGATCTGGGCGCCCTCGAAGGCGGGCCCGGTGGGGCTCGACGCGGCCAGCAGGCGGTGCCGGTTGCCCAGCACGAGCTCCGCGTTGGTGCCGACGTCCACGATGAGCGTCACTGACTCGGCAAGGTGGGGCTGCTCGGACAGGATCACGCCCGCCGTGTCCGCGCCGACGTGACCCGCGATGCACGGCAGCACGTAGACGCGGGCGCCGGGGTGGACGCCCAGCTTGAGGTCGTGCGCGCTCGTGTGGATGGCGCGCTCGGTGGCCAGCGTGAACGGCGCCTGGCCCAGGGGCACCGGGTCGAGGCCGAGCGCGAGGTGGTGCATGATCGGGTTGCCGACCAGGACGACCTCGAGGATCTCCTCCCGGGCGACGCCACCCATCTCGGCGAGACTGCCGACGAGGTCTCGCAGCGCCGTGCGCACCGCACCGGTCATCGCGGCCGCGCCCCGCTCGTGGAGCATCGCGTAGGACACGCGGCTCATCAGGTCCTCGCCGAACCGGATCTGCGGGTTCATGACGCCGGCTGACGCGAGCACCGAGCCGTCCAGCAGGTTGGCCAGGTGGCCGGCGATCGTCGTCGACCCGATGTCGAACGCAATACCGAACGCCCGGTCGCGGAAGCCGGGCCACGCGGCGATGATCGTCCGGCCAGTGTGGACGGCGAGCGTGACCTTTCCCTCCCCTGCCGCCACCGCATGCTGGACGGCCCGCGTGGTGGCAAGGTCGGCGTCCAGGTCGCGCAGGCCCCACTCCCGCGCCAGGGCGTCCTCAACCCTGAGCAGGTCTGAAGCCGGCGACGCGAGGTCCGGCCGGGCCGCCTCGACGTAGTACAGGCGCGTGGCCGGGTCGAGATCGAACGGGCGGACCTCAAGCTCCTTGCGCACGACCTGGCGGTGGACCTGCGAGCTGGCGGGCACGTCCACCACGGCGTCGCCACGCAGGGTCGCGGTGCAGGCGAGGCGACGCTTGGCGGCGAGTCCCTTGCGCGCCGCATAGTCCGCCTCCACCGCATCGGGCTGGGAGAGGTGTGACGGGTCCGAGGTGATGCCGTGCTTGGGGAACTCGCCCAGGCTCTGCTCCACCTGGCAGCGCCCGCAGATGCCGCGTCCGCCGCACACCGAATCGATGTCCACGCCCAGTTGGCGCGCCGCGTCGAGCACGGTCGTGCCCGCGGGGAAGTGCCCCCGCCGGCCCGAGGGCGTGAAGATCAGCAGCGCGTCGGATGACGCCACGGTCCGCAGGGCCTCAGCTGGCGGCGCCGGCCCGGCGGCGGTTCACTCGGCGCTCGCGGCCCTGCGCGGCATCGGCGGCCGGGTCGCGGTGCGCGGTGATCCAGGCGGCGGCATCGGCGTCGGTGCCCATCAGGACGTCCGAGGCCATGATCGTCGAGCGGACCTCGGGGAGCAGCGGGTTGGTGATGGCGGATGTCAGACCGTTGCTGATCGCCATCGAGAGGAACGCGGCGTTGATCCCCTCGCGCGCCGGCAGGCCGAAGCTGACGTTGCTGGCGCCGCAGGTCGTGTTCACCCTGAGCTCGTCTCGGAGGCGGTTGAGCAGCGCGAAGACCTGGCGTCCGGCGGTGCGCATCGCGCCGACGGGCATGACCAGCGGGTCCACCACCACGTCCTCGCGGGGGATCCGGTGGGGGGGGGCGCGCTCGACGATCTAGTTGGCCACCGCGAAACGAACGGCCGGGTCGGTGGAGATGCCCGTGTCGTCGTTCGAGATGGCGACGACCGCGGCGCCGTACTTGCGCACCAGGGGCAGCACGCGCTCGAGGCGCTCCTCCTCGCCGGTGACCGAGTTGACGAGCGCCTTGCCCTGGTAGACGGAGAGCCCGGCCTCGAGCGCGTCCATCACCGAGCTGTCGATCGACAGCGGCAGGTCGGTCAGCGACTGGACCAGCTTCACCGTGTGGGCCAGGATCGACGGCTCGTCGGCGAGCGGGATCCCGGCGTTGACGTCGAGCATGTGGGCGCCGGCCTCCACCTGCGCGAGCACGTCGCGCTCCACGCGGCTGAAGTCGACGTTGCGCATCTCCTCGGCGAGCAGCTTGCGCCCCGTGGGATTGATCCGCTCGCCGATGACGACGAACGGGCGGTCGTCGCTAATGACCACGTCCCGGGTCGCCGAGCTGATCACGGTGCGGGTCATGGGGCCTCCGTCTGGGCTGGTGCCGGGGACGCGGTCGGCTGGTCTGCTTGGTCCACGGACACGGCCTCGACGCCGCGATTGGCGGTGAGCGCGGTCAGGCGCGCGCGGGGATAGTCGGCCTCGAGCCGGGCGACCTCCGCGGCCACTTCCGCGTCCAGGTCCTCGCCGCACGGCCGCGTGACGCGGCGCCACTCGGCGAGGTACTCGTCCATGTCCTTCTTGCCCGCCCGGGTGGCGGCCTTGTCGATGGCGGCCTGGAACCGCATCGGCAGCATGGCCTTGGCGGTCTGGCGACGTTCCCCCGCCGTCACCTGGGAGGGGATATCGCGCCAGAGGATGACGGTGAGCGTGGGCATCAGGCGGCCTCGTCGCGGTTGGGGAGGTCTCGCGTCGCGGCGTCCGCGCTGCCGACGCCGGCGGGCTGTGCGCCGGCCGCGCTCGTCGCCGTTGCGAGCCGGGCACCGGCGGGCCGAGCGCCGGCCGCGCTCGTCGCAGTTGCGAGCCGCGCGATCGCTGGCCCC
>JBJKRU010000130.1:0-29461 GCA_046704485.1 Candidatus Limnocylindrales bacterium | reverse complement strand
CGTCTTCCCCGGCAGCGGCATCGCCGAGGATCCAGGTCGCCACCCGGTTCGCCTCATCGAGCCGCCCGATGATCAGTTCCACGAACGTCGCCTCGTCGATCTCCACCCGCGTCGGCTTCCACTCCTCGCCCCTGCGGGTTTGCCCACAGGACCCTGCAACACGCTTGACGAATGCACGTGCCCGAATCGATTGCCGGAGGCGGATCGCCGGTTGGGGCATTCCGCGCCGTCCCGGCGATCATGGCCGAGACGCGCGAGCCCCGCCTGCTCGCGCGGCGGCGCTGGCTGCGCTACGGTCGCGACATGCAGGCGGCCACCGTCCTCCACGTAGATCGCGCGCAGGCGCCGGACGGCGTGGTTGTGCTCAAGCTGAACCGGCCGGATGTCCGCAACGCGATCAACGACGAGCTGCTCGACGCGCTGTACGCGGCGGTGCGGACGGCGGGTGATGATCCGAGCGTGCGCGTCGTGGTGCTTCGCGGCGCGGGCGATGCGGCGTTCTCGGCTGGCATGGACCTGCGTGAGCGGGCCGGCTTCTCCGACGCGCAGCCGGCCGATCAGCACGGGCGGATCGTGGCGCTCATGACGACGCTCACCGAGCTGCCCGTGCCGGCGATCGCGGCTGTCGAGGGGTTCTGCCTGGCCGGTGGGTTCGAGCTCGCGCTCGCCTGCGACCTGATCGTCGCCTCGCGTGACGCTGTCTTCGGCCTGCCCGAGACACGGGTGGGGATCTTCCCCGGCGGGGGCGCCGCACGACTGCTCACGTGGGCGGTGGGCGCGCCGCGGGCACGCGACCTGATCCTGACCGGTCGGCGGCTCTCGGGCGATGAGGCCGCGTCGTGGGGGATAGTCGCGCGGGTGACCGAGCCGGGGAGGGCATTCGAGGGCGCGATGGCCGTCGCGGCTGACTTGGCCGCCGCCGCGCCACTCGGGCTTCGCGAGGCGAAGCGGGCCATTCGAGCCGCCGCCGGCTCCCTCCGCCACGGCCAGGCCGCCGAGGACGCGATGTACGACGTCGTGGTTCGTTCAGCCGACCGCCGCGAGGGGTTCCGGGCGTTCGTCGAGAAGCGGCCGCCACGATTCGAGGGGCGCTAGCGTCCGGTGCTGCGCGGCCACCGCGTCAGGCGGCCCGCGCTCCGCGGCCACGCCGTCAGCGGCCCGAGGCCCTTGGCGCGCCGTCGAGGATCCTCGCGTTGGCGCCACTCACCTCAGCCCATAGAAGGGCATGGCCGGGCCACGGCACCCGCTCGGTGGTGAGCGCCTGGAACGCGGCCGGTTCAGGGACGGGATAGGCAGCACGAAACAACTCCGGGAGGCCGCGGGCAAGGGCGCGCGTGTCTGCGGTCGAGCGCAGGACCAGCAGCCGTGAGATGCAGGGTCGTTCGGCCCCCCATGGCCATCCGGTTGCCGACGGCAGGCTGTCCGCCTTCTGGCCGGCCCACCGGAGTTGCTGCTCCACGCGTCGCAGCTGCCCCAGGACCTCGGTGGCCACGATGTCGTCCCGGCTCGTCAGGACGACATCGATGACGCCGCGATCGGGCCTCGTTACGCCGACCTCCAGCCTCGGCGCCCATCGGGGTTGCGCGATCGACAGCAGGGCGTCGGTGATGGGCGCAGATACGCGATCGTGGATGCGCGGTCCCCTGGCCGGGAAGAGCTTGATGCTCGGTTCGAGCCCGAGTGCCGTGGCGAGTGCGGTCAGCGTGGCGAGGGTCGGCGTGCTGTCGCCTGCCTCGATTCGCGAGAGGAGCGCATGGTCGATCCCGGCCGCGGCGGACAGCGCTCGCTGCGACACGCCGCGATCGAGGCGGGCCCGCCGGAGCTCGTCGCTCAGGTTGCGGACGAGGTGCCGCCGCCGCTCTCGCGCCGCCCGAAGGATCAACGTGTCGGCCATGACGCATCCAAGCACGACCCGCCCATCGCGCCCTTATGCACCGCTTCCGACCAGCCCAGCAGCCGATCCGGTGACTCCGAGTCACCAGAGTTGCAGGGACGGCGACCGCAGCCAGGACGGCTGGCATGCGCTGGCGGCGGCAGCCAGGAGGGCTGGCATGCGCTGGCGGCCGCAGCCAGGACGGCTGGCATGCGCTGGCGACCGCCGGTCACCATGAGTCCCCAGTGGTGACATTGGGTCACCGATCACGGCGCCTGAGGGATGAGGGCGACGCAGCGTTGACGCAGGCGTTGTAGACAGCGGTCGGGCAGACGCCTCTTTGGTGACCGTGGGTCACCGTGGCGAGATGGGGTAGCGGCGAGGCGGGGAAGCGGCTCCCCGATGTTCACCTGCCGCCGAACCCCTCGGGGAGCCCCGGCAGCGCGCCTCCCAGCCCGAACGGAGCCCCCGCCTCTCGCACGCGGGCGGCCAGGCCCGCCGCGACCTCTGGATCCACGGCCGGCAGCGGGTGCGTTGCCAGGATCTCCTCGACCCGCCCGCGGGCCCGCCCGAAGGCGTCCTCGCCGCCGGCGTCGAGCCAGGCCCGGCGCGACTGCCGGTCGAGCACCTTCGACGGGAGGAACTGCTCGGCCTTGAACAGCTTCCGCGTCTCGGGCAGCTCGAGGAACCGCCCCTCCGGACCGGCCGCCTCGAAGGCTGACGTCGCCAGCGTCTCGGTCGGCGTCCCGATCCCGCGGAGCAGCCGCTGCGCCATGCCGATCGCCTCGGCGTCCACGACCAGCTTCTCGGCCGACTGTGCGAGCAGGAAGTCCAGCATGCCGGGGCCCGAGATGAGGTCCACGCCCGCCAGCGCTCCGACGAGCGCCGTCATCCCGGTCTCGAGGCCAGCCTGCGCGTCCACGATCTTGGAATCCGTGGCGCCCATGTAGGCGTGCGTCGGCAGGCCAAGGCGATGTCCCACCGCGGCATACCCGCCGTCGATCATCGCCGTCTCGATCGCGCCCATCGGCGTGGCGCCCGTTCGCATGTCCACGATCGCGGGTGCGCCTCCCCATACGATCGGCGCGCCAGGAGCCGCCAGCTGGTGCAGCACGATGCCCGCCAGGCACTCAGCCGCATGCTGGGTGACCGCTCCGATCAGCGTCACCGGCGCGGCCACGCCCGCGAGGGGCATCGAGACCATCTCAGCGGGCACCCCGGCGCGCCCGAGGTCCATGATGTTCCGGCAGGCGAACTCGGACCAGGTGAGCGGCGGCGACGGGCAGACGTCGAACACGGCCCGAGGCCGGTCCGCCAGCGCCGCCCGCCCGCCCGCGTCGAGCGCCAGGAGATCCACCATGACCCCCGAGCCCCGGGGGGTGAACGCGCCCGTGACGACTGGCTTGTCCGAGTTGGCCAGGCACACGAACAGCCGGTACAGGTCGCCGACCTCGGTCGGCACGTCGTGGCACACGATCGCCGTGGAGACCGCGTCGTAGGCGGGGAGTGCGTCGGCAACGCGGATGAGCCGCGCCAGGTCGGCAGCCATGGACTGCCTGGCCTCGAGGGTCGCGGGGTCCAGGTACGCCACGCCCGACGACCCGGGGTCGAAGTGGACGGCGCCAGAGCCGTAGCGGACCGCCGGCTCGCCGCCGCGCGTGTAGAGGTCGAACGCGTGGGGCACGGTGTCGAGCGCCCGTCGGACCATCGCCTCCGGGATGGAGACGCGCGGGCCGTCGGCGGTGGCACCCGCCCCCACGAGCAGGCGGATCGCCTCGGGCTCCTCGACCTTGATGCCGGGTCTCGACAGCAGGGCCAGCGCCTCGTCAACAACGCGATCGATCAGGGCAGGCTCGAGGAGCTCGAAGCGGGGTCGCATGTGGGTCTCCAGAAGCGGTGTGGTGATGCGCCGGCAGCGGGCCGGGAGGAGCAGCGGGGGTGCTGCGGGACGGCGCGGCGGGACGGATGGTCCCGCCGCTCGGGAGCGGTCAGCCCACGCCGACCGCAGCCGACGCCCGATGCCGTTCGATGAGCCCCACCAGCTCGGCATCCACCGCGGGATCGAGTGGCTCGGGCTGGTGGTTCTTGATCAGCGTGCGTGCCTTCTCCAGCGCCTCGCGGTGGAGCTTGTCCGGGTCGTCGTGCCACTGGCCGTACGTGCGGCGGTCCATGTACGTGGCCTTCCAGAGCCCGCGCATCGCCTTACGCGTGTGCGGCAGCGTGAGGTACTCGCCGCCGGGGCCCACCTCGGCGATGGCCTCGAGTGCCAGCGCCTCGTCGTCGAAGGGGATGCCCCGGAGCATCGCCTCCACGATGGACGCGATCTCGGCGTCGAGGATCATCTGCTCGAACGACCAGATCCGCGACCCATGGAGGAGCCCGACGCCGAGGAGCATGTCGGAGCCGACGACCGACGCCATGAACGCGGACAGCCCGTTCTCGACCCCGGCCTGCCAGCCCGACGTCTTGTCGCCGGTCGCGAAGGCGCCCATGGAGAGCGGCACGTTGTAGAAGTCGGCGAGTGCATTCGTGGCCGCGCCGAAGAGGAAGTCCTCCGGGCCGCCGCCCGTGTATGCGCCGGTGCGCAGGTCCATCGCCGTCTGCGCCGCCGCGTAGTACACCGGCGAGCCGGGATGCGCCAGCTGCATCAGGGCCATGGCGCTCACGACCTCGGCGTTGCCCACGACCAGGGACCCGGCGATGGTCGCCGGACCGCTGAATGCGCACGACGCCATCGTCATGAACCCCACAGGCACACCCGCCTCGGCCGCCACGAGCGACGCCTAGATCGGACCTCCGTCATGGGCGAGCGGGCTGATGGTGCACTGCATGAGCGAGAGCACCGGCCGATGGCGAAGGGCATCGCGACCGCCTGCCACCACCGCGGCCATCTCGATCGCCGTGCGCGCGTCGGGGGCTGTGACCACGGTCTCCGTCTGGACGTGCTTGGTCGAGTTGCGCCAGACGGCGAGCAGCTCCTCGTGGGTGCGCGTCGCCGGGTCCGTGTCCTGCGCCGAGACGGCGACCCAGTGGAAGTCCACCTGGTCGAGCGCGTCGGCCACACGGGCGATGTCCCCGACGTCGCCGAGCGTCGAGCGGCGGACCTCCAGCGTCCACGGGTCGAGGACCTCGATGCCGCAGCCGTCGGTGGCGACGTGCACATGCTGGCCGTCGAGCGGCAGGTCCTGGGCCGGGTTGCGCGCCGCGAGCGTGTACGCGGGTGGGGCCGTCCGCAGGGCGGCCTCGATGACGTGGGCTGGCACCTTGACGATGCTCGTGGCGCGGTCGACGGTCGCCCCGTGCGCCGCCCAGATGTCGAGCGCCTGCTCGGACGGGAACCTCACGCCCACGGTCTCGATCACCTGGAGCGTGGCCTCGTGGATGCGCTGGACCGCGGCAGGCGAGAGCACCTCGAGGCGAGGGCGGACGCCCGCGGCCGCTGCCGATGCTGTGTTCATGTATGCCTCCGGCCGGGTCGGGCTGGCGACCCGGCAGCCGTGTTCATGGGGCGGGGCGCGCCCTGGAATGTGCCGCCTGGGGTCAGGCCCCGACGAGCTGGCGGATCAGGGCGACCGCCCCGATCGCGTCCTCGCTGTAGCCGTCGGCGCCGATCTCCGCCGCCCAGGTGGACGATGCGGGCGCGCCGCCCACGATGACCCGGCACTTCGGGCGCAGGCCGGCGGCGTCGAGCTGCTCGACGACCGTGCGCTGCCCAGCCATCGTGGTTGTCAGCAGGGCGGACACCCCGACGATGTCGGCGTCGTGCTCCTTGGCGGCCTCGACGAAGCGATCGGGCGCGACGTCGACGCCCAGGTCGTGGACCTCGAATCCGCTCGTGGCGAGCATCATCCCGACCAGGTTCTTGCCGATCTCGTGGATATCGCCCTTGACGGTCCCCAAGACCACGCGGCCGAGCACGTGGCGCTCTGTGGCCTGGCGCTGCATCTCGGGCTCGAGGACGGCGACCGCCTTCTGCATCGCGCGGGCCGCGAGCATCATGTCGGGCAGGAAGAGCTCACCGGCGCCGAACTGCTCGCCGACATGGGTGAGGCCCGGCACGAAGCCCTTGTCGATGGCGTCGAGAGGCGGCACTCCGTTCGCCAGCGCCTGCTCGGCCAGCGCGGCCGCCGCCGCCGGGTCGCCGTCGATGACGGCTTGACGCATCGCGGCGAACAGTTCCTCGGTCATGGTCGTTGTCTCCTCCGGTGCACCGCCGGCTCAGGGCCGGGCGGGCGGGCGTCAATCAGCTACTCGATCGGAGCGGGCCATGGCCGAGGCCGAGTGAGGCCCCGGGTGCCGCCCGATGCTGCGCGTCAGCGGCGCCGGGCCGGTGGCGGTTTGCACAGGCCGTCGACCAGGGACGCGTACCACTGCGACGGGACGTGGCGGGCAGACTGGTCCGCCGCAAGGAACGGCGCCCTGCGCGAGGCTGTGGGCTTGGGGGTGCGCTGAACCACATGCGCCTCACGAGACGGGGCGGGACTAGGAGAGGGTCCGGCTGGGGAGCCCTCAGGGCATAGGGCGGAAGGTCCCGTCGCCGCGGGCCGCTCGGCTGGCCGGGGTGGACGGGCGCCTACTAGACTCTCCGCAATGCCCGACTTCATCCACGGGTCCGAGCGTCGGCCGCTCGTGCCCGGCCAGTCCCTGTTCGACGTCGCCAGCGAGCTCTCGATGGTGGTGCCGGCCTCGTGCAACAGGACCGGCCGCTGCCACGAGTGCGTCGTGGAGGTCCGCTCAGGAGGCAGCCAGCTGACGCCGCGCACAGACGAGGAGTCCTTCCTCGGGCCATCGTTCCGCCTCGCCTGCCAGGCGCGGGTCGCGACGACCGAGCAGGACGTGGAGTTCAGCGTCCTGCGCCGCCGCCTCAGGATCCTCCTCGCGTCCGAGGACCAGAGGCCGGACCCGGACATCGACCCGGCGGTCCGCGAGGTGGACGGCCACGTCATCGCCGACGACGGGACGGACCTGGGTGCCGTCAGCGGCCCGCCGGTGGGCGTGGCCATCGACGTCGGGACCACCACCGTCGTCCTGGAGTTGGTGGACCTGCGCACCGGCGCCGTCCTGGCCATCGCGTCCATCGAGAACCCCCAGCGCTTCGGCGGCAGCGACGTGATGACCCGCATCACGTACGAGGCCGAGGTGCCTGGCGAGTTGCGCCTCGCGCTCCGCCGAGCGCTCAACCACGAGCTCAAGCGTCTGTGCGCCGAGATGGGCCTCACGCGCAAGCAGCTCGTCGAGGCGGTGATCGTGGGCAACCCGACCATGCGCGACATCGCCTTCAACCTCGACATCGGGCCGATCGGCCGCCTGCCGTTCCGATCGGTCACCGAGACGGCGTGGCGCGACGGCGAGGCGCCGAGCACGATGATCACCCGCCGAGCCCACGAGCTCGGCCTGCTGATGCACCCGCAGGGGCGCATCGTGGCCGGCCCGCTCGTCGCCTGCCACGTGGGCGCCGATGCCGCCGCCGACCTGGTGGCGGTGGATGCCGTGGAGAAGGGCGGCTCGTTCCTGCTCGTCGACATCGGGACCAACACCGAGATCATCGCCTCGGACGGGCATCGCATCCTCGCGGCGTCGAGCCCGGCCGGGCCGGCGTTCGAGGGCGGCGGCGTCCGCTACGGCATGCCGGGCGCGGACGGCGCCATCGAGAAGGTCCACCTGGCCGGAAACCGCTTCCGGATCGAGGTCATCGGCGACGCCCTGCCCGAGGGCATCTGCGGCTCGGGCCTGGTGGACCTCCTCGCGGTGCTCCGTCGCGCGGACTGGATGACCAGCCGCGGGACGTTCACGCGCGGCCTGTCCGAGATCCGGATCGTGGACGACCCGCGGATCACGTTTTCGCGGGCGGACGTCGGCCACCTGTCGATCGCCAAGGCGGCGACCGCCGTCGGCCAGCGCGTGCTGCTGCGGCGCCTCGGCCTGCGGCCCGAGGATCTCGACCGCGTCTACCTCGCGGGTGGATTCGCGAACGCGCTCGACATCGGCACGGCGGTCGAGATCGGGCTCTTGGTGGATGCGCCGCGGGAGCGCATGATTCGGGCGGGCAACGCATCCATCGCGGGTGCTCGCGCGCTGCTCATCTCGCGCGGCAGACGGGCCGCCCTCGACGACCTCGTGCGCCGCATCGAGCACGTTGAACTGGAGGCGGAGCCCGACTTCTTCGACCTGTTCACCGACGGCTGCCTGTTCGAACCCATCGCTGTCTGAGGTTGTCGACATGAGTCCCTCGCGCAAGCCCGCCGACGCCGCACCCGCCTCGCCCGCGATCCAGCCCACTGGCGCTGGCGCGCTGCGGAGGGCGCTGTTCGACCCCGCCGCCTTTGCCACGGTGGTCGAGCTGGTCCCCTGGGCCGGCGAGCTCGTCGACGCCATGGGCGCCTCGCAGCTCAAGGCGGCCCAGGAGCTGGCCGGGAACCCGCGCATCACCGCCATGTCGATCACCGACAACGCGGGCGGCCACGCCAAGCTCTCGCCGTCCATGCTCGGCGAGCAGGTCCAGGAGCTGGGCCACGACGCGATCGTCCACGTCGCCTGTCGCGACCGCTCGCGCAACGCGCTCCAGAGCCTCGGCTGGGAGCTCCTGAGCCGGGGCCAGACCTCGGTCCTGGCGCTCACCGGCGACTACCCGGAGAGCGGGTACGAGGGCCTCTCGCGCCCCGTCTTCGACATCGACTCGGTGGCGCTGCTCCACATGTACCACGGGCTGGGCGAGGATGCGGTCGCCAAGGCCGTCGCCGCGGACCCGTCGGCCGACCTCGACGCCCACCGGTTCCTCCTCGGCTGCGCCATCGACCCGTACAAGCGCGTGGAGCGCGACCTCGTGCCCCAGTACCTCAAGCTCGGGCTCAAGGTCCGCACCGGCGCCGACTACGCGATCACCCAGGTGGGCTACGACGCCCGCAAGCTCGCGGAGCTGCTGGCGGTGATCCGGCGCGACGGGCTGGGCATCCCCGCGATCGCGAGCGCCTATATCCTCGCGCGGCCCGTGGCGCGGGCGTTCAACGCCGGCAAGGTGCCCGGCTGCATCGTCACCGACGACCTGCTGGCCGTCGTGGAAGAGCAGGGCAAGGCAGCCGACAAGGGACGCGCGTTCTATCTCGAGTTCGCCGCCAAGCAGGCCATCGTGGCCCGGGGCCTGGGCTTCAAGGGCGTCTACATCTCCGGCCACCGCAACGCGGGCGAGCTCGCCAAGGTCTTCGAGCTGATCGACTCGCACCCCGCGGACGACTGGAAGGCGCTGCTGCCCGACGTCTCGTGGGCCCTGCCCGCTGCGTTCCAGCTGTTCGAGCGGGACGCCGACGGCCTCCCCACCGGCGAGGCGTCGAAGGCCTACGCGCGATCCTTGACCCCAGCAGCGCGCAAGGTGGCCAGGAGCAAGGTGGACCCGCTCTACCGGTTCAGCCGGATCGTCCACCAGCGCGTGTTCGAGCCGGGCTCGCCGGGCTTCGGCGTGTGGGGCAAGGTGTACGAGAAGGTCGAGCAGTACAAGCTCGACAAGCCCGTCCACGCCCTCGAGCAGGCCGTCAAGGTGCCGATGTACGACTGCCGTGACTGCGGCGACTGCTCGCTGCCCGACATCGCGTACCTGTGCCCCGAGAGCCACTGCCAGAAGAACCAGCGGAACGGCCCCTGCGGCGGCGCGCACGACGGCCTGTGCGAGGTGCCCGGCCACACCTGCATCTGGGCCGACGCGTACAAGCGGCTCAAGCCGTACGGCGAGGAGCTGGCGATGCTCGACCGGGCCCCCGTGCTCCAGGACAACGCCCTCCAGCGGACCTCGGCGTGGGGCAACGCGTTCCTCGACCGCGACCACATCGCCAAGCGCCTCGGCCGGGCGCAGCTGCCGGTGGTCGAGGCGCCGGCGCCGAAGCCCAAGCCGGCGGTCGCCGCCCCTGCCGATGTCCCCCGCGCCGAGCCGCCCGCGCCCGATGTCCCCCGCGCCGAGCCGCCCGCGCCGGACGCGCCGCAATGAGGACTGACCGGCGCGGCCAGCCGTTCCTCGTCATCGGCGAGTACATCCACGCCAGGAGGGTCGTCAAGCGGGCTGGCCGCCACGCCGTGGAGCTGCCCGACGGGAGCGTGGGGATCGGTTTCGAGGACGGCGGCGAGCGCGTCCTCCTCCCCGTGCACCCGTCGATCGCGACGAGCAAGGACTTCGCGAGCGGCAAGGTCAAGCACGTCGCCAGCGCCATCCGCTGGGGCCTCGACGGAGGCGAGCAGGCCGAGACGGCGGCGGCCTACGTCCGATCCCTCGCGGCCCGCCAGGAGGCGGCCGGCGCCGACTGGCTGGACCTCAACGCCGATGAGGTCGCGCCCGATTCGGACACCCGGGTGGAGGCGATCACCTGGCTCGTGACCACGGTGGAGGCGACGGCCGGGGTGCCGGTCTCGATCGATTCGTCCGACGTGGCCGTGATGGAGGCCGGCGCGAGGGCGTCGGGCCAGCCTCGCGGTCGGCTCCTGCTCAACTCGGCATCGCTCGAGCGTCCTGAGGTGCTCGACATTGCGCGGGCGTTCAGCACCTCGGTCGTGCTCGCCTGCAGCAGCCCGGGCGGGATGCCCGCGACGACAGACGACCGCGTCCGGAACGGGGTCGCCATCCTCGAGCTCGCGACGGCCAGGCAGATCCCCCTGAACGCCTGCTTCGTGGACCCGCTCGTCCTGCCGGTCGCGGTGGAGCCCGATGCCCCTGCCCAGGTGCTCGAGGCGGCCCGTCGGCTGCGCGAGGCGTACGGCCCGGCGATCCACCTCACCGGCGGCCTGTCGAACGTGTCCTTCGGGATGCCCGCCCGGCGCGTCCTCAACGACGCGTTCATCGACCTCGCCGCCGAGGCTGGGATCGACAGCGGGATCGTCGACCCGGTGGCGTCGGACCTGGCCCGCGTGTTCGAGGCGCCGCGCGATTCCGAGGCGTACCGTCTGGCGGGCGACCTGCTGCTCGGCCGCGATCCATATGGCGGCGAGTACATGGCCGCCTTCCGCGCGGGGCGCCTGGGCGGAGAGGGGTAGCGCCCCGGAACCGCGCCCGGCGGGTCAGTCAGGACAGTCAGTCCGCCGGCACGGCCTTCACGATCGACTCGTCCCAGCTCATCGCCAGCCGCTCGCCGGGCTGGAGGGTCAGCACGTCGCCGTCCCACTCGCCATCGATCAGCTTCCGCAGCAGGACCAGCGAGCCCTCGACCTGGTCGAACGCCCAGCCGCGCCGGTCCGCCTGCTCGTGCGCGTACGCCACCGACGTCGATTCGTCGGCGACGCCCATCCCGACGAAGGCCGCACGCTGGTAGTGCGCCTTCCAGGCCCCCATGACCTCCATCAGGTACTCCGCGTTGTCCTCGCCGTACTTCGCCACGTACTCGGCGCGGATCGCCTCCATGTCGTCATCGCTGTCGCCCGACACGCCCAGGCCGACCGACTTGGCGTTGTACCCCTGGTTTCGCTCGACCTGGTCGTTCACGTACCAATAGGTGGTCGAGGCGCTGAACTCGGCGGCATACCGCTCGCGGGTCCCGAGGAACAGGGTGATGCAGTCGTGGGCCCGCGGCAGCACCACTGGCGTGGTCCGCGCGACGATCCCTGCCGTGGCACCGCCGCACAGGCCGTAGCCCAGCACGATCGCGTCGTACCCGGGCGCAGCCGCGTCGATCTCGCGCTGGAGGACGTCGCGCAGTTTGACCGGCTCGTTGTGCAGGCCGCGCTCGAAGAGGCGGAGGTCAACGACGTGCGGCGATCGCGCAGCGCACAGGTAGACCGGCCGCGCGAGGACGTCGCACGCGATCACGAGCAGTTTCAAGGGGCGAGCCTCGGCATCGGCCGATCCTAGCAGCAGGGCCCCTGCCGATCCCCGGGAGCTCCGGAGGCTGCGCCGACCGGCCGGTTCCGGCGGCCGCCGTTCGCGCGTGCCCCCCTTGCCAACCGTCGCGCAAGCAGGTTCCGCGCGTTCCGCGCGCCACGATCCGGTCGGTCAAGGCATCCTTAGGGGGATGTCGGCTCCCCGGCGCTCCTCGCGCTCACCCTACCCCTCTCCGGACGAGGTCCCGCAGCCGCGGCGTCGCGCCTCCGAGGAACGGGCCGTGCTGGCGTCCACGACGCGGACGGCGACCCGCCTCGCGCTCCTGGCCATCGTGATCGCCGGCGTCGCACTCGGGCTCACGGCGTGGCGACTCCTCACCCCGTCCGCCGCCTCGTGCCAGGACACCGTCTGGAGCGCCGTCCCAGCCGCCAACGAGCTTCCTGCGCAATGGGCCGCGAGGGGCACGACCTTCGACACCAACCGTCGCACCGTCACCTTCGCAGGCCCAGACCCCGGCGACGGGTCGGGCGCCCCCACCATCCTGGCGACCGCGACCTGCTTCCCGCAGGGGGCGGCCGACGCCGTCGGGCGGGCCGAGGCGGCCGCGCGCCAGTACGGCCAGGTCGTCAGCACCAAGAACGACCTGTCGGACGGCGGGTTCGAGGCGACAGACACCTCCGGCGCGATCTTCCTCGAGTTCCAGCGCGGCGACATCGTCGTGGACCTCGCCGCGGCTGGCGGCGCCACCGCCACCGACATCGAGACCATCGCGTCGGCGTACGACATGGCGCTGGGCGGGGACGGCGGGAGCATCAGCAGCCCAGCGCCGAGCGCCTCGGCCGCACCCGGTTCGGCCAGCCCCGGGCCGTCGGACGTGGCTGGCCTGACCCACGACGCACCCGACCTCGAGAAGCTGCTTCCCACGTCCATCGGCGGGGTGGCCATGACCGTGGACAGCGCGCTCGGCAGCGCCATCCTCGCCGACGACCCGGGCAGCCGTGCCGCGACCGCGGCACTCCGCGCGGCGGGCAAGACGCCCGACGACCTCCGCTTCGCCGAGTCCTACGACCAGACGGGGACGCTAACCACCAGCGTCGTCGCGATGTCTGTCACGGGCCTCAGCGGGGCGAAGGTGGAAGCGATGGTGCTCGACTGGTTCCAGCTCTCGGGCCCCGGCGTCACCCCCTCAACCGTCCAGCTCGCCGGCAAGACCTGGACGCTCTACGACCTCGGCGACGAGGGTGCGCTGAGCTTCGTCCGCGTCGATGGCGCGGCCGTGATCGTGATCACCGCACCGGACCAGTCGTCCGCGCAGCAGGCCGCCGCCGCCATGCCCTGAGGCGCGAGCCGAGGTGTGGCGGGCGCCGCGGTCAGACCCGTCCGGTCGACCTGGCCCGCCACCCGCGAACCCCGTATGCTGCGCGTGGATCGAGCCTCGGCCCGCCCTCGCATGCAGATGGGAGATCGCCATGCGCGAGCAACTGGTCGCCTGGTCGGGCGACTGTGTCGTTCGGGGGGACGTGAGCATCGGCGACGGGCGCATCAGCGACCAGGTCAACCAGGCAGAGCTGCTGACCTTCTTCGGGGCGACCCTCCAGGCCCTCGATGATGGGCGTCGCGTCGAGGTGGATGAGCTGGAGGTCGAGCGCCACGAGCTCCACATCATCGAAGTCGAGGGTCATCGCGGCGATCCCACCCGCCGTCTGCGCACCATCGCCGAACGCGTGCGGATGCAGGTCGGCCCGTTCGAGGTCACGGGCAATCTCCACCGGCCGCCGAGCGCATCGCCGCTCGCCTCCCTCGCCCGGTGGATGCGGTTCGTCCCGATGACCGAGGTGGAGTTCCACTTCGCCGGTCCCGACACCGCTCCGACGCGCCGGGACGTCGTGCTCGTCAACCGGGAGCGCATCAGTCGCACCGAGGCCTTGGCCCCGCGTTCGACCACGGACGGGACCGGCCCGGACTTGGTTCCCGCCGATCCCGGCTGAGGCGGCACCGCGCTGACAGGTGCGCGTCGGGCCCGATGTGCAGAAACGCCCAGCAGCGCGCAGGTCACCGTGGTTCAATCTCGCCGTCATTCCGCACGCCGATGCCTGACCGCCGGCGGACCACCGGATTGGCCGAGGCGGCAGCCCCCCGACGCCGCTCCCGGCGGTCGGTCGCCCTCTCTCCCCGGGCGACCGGCCGCCCTTGGTCCACTGGCGGGCGTGCCAGCCTCTGAGCGCCGTTCGGCACGCAGGTGCCGGCCACAATGGGCGACGTGACTGGGCAACGACCAGACGGCGTTTCGGGCCGTTCGGCACATCTGGCCATGCCGCCCCGACGCGACGCTGGCCACATGGCTGCAACCGTCGAGTCGGACGCGCGCGTCCCGGCCGCAGACCCCGACCATGCGGCCCGAACCGTGCTCGTCGAGGGTGTCGTCCAGGGTGTCGGCTTCCGCCCCTTCGTGTGGCGTCTCGCCACGGAACTGGCGCTCGCCGGACGCGTGCGGAACGCCGCGGGCCGCGTGGAGGTCGAGGTGGCCGGGACGCCCGCCGCCCTCGACGCCCTCGCGCGGCGCCTCCGCACAGAGGCCCCGCCACGCGCCCGCGTGGAGCACGTCACCGTTCTGCCTCTGGACCCGGGCGCGGCCGCACAGCTCCCCGTCGTCTTCGAGATCGACGAGAGCGTCTCTGCGACGGCCCTCGACCGGCTGTTCCCGCCGGACATCGCCACCTGCGACGACTGCCTGTCCGAGCTGTTCGACCCGACCGACCGCCGGTACCGCTACCCATTCACCAACTGCACGGACTGCGGTCCGCGGGCAACCATCATCGACGAGCTCCCGTACGACCGGTCGCAGACGACGATGCGGCCATTCCGGCTCTGCGAAGACTGCGAGCGCGAGTACCGCGACCCGGCCGACCGGCGCTTCCACGCCGAGCCCGTGGCCTGCCCCGCCTGCGGCCCGCAGCTCACGTGGCGGATGACGGGCGCGCCGTCGGCGTCGGCCACCGCGGAGGCGGCGCTGACGGCGGCGATCGGCGCGCTCTGCTCAGGGCAGATCGTGGCCGTCAAGGGCCTGGGCGGCTACCATCTCGCGTGCGACGCCACCGACGAGACGGCGGTCCGCCGCCTCCGCGACCGCAAGCGCCGCTGGGCGAAACCGTTCGCGGTGATGGTCCGTGACCTCGATGCGGCCGAAGCCCTGTGCCGCGTCGGCGCGCTCGAGCGCCAGCTGCTGACGGGCCCGGCGCGGCCCATCGTGCTGCTCGAGGCGACCGGCCCGTCCCGACACGGGGTCGCCCGCTCCGTCGCCGCGGGGAACCGCCGCCTGGGCGTCTTCCTCCCGTACACGCCGCTCCACCACCTGCTGCTGGCCCATCTCGACCGGCCGCTCGTGCTGACCTCGGGCAATCTCGCCGATGAGCCGCTCGCCACCGATGACGGCGACGCGCTGGGCCGCCTCGCCGGCCTCGCGGACGGCTTCCTCGCCCACGACCGCGAGATCCGCGCCCGCTATGACGACTCGGTCACGCGAGTCATCGCCGGGCGCGAGAGCGTCGTGCGGCGGGCCCGCGGGTACGCCCCGGAGCCAGTGCCGCTGCCGATCCCCACGCCGGTGCCGCTGCTCGCCGTGGGGGCCGAGCTCAAGCACACGTTCACGCTCGGTCGGGGCGCCCGGGCGCATGTCGCACCGCACAACGGTGATCTTGAGGACCTCGCCACGCACCGGGCGTTCACCGACGGCCTCGCCCACCTCTCGCGGCTGCTGGCCCTGGAGCCGGAGGTGGTCGTCCACGACCTCCACCCTGAGTACCTCTCGACCAAGTACGCGGTGGCGCGGTTCCCGGCGGACAGGCGGATCAGCGTCCAGCACCATCACGCGCATGTCGCCGCGTGCGCCGCCGAGCACGGGATCACCGAGAAGTTCCTCGGCGTCGCCTATGACGGCCTGGGCATGGGCGACGACGGCACGCTCTGGGGAGGGGAGCTGCTCCTCGCGGACCTGCGCGGCTACCGGCGCCTCGCGCGCTTCGCCCGGGCCCCGCTTCCCGGCGGGGCACTCGCGGTCAAGCGACCCTACCGGATGGCGCTCGGATACCTGTTCGGAGCCGAGCCGTTCGACGACGGGCCGGCCGGGCTCGACGCGGCGGACGAGGCAGCGGCGCGCTTCCTCTCCCGGCTCGACCCGCGCGAGACGGCCCTCGTCCGGACGCAGATCGCCCGCCGGCTCAACGCCCCCATCGCCTCATCGGCCGGGCGCCTGTTCGACGCCGCAGCCGCGCTGCTGGGCATTCGGGATGTGGCCGAGTACGAGGCTCAGGCGGCGATCGAACTCGAGCTCGCCGCCGGTGAGCGCCGCGCCGACCCGCTGCCCTACCTCCTCCGCCGCAGCGACGGCCTGCTGGTCTACGACCCCCGACCCACGCTGGCCGCGATGCTCGAGTCGGGATCGGCGCCGGGGATCCTGGCCGCCCGGTTCCAGGCCACCATCGCCGAGTTGACCCGCGAGCTGCTCGCTGCGTCGAGAGGGCAGACCGGCGTGCGGACCGTGTGCCTCTCGGGCGGCGTGTTCCAGAACCGCCGCCTTGCGTCGACGCTCCTGCGCGTCCTGCAATCGGATGGCTTCGAGCCGCACATCAACCGCCGGGTCCCGGTGAACGACGGCGGGGTGAGCTACGGTCAGGCCGCGGTCGCCGCGGCGAGGCTCGCGGCCGGGGCCGCGGACGTGCCGGGCCAGGAGGGCTGAACGCGATGTGCCTTGGGATCCCTGGACGGATCACGGAGATCCGAGACGAGGTCGGGCTGGCCATGGGCAGGGTGGACTTCGGCGGCGTGCGCAAGGACGCCTGCCTCGCGTACCTGCCGGACGTCCACGTGGGCGACTACGTGATCGTCCACGTCGGGTTCGCGATCTCCAAGGTGGACGAGGCGGAGGCCATCAAGACCCTCCAGATCCTCGACGAGATGGGCGTGATTGAGCCCGAGCTGATGACGCTGTCGCCGGGCATGGACGAGCCGCGCGTGGTCAGCGACGACGACCCCTCGACCGTGGCGCCCACCCCGGCCCAGCCGGCGTCGCGGCTCGCGGGTCCGGGGTCGTGAAGTACCTCGACGAGTACCGCGACCCGGTGCTCGCCAAGAAGCTGCTGGCCGAGATCCACCGCATCGCGACGCGGCCGTGGACCCTCATGGAGGTCTGCGGCGGCCAGACCCACACGATCGTGAAGCAGGGGATCGACGAGGCACTGCCCGAGGGCGTCCGGATGATCCACGGGCCCGGCTGCCCCGTCTGCGTGACGCCCCTCGAGCAGGTCGACAAGGCGCTTGCCATCGCTGCCCGCCCCGACGTCATCTTCACGAGCTTCGGCGACATGCTCCGCGTCCCCGGCTCCACCACGGACCTCCTCGCCCTCAAGGCTCGGGGCGCCGACGTGCGGATCGTGTACAGCCCGCTCGACGCGGTGAGGATTGCGCTCGCCAACCCCGCCAAGCAGGTCGTGTTCTTCGCCGTCGGCTTCGAGACCACGGCGCCGGCCAACGCGATGTCGGTGGCCGAGGCCGCCCGCAGGAGGGTCGACAACTACAGCGTGCTGGTGTCGCACGTGCTGGTGCCGCCCGCGATGACAGCGCTGCTCGATTCGCCCTCCAACCGGGTCCAGGCCTTCCTCGCCGCGGGCCACGTCTGCGCGGTCATGGGCTGGACTGAGTACGAGCCGATCGCCGAGCGCTACAGCGTGCCCATCGTGGTGACCGGCTTCGAGCCGCTGGACCTCCTCGAGGGCATCTACATGGCGGTCCGCCAGCTCGAGGAGGGACGGCACGAGGTGGAGAACCAGTACTCGCGCGCTGTGACCCGCGAGGGCGTGCCGCTCGCGCAGCGGCAGGTCATGAAGGTGTTCGAGGTCGGGCCGCGCAAGTGGCGCGGCGTGGGCGAGATCCCGATGTCCGGGTACCGTCTCCGCCCGGAGTACGCGCGCTTCGACGCGGAGCAGAAGTTCGACGTCGGCGACATCCGAACCAGCGAGCACCCGGCCTGCATCGCAGGCGCCATCCTGACCGGCGAGAAGATCCCGCTCGACTGCACGGCCTACGGCACCCTGTGCACGCCCCAGAGGCCGCTCGGCGCGCCGATGGTGAGCTCTGAGGGCACCTGCGCCGCGTTCTTCTCCGCCGGACGTGGGCCCAGTGCCGGCGCTGGGTTCAGCCGACCGCTCCCGCTGGTCAGGGTGGCGTCCGCGGAGGCTGCCGAATGACGACCGAGGGCGAACCCCGGGTCACGATCGACGCGGCGGGACTGTTCTGCCCGGCGCCGATCCCCGAGGACCAGCGCGTCATCCTGGGGCATGGCTCCGGCGGGCAGCTGTCGGCCGCCCTGATGCGCGACTTGCTGGCGCCGGCGCTGGCGGCCGCCTCCCCGGGCGGCGTGCTCAACGACGCGGCGGTGGTCGAGCTGGGCGGCGCACGACTCGCGTTCACGACCGACTCCTTCGTCGTCTCGCCCATACGGTTCCCGGGCGGTGACATCGGCGAGCTGGCGGTCAACGGCACGGTCAACGACCTCGCCATGATGGGCGCCGCGCCGGTTGCCATCAGCCTCGCGTACGTCGTGGAGGAGGGGCTCCCGCTCGAGGAGCTGCGCGCGGTGACGGTGTCGGCGGCGGCAGCGGCCCAGCGCGCCGGGGCGCGGATCGTCACCGGCGACACCAAGGTGGTCGGGCGCGGCGCCGCCGACAGGCTGTTCGTCAACACCTCCGGCATCGGCCTGGTTCGCGACGGCGTGGCCCCGGCGGCCGACCGCGCGGCGCCGGGGGACGCGGTCATCCTCTCCGGCCCCATCGGCCTCCACGGGGTTGCGGTGATGAGCGTCCGCGAGGGGCTCGAGTTCGAGGTGGAGATCGCCTCCGACACGCAGCCGCTCGCCGGCCTCGTCGCGGCCATCACGGCGGTGGAGCCGGACGTGCACGTGCTGCGGGACCCGACTCGCGGCGGCCTCTCGTCGGCGCTCAACGAGATCGCCCAGGCGTCCGGGGTTGGCATGGTGCTCGACGAGCCCGCGATCCCGATCCCGGGTCCGGTCCGGGCCGCCTGCGAGCTCCTGGGGCTGGACCCGCTCCACGTGGCGAACGAGGGCAAGCTGGTCGCCGTGCTACCGGCGGGTTCGGCCGACGCCGTGCTGGCGGCGATGCGCGCCATGCCCGAGGGCGCCGACGCATGCCGGATCGGCGAGGTGGTCGCCGACCACCCGGGCATGGTGACGATTCGCACGCTCGTCGGCAGCGAGCGGATCGTGGACATGCTTGTCGGGGAGCAGCTGCCCAGGATCTGCTAGCCGACCGTGCCGGGGCAGTGGCCGCGGCCGTGGGCCGGGTCAAGGCCTGGGCGCCGCGGCGCCCCTCGCGCGCCCGTCGACCCGGCCTAGAATCCCGGCCGACCGTCGTCGACCCGTCTCGTCGCGCGACACGCCCGTCGGTTCGCGGGCACCGAAGCTCGGGAGGCGCACATGAAGCCCCACGCGATCACCCTGCTCGGCACCGGCCTCATCGGCGACTTCTACACCATGACGCTGCACGGACAGCGTGGGGCGGACCGCGTCCGGACCGTGTACTCGCGCAGCGAGGGCCGCGGCCTGGCGTTCAGCGAGCGGTGGGGGATCCCCGAGCACACGACGGACCTGGAAGCGGCGATCCGGCATCCCGAGACCGACGTGGTCGTGGTGGCGCTGCCGAACCACCTGCACGAGGCGACGGTGAAGGCCGTCGCGGCCGCTGGGAAGGCGGTCCTGTGCACCAAGCCCCTGGGCCGCAACGCGGCCGAGGCACGGCGCATGCTGGAGGCGGTGGAGGAGGCGGGCGTCTTCGCCGGCTACCTCGAGGACCTGTGCTACACGCCGAAGACGCTCAAGGCGATCAAGTCCGTGGAGGACGGCGCCCTGGGCGACGTGACCTGGGTCCGATCGCGCGAGACGCACCCCGGACCGCACAGCGCCTGGTTCTGGGACGGCCGGCTGACGGGCGGCGGCGCGATCATCGACCTCGGCTGCCACTGCGTCGAGATCATCCGCAACTTCGTGGGCAAGGGGAACCGGCCCGTGTCGGTGATGTGCACCACGGACACCCTGGTGCATCCGATCGACGATGAGGACAACGCCATCGCCCTCATCCGCTTCGAGTCGGGGGCGATCGGCCAGTTCGAGGTCAGCTGGACGTTCCGCGGCGGGATGGACCTGCGCGACGAGGTGGCCGGCACCCACGGCACGATCTGGCTGAACCACTTCCTCCGAACCGGCTACGAGATGTTCACAGCCGGGGGCAGCGGGGGATACGTGGCCGAGAAGGCGGAGACCGCCGCCGGCTGGCTCTTCCCCGTTGGCGACGAGGTGTCGGAGCTCGGCTACGTGGACATGTTCACCGACATGTTCAACGCGATCGACGGGCACGGCACCCCGCGCGAGACCTTCTACGACGGCTACGTGGTCAACGCGGTCATGGATGCCGCGTACCGATCCGCGGCGTCCGGCGCGTGGGAGCCGGTGGACCTGTTCGAGTGGAGGGGTGGCACGACGCCCAGGATCACCGCGCACGGCGAGACCTTCGAGGGGAGCACTGTGATCAAGCGGGAGGTGCTCCCGGACGGCCGCGTCAAGATGATCCTCAAGGAGCCGGGCGGCGACTACGTCGACCGGATCGTCGCCGGCGCGTGAGAGCTCGCGGCTAGGACGCCGGGCCCAGCTCACGGTCAGGAACCCCCCGGCGCATGAGAACTCGCGGCTAGGACGCCGGGCGCTCCTCGACCATGTCGGCAGCCGGGACGCCGTCTGCGACCCAGCGCCCAAGGCCGTCGCGCCCGAACAGCTCGTCCGCGACCATCGCCGCGGCGCCCATGACCCCGGCCAGCGCCCCGAGCGACGACCGCTGGATGAGCAGGTCGCGGGTCGCCAGCGGGAGCGACCTCCGGTAGACGGTCTCGCGGATCGCCGCAAGCAGTGCATCGCCGCTCCGGGCCACGCCGCCCCCGATGACGATCAGCGAGGGATTGAAGAAGTTCACGACGCCCGCCAGCATGGCCCCGATCTGCCGGCCAGCGCTCTGGAGCAGCTCCATGGCCACCGGATCGCCGAACGAGGCGGCGATCGCGACGTCCTCTGCGCTCACTGGCCGGCCGCCGTTCAGCGACGCGGCGAGGCGTGGACTCCGGCCGCTGCGCGCGGCCTCGTCGCCGTCACGGGCGAGCGCCGCGCCGCCGGCGAGCGCCTCGAGGCAGCCGATGTTGCCGCAGCGGCAGACGACCGCCCGGGCACCGGCCACCTGGATGTGGCCGACATCGCCCGCTGCCCCCTGCGCCCCGCGGTGCAGCCGCCCGTCCGAGATGATCCCGGCACCGATCCCGGTGCCCACCTTGACGACCACCACGCTGTCGTGACCCGCGGCGATCCCCGAGCGCCACTCTCCGAGCGCCAGGATGTTGACGTCGTTGTCGACCCAGACGGGTGCGCCGTGGCGGGCGAAGCGTTCCCGGATCGGGTAGCCGTCCCAGCCCGGCATGATGGGGGGCGAGATCGGACGGCCCGTCTCGAACTCCACCGGGCCCGGCACGCCGATCCCGATCGCCCACGCACGGCCGGTGAGGCCGCGGACCCCCGACTCCAGTCGCTCGAACAGCTCGGACACGCGGTCGAGGACCGCATCCGGTCCAGCGGCGATGTCCGCCGCCTCGTCGATGTGGGCGAGGATCCGGCCGTCCAGAGTGGTGACGGCCACGTCGATCGACGTCGCGCCAAGATCCGCGACGAGAAGGTGTCCGGCATGCGCCTGGAATGACAGCTGCCGCGGAGGTCGGCCGCCGGTGCTCGGGCCCGGGTCGCCCTCCACGGCCAGGCCGCGTTCGATCAGCTCGGAGACGCGCTGGGCCACGACGCTTCGAGACAGCCCCGTCCGTGCCACGAGCTCGGCCCGCGAGCGCGACCGCCCCAAGCGGATCTCGTCGAGCACCGCCACGAGGGCGTCCAGGGATTCGTCCGGCAACGCGCCTGGATGTCCCGACACGGCGTCCACGCTCCGATCATAACGACCCCGCCCGACGTGGGTCTGCTCGGCACATTTCGCGGTCCGACCTTTTGTTGATGATCCGCCGAAGTAGCGTCGACGGAGGTCGAAAAGCCCAGACCTGACGGATCGGTACAACCTTCCCAGAGCCGCATCGTGCAGCGGAACTCACAGATCTACGCACGGCAAGTCCAATCTGGCCCTGTCCGAGGCAGGCCGAATCGCCCTTCTCGGGTCGTCAGACCCGTATAGACTGGTCGAACCAACGAGGGCCAGATCGACACGTCATCCGGATCGCTTTGAGGAGGAGCGGCCCCATGGAGCGTCGCTCGGACATCGGCGCCGCCGTCATCGGCAGCGGCTTCATCGGGACCGTGCACATCGAGGCGCTCCGGCGCATCGGCGTCCGCGTCGCCGGGCTGCTGGAGGCGTCTCCCGAGCTGGGCAGCCGGCGGGCCGCGGAGCTCGGCCTCCCCCGCGCCTACGCATCGCTGGACGAGGTGCTGGCCGACGGCGCGGTGCAGGTGGTGCACGTCACCTCGCCCAACGAGCTCCACTACCCGCAGGTCAGGGAGATCCTGGCCGCGGGCCGCCACGTCGTCTGCGAGAAGCCGCTCGCGCTCACCTCCGCCGAGTCGCGCGAGCTGGTGGGCCTGGCCGCGCGCACGGGGCGCGTCAACGCGGTCAACTTCAACATCCGGTGGTACCCGCTCAGCCAGCACGTGGCGGCGATGGTCGAGGCAGGGGAGCTGGGCGACGTCCGGCTCGTGACCGGCCGCTACTTCCAGGACTGGCTGCTCTTCGACACCGACTGGAACTGGCGCCTGGAGGCGGACCAGGGCGGGGCGCTGCGTGCGGTCGGCGACATCGGCAGCCACTGGCTGGACCTCACGAGTTTCCTGACCGGGCTCCGAGTGGCGGCCGTGATGGCAGACCTCACGACCTTCATCCCGGTCCGGCGCAAGCCGGCCGGGCCGGTGGCCACCTTCTCCACCGAGCGCGCGGCCGAGACCGTGCCGGTGGAGATCCGCACCGAGGACACCGCATCGATCCTCCTGCGCTACGAGGGCGGCGCCCGAGGGGCCGTCAGCATCAGCCAGGTGTCCCCGGGGCGCAAGAACAGCCTCGCCTACCAGATCGACGGCTCCTCCTCCGCCGTCGGGTGGGATTCGGAGCAGCCTGACTCGTTGTGGATCGGCCACCGCGACCGGCCCAACGAGCAGCTGCTCCGCAACCCCGCCCTGATGCACGCGGAGGGCGCCGCCGCCGCCCGCCTGCCGGGCGGGCACGTCGAGGGTTTCGCCGACACCTTCGGCGCCGCGTTCAGGGCCGTGTACGCGGACGTCCTCGCCGGCCGTCCGTCCGAGGCGCCGCGGTATGCCACCTTCGCGGCCGGGCACGAGGAGATGGCCATCGGCGACGCCGTCCTCGAGAGTGCCCGGAACGGGCGCTGGGCGGAGGTCGTCAGGTGAGCACGACGCCCTGCCGGTCCACCAGTCGAGCCAGCCGACCAGTCGTCCGACCCGTTCGTGTTTCGGAGGAGCAGCGATGAAGCTAGGCTTCCTGACCGCGCCGTTCCCGGAGACCCCCCTGATGGACGTGGCCGACTGGGCCGCGTCGGAGGGCTTCGAGGTCCTCGAGATCGCCTGCTGGCCGAGGAGCGAGGGGCCCACCCGCCGCTACGCCGGCACGAGCCACATCGACGTCGCCGGCCTGTCGGCGAGCCAGGCGAGGGACATCCGGGCGGAGCTGGACGCCAAGGGGCTCGCCATCTCCGGGCTGGGCTTCTACCCGAACCCGCTGCACCCCGACCTCGAGCACCGGGCGTCCGTGATCGCCCACCTCCGGAAGGTCATCGATGCGGCCGAGCTGATGGACGTGCCGCTCGTGAACACGTTCATGGGCGGCGACGGCGCCAAGAACCAGGACCAGAACTGGGAGGAGGCCCTGCGCGTCTGGCCGGACATCGTCAAGTACGCGCAGGACCACGGGCGGATGCTCACGCTCGAGAACTGCCCGATGCTGTTCAGCTACGACGAGTGGCCGGGCGGGCACAACATCGCCACGACGCCCCGGATGTGGCGCCGGATCCTGGAGCAGTGGGGCGACACGATCGGGCTCAACTTCGACCCGAGCCACCTGATCCTCCAGATGATCGACACGCAGCGATTCCTCAAGGAGTTCGGGAAGCACGTCCTCCACTACCAGGCCAAGGACCTGATGATCGACCGCGACGGGCTCTACGAGCGCGGCGTGTTCTCGATGGGCATGGGCTGGCAGGTCCCGCGGATCCCGGGCCTGGGCGAGGTCGACTGGGGAGTCGTCCATGGGGAGCTGTATCGGGCCGGGTACGAGGGCGACTGCATCATCGAGCACGAGGACCGGCGTTTCGAGGGGACCGACGCCAAGGTGAAGCAGGGGTTCCTGATCGCCCGCGACGTCCTGCGGCCCTACTGCCATTGAGTCGGACGGATGGCCCTTCCGCGAGGGTTGACGCTGGATGTCGGCCGCCCGTAGCATCCATCATCGATTATCGAGGACACTGCACCGCGACCGGCTCGTCCCGCCGCCGCAACGCGACCAGCCCGGAGTGACATGACCCTCGACATCGCCACCCTGTCGGAACGCGACATCGCCAAGACCATCGACCACAGCCTGCTGCGGCCCGAGCTGGACGACCGCCAGATCGAGCAGGGCTGTGCCCTCGCCGCGAAGTACGACGTGGCGTCGGTCTGCTGCCGGCCCGCGGACATCCGCCGCGCGGTGGCCCTGCTCGCGGGCACGGACGTCGCGGTGGGGTGCACCGTCGGGTTCCCGCACGGGAACCACCTGACGGCGGTGAAGGTCGCCGAGGCGCGCCAGGCACTCGCGGACGGGGCAACCGAGCTCGACATGGTGCTCCAGATCGCCGCCCTCAAGTCGGGCCGGGACGCCGACGTCCAGGCGGACATCGCTGCTGTCGTCGACGAGGCCCATGCAGCTGGCGCGATCGTCAAGGTGATCTTCGAGAACGCCTACCTGACCGACGAGGAGAAGGTCCGGGCCTGCCGCCTGTCCGAGGCCGCCGGCGCGGACTTCGTCAAGACCAGCACCGGCTTCGCGCCCTCGGGCGCCACCCACGACGACCTTCGCCTGATGCGCAAGAACACGTCGGCGCACATCCGGATCAAGGCGGCTGGCGGCGTCCGCTCCCTCGACGCGCTGCTGGCGGTGATGGAGCTCGGCGTGACCCGCATCGGCGCCACGGCCACCGAGACGATCATCCTCGACTTCCGCGCCCGCAAGCGCGGCGTCGCTCCAGCCGCACCCCAGGCGGCGGACGGCGGGGGCTCGTACTGATGGGCAGGCCGGTCCGCATCGGGATGCTCGGCTGCGGGTTCATCGGGGAGTTCCACGCCAGCGGCCTGCGGTACGTCCGCGACGCGGAGCTGGTGGCCGCCTGCGACGCCGACGAATCCCGCCGCGAGGCGTACGCCGACCGCTTCGGCTGCCGGCCCGTGGCCACGATCGAGGAGCTGTGCTCCGATCCCGACGTGGACCTCGTCATGGTCTCGGTGCCCAACCACCTCCACCGGGACGCGGTGCTCGCCCTCGCCGCGGCCGGCCGGGCCGTGGCGTGCACCAAGCCGCTCGGCCGCAACGCCGCCGAGGCGCGTGAGATGCTGCGCGCGGTCGACCAGGCCGGGGTGTTCAACGCCTACCTCGAGAACGTGATCTTCAACCCCGACCTGCTCCGCATGCGCGAGATGATCGAAGCCGGGGCGATCGGGCGTCTGACCACCGTGCGCGCCCGGGAGGGCCACTCCGGTCCGCACGCCGCCCACTTCTGGAACGCCGAGCTGGCGGGTGGCGGCGCCCTGCTCGACATGGCGTCGCACGGCGTCGAGTACGCGCGGTTCCTGTTCGGCAAGGACGCCGAGGTTGCGGACGTCTTCGCGTGGGGAGCCACGCTCGTCCACGGGGAGCGGACGTCCGGGGAGGACAACGCCGTGATGGTGATGCGGCTGGCCGATGGCCGCGCCGCCACGATCGACGTCTCCTGGTCATCGAAGGGGGGCCTGGAGGGCCGGTTCGAGGCCTACGGCGACGCCGGCCGCCTGATCACCGACATCAGCGTCGGCTCGCTCAAGGCGTTCGTGGAGCGACCGGCCGGCTATGTCGTCGAGAAGGCGGACGCCGAGACGGGGTGGCTGTTCCCGGTGCCGGACGAGGTCCGCGTCCACGGCCACGACCTCATGATGGCCGATGTCGTCGGTGCGTTCGCCGAGGGCCGGCCGCCCCAGGAGACGTTCCGAGACGGCTTCGCCGTCAATGCGGTGCTCGACGCCGCGTACCGCTCGCTGCGCAGCGGCCGTTGGGAGGCCGTGGAGCCCACGCCGGTCCGGGAGGGCGTCACCCGATGACCGCCGCCGCCACCTGGCTCGCCGACGCCGCCGACGTGATCGCGTGCGTGGCCGCCACCCAGGCCGACGGCATCGAGACTGCCAGCCAGTGGTGCGCCGACGCCATCGCATCAGACGGGCTCGTGCACCTGTTCGGCACCGGCCACTCGCGGATCCCGGTGGAGGAGATGTTCCCGCGGTACGGCTCGTACCCCGGGTTCAACCCCATCGCAGAGCTGTCGATGACGTTCCACACGCAGGTGGTCGGGGCCAACGGGCAGCGTCAGGCGATGTTCATCGAGCGGACGCCGGGCCTGGCCGAGGTGATCCTGTCGAACTTCCGGTTCGGCGCCCACGACGTCATGGTGGTCTTCTCGGCCAGCGGCCTGGCGGCGGTGCCGGTGGAGATGGCCCGCGGCGCGCAGGCCCGCGGGCTGCGCGTCATCGCCGTCACGTCCGTGGCGCAATCCCTCGCCGGGGAGCCCGAGCCGGCCGCCGGCGCGCGCCTCATGGAGGTGGCCGACCTCGTCCGCGAGGTGTGCAGCCCATCGGCCGACGCCTCGGTGGTCATCGAGGGGCTCGACAGCCCCGTCGGCCCGCTGTCCACGGTCGGGGCGGTCGCCATCGTCAACGCCATCAAGTCCCGGACCGCCGAGCTGCTCGTCGGCCGAGGGGCCATGCCTCCCGTCATCAGCCGTGCCAGCGCGGTGGGCGCAGCGCGGTCGCGGGAGCTGTTCGACCAGGCCTATCGAGAGCATGCGCGGCGGCTCGCCCGTGCGATCGACCAGCAAGGAGGTGAATGACGGAGGAGCGAGGCATCCAGGGGAAACCCGCTTGACGGCGGACCAGCTCCACGTGGAGCGTTCGGCCGCTCGGTAGGAGGAGAGGAACTAGATGACCCAATTTGCCAAGGGCCGCGCGCTGGTCGCCCTGGCGGCGGCCGCCATCATCGTGGGCGCGTGCAGCAGCGGCTCGGCGAGTCCGACGCCCAACACCACCGGACCGTTCGCGATCGGGTACTCGAACGGCGGCGGCGTGGGCAACGGCTTCCGCGAGGAGCAGGTCTGCACCGCCAAGGCGGAGGTCGCCGCGCTCGGCACGAGCAAGATCTCCGGCATCACCGTCATCCACCGCAACACCGACGCTGCCGGACAGCTGTCCGACCTGCGAACCCTGATCTCGCAGAACGTGAACGCGCTGGTCTTCAACCCGAACGACCCGGACGCGCTCAACCCGGCGCTCCAGGAAGCGCACTCGAAGGGGATCGTCACGGTCTCGGTCGACGCATACGTGACCGATCCGAACACGTGGAACCTCTACAACAACCAGGTCAAGTACGCCCAGCTCGGAGCCGAGTGGCTGTTCAAGCAGATGGGCGGCACGGGCACGGTCTGGTACACGCGCGGTCTCGCCGGTCACCCGGCCGATTCCGATCGTGACATCGGCTTCAACAACGCGCTCAAGGAATACCCGAACATCAAGGTGCAGAACCCGGGCGGCACGTTCACCGGCTGGGATCCGGCCACCGCCACCCAGATCACCAATGACGAGATCGCCAGCGGCAAGTACGACCAGATCCAGGGCATCTGGGCGTCCGGCATGGGCGCGCAGATCGTCCAGGCGATCCATGACGCCGGCAAGAAGTACGTGCCGATCGCCGATGCCGACATCGGCGCGTTCGTGAACGAGCTGCTCGACAGCACGACGTATCCGGGCCTCGTCGGCGCCGCCGTGACCAACACGGCGTCTGTCGGCGGCGCGGGCGTCAAGCTCGCCTACGAGCTGCTGACCGGCCAGACGGTCGAGCAGACCGCAGGTGCGGGCCGCCCGAACACGATCCTGCTCGATCCGCAGATCCTCGACAACACCACCGACCAGGGCAAGGCCGACCTCCAGAAGTGGATCTCGGTCCCGGGCATGGACCCGCTCTGGCCGCTGAGCCTGTCAATCCCGAACTGGACCGACTACGATCCGAACACGGTTCCGTCGTCCTGCAAGGGCGCCTGATCGATCTCTCACGTGGGGGCGCCGGCTCAGCCGGCGTCCCCACAACTCCCCGAAGGGACCGAATGACTGCCAACGACGGGCTGCTGCTCGAGGCCACGGACGTCTCCAAGGTCTACGGCGCTGTGGTCGCCCTCGACCATGCGTCCCTGTCAGTGCGGCCTGGCGAAGTCCACGCGCTGATGGGCGCCAACGGCGCCGGCAAGAGCACGTTCGTCAAGATCCTGACGGGCGCGGTCACCCCCGACACCGGCCGCATCATCGTTCGCGGCCGCGAGCGCTCGTCGCATTCGCCCGCCGAGGCGCGCCGCAACGGACTCGTCTCCGTCTACCAGGAACCCGCCGTCATCCCCGACCTCGACATCCGCGACAACCTGCTGCTCACCCAGACGCCGGTGGAGCCCTTCCGCCGGTGGGTCTCCGAGCTCGGGCTGGAGGACCTGGACCTGTCGAGCCTCGCGCGACGGCTGCCGCTGGCGACGCTCCGGATCGTCGACCTGGCCCGCGCACTGGCGATCGAGCCGGATGTGCTGCTGCTCGACGAGATCACCGCGGCGCTGCCGGCCAACCTGACCGAGCGCGTGCTCCAGGTCGTCCAGCAGCAGGGCGCCGACCGCTCGGTCATCTTCATCTCCCACCGCCTCATCGAGATCGCCGCGATCTGCAATCGCGCCACGGTCCTGCGCAACGGCGAGACCGTGGGCGTGGTCGAGGTCACCGCCGGGTCGGAGGACAAGATCGTCGAGCTCATGCTCGGGGAGGGTGCGGTCGCGCTGGGCCACCGCGAGGGCTCCGCCGCGACGCAGACCGAGCGGACCGGCCAGACGCCGCGGATCAGCGCCCGGAAGCTGAGCGACGGTCGGCGGCTCCGGGACGCGACGTTCGTCCTGTACCCGGGTGAGGTCCTGGGCGTGGTTGCGCTCGAGGACCAGGGCCAGGACGAGCTGTTCGCCATCCTGTCTGGGGGCGACCGGCCCGAGAGCGGCTCGCTGCAGCTCGACGGGAGGCCGGTGTCGTTCCGCCACCCGGCCGACGCGATCCGCGCCGGCATGGTGTACATCCCCGCGGACCGGGCGGAGGCGCTCCTCATGCAGCGCTCCGTCCGCGAGAACATCTCGCTCCCGTTCTCGGCGCGCATCTCGCAGTGGGGCTGGATCAACCTCGGCCGGGAGGGACGGAAGGTCGACGAGGCCGTCGACACCCTCCAGATCGACGCCCGCGCCGGCAGCGAGGTGCGCCGCCTCTCGGGTGGCAACCAGCAGAAGGTGACGATCGCCCGCTGGGTGGCCAGCGGCGTCCAGACCCTCCTGTGCTTCGATCCGACGCGCGGGATCGACATCCGGACCAAGAACCAGATCTACGTGCTGTTGCGCGAGCT
>JBJKRU010000129.1:0-14633 GCA_046704485.1 Candidatus Limnocylindrales bacterium | reverse complement strand
GCAGCTCGTCCGGGTCGCGGAGCAGCTGCGTTCCCGGACGGTGCAGCGATGCCGCAGGCAGGTTGATGGCTCCCGGGATGTGGCCCAGGCGCGTGGACTCGCCCTCGAGGCCGTGGTATTCGGCCGGCCCGCGCGCGTCGAGCAGCTGCGCATCCGGCGAGCCGAGCAGCCCTCGCACGTCGCTGATCGTCAGCCGCAGCCGAACCCGCGCCTGCGGGGTGAAGGTGGCCGGCTGGGGGTCGGGGATCCCATTGGAGACCGGGTGGCCGCCGGCCACCCACGCCGGCCAGCCGCCCTCGAGCACACGGGCGGCCTCGTACCCGTAGGCGCGCAGGCTCCACCACACCCGCGAGGCGTAGTAGCCAAGGGTGTCGTCGTAGACCACCACCGATGTGCCGTTGCCGATGCCGGCCCGGGACATCGCCACGGCGATGCGGTCGGGATCGGCCAGCAGGAAGGCCGTCCCTCCCTCGGCAACCTGCGTCACCGACTCGCGCCAGTCGAGGTGGACGGCCCCGGGCACGTGGCCCGTGAGGTAGAGCGTCCGTGCGGAGCCGTCGGTACGCCAGCGCACATCCAGGACGCGAAGGTCGGGCCGGCCGAGGTTCTCGGCCAGCCACTCCGGGGTGGCGAAGAGCTCAGGACGGGCGAAGCCGGACACGCGGGCCTCCAGACGGGACGTGGCGCCGGCCCTGTGCAGGCGCGTCGATATGATACGGGCGTGTTCTCCCCGTTCCTGCCAGACGATGAGAAAGTCGCGGCCGTCCGTGAACTCCTGCCCGCGACGAGGGCTGGCATCTACCTCAACGCCGGCAGTTGCGGGCCGATTCCGGCCGAGTCCCAGCGTGCCATGGACGAACTGGCGGCACGCGAGCTCGCGGTGGGACGTGTGGGCGCCGGGGTGTGGGAGGAGTCCGGCGCACGCGCCGAGGAGGCTCGGGCGGCCGTGGCCGCCGTCATGGTGGCCGACCCGTCGGACATCGCGCTGACCCACTCGACCACCGACGGGTTGAGCGTCGCGGTGGCCGCGCTGCCCTGGCGGTCCGGCGACCGTGTGCTGACCACCAACCACGAGCACCCTGGTGGCCTGGGCCAGCTCCTCGCGCTGCGTGATCGCCTGGGCGTGGAGGTGGAGCGGGTGGACGTCGGCGACGCCGACCCCGACCGCGTGGCAACCGCGTTCGGCGCGGCGCTCGAGCGGCCAGCCCGGGCGATCGTCGCCAGCCATGTCCTGTGGACCACTGGCGCCGTGCTGCCGATGGCGCGCATCGCGGCGCTGGGACGCGAAGCGGGTGCGACCACCATTGTGGACGGGGCGCAGTCGGCTGGCGCGATCCCCGTCGCGCTCGACGAGCTCGGTGCCGACGCATATGCGATGCCCGCCCAGAAGTGGCTCCTCGGGCCCGAGGGCATGGGCGCCCTGTGGGCGCGACGGTCGTTCGCCGAGGCCGTCGTGCCCGCCTTGGCGGGCTATGGGTCCTATGAAGACGTGCGCTTCGACGCGCCGACGCTGCACCCGGGCGCCCGCCGCTTCGAGGTGGCGGGTTTCCACCGACCCTCGGTGGTCGGCTTCGCGCGCAGCCTGGGCTGGCTGACGATGTACGTCGGGGTTCCGTGGTCGCAGGAGCGCGCCGTCCGCCTTGCGCGCGGCATGGCCGACCGCCTGGCTGCGATCCCCGGCATCACGCTGCTGACGCCACGTCCGGCGCAGGGCACGCTAGTGTCCTTCCGGATCCGCGGCTGGACGGCCGCCCAGGCACTCGCTGAGGTGGCGCCGCGCGCGACGGCAATCCTCAGAGACCTTCCCGTGATCGACGCCCTCCGGCTGTCGATCGGGTTCTGGAACACCGAGGCGGAGCTGGACCGGGTCGCCACCGTGGTGGAGCATGTGGCGGGGCACACCCCCGAAACCCTGCCGTCCCGGAGGATCGCCGTGCTGGGCAGTGATGGACAGCCCCTCGACTGAGCGGCCTCGCCGGGCGGATGTCCGTCAGCGGGGGTTCATCGAGGTCCGCTGGCGCCAGTTCCGCCACGCGCCGCGGCCGGTCGTCCGGGCCGTCGCCTCGAGCCTCAGCGTTGCCACCGTGCTGGGGCTGCTGTTCCTCGTCTACGACATGGCGCTCGACAGCGGAGCGCGTCTGCCTGGCGGCGACCTCCGGATCGGGTTCGTCGTGCTCTACGTCGTCATCGATTGCGTGGTCGGCGCCTTCGTGACCTGGCTGATCGTTCCGCTTCCCTCCGGGGCGGGGCGCGCGCGCACCACAAGAACGGGCTGGAGCGCCATGCTCGGCTTGTTGGCAGCTGTCCCGATCGCCTACCTTGTCCTCGTCGTGCTCCACGAGATCATCAAGCCGATCCTGACGCACCTGTAGGAGACAGCGTCCCTCCCGTGCTCGTTATCATCCTGGTGGCGGCTGGCCCGCCGCCCGCTGACAGTGAGGAAGACCTGTGGACTACGACGATCAAGGGCTCGCCGCGATGCCCAAGCTCGTCGGGGGACCGAAGTACAGCCGTCCGCCCGTCCCCGTTGAGCGCGCGGAGCGGCCACCCGACCCGGATGACCTGCCGCTCATGAGCGAGTGGACCCCCGAGGACGAGGAGCTCGCGGCGCAGCTCGGGCTCGGCAACGACCCCGCAACGACTGCCGCCGCTTCCGGAGCACGCGCTGGGCGCGCTTCCGCGGTCTCCAGGCCGGATGGGGCGCCGAGCGCCAAGAAGGGCGCCGCCGTCCGGGCAACGCCGGCGCGGCGCATGCTCGGCGGGCTCTTCCGGGGGCGGTAACCTACGGTCTGGTCGGCCGACACGCCGTCGACGCCGCGCAAGTGAGTCATCGCTCGGGGGAGTAGCTCAATCGGTTAGAGCTGCGGGCTTATATCCCGCTGGTTCCAGGTTCGAGTCCTGGCTCCCCTACCAACCCCCTCCGCAGAGGCTCAACGGCTGGTGCCTGCCGCCGCAATCTCGCGGACCATCTGCTCGACGCGCCCGCGGCGACTGGCCGTCAGGCCCCGCTGCGGAGGGAGGCCGGCAACCCACGCGGCGAAGTCCCCCGGCGCGACCACCGCGCAGTTCGGAGTCCGCTCCACCCGCGGGTCGCTGCTGACCACCAATGCGTGCACCTTGACCAGGAAGTCGCGGTCCTCGGCAGCGAGCCAGCTGCGGACGCGCTCTGCGTCACGAGCCGTCCGGTCGGTCGGGCCCTCGACGGGGATCCACCGGCCGCGCTCGTCGCGGACCTCCCAGCGTGAGCCCACCGCACGACTGATCGAGGGCGGCGGAACCTCGCCGACGACCACGATGCCGAACCCGCCGAGCACCAGCTCGTGCACGTGCCGTCCCCCCGGCAGGCGCAGGTCCGTCGCGGCCAGAAGATCGTCGTTGAGCGCCTCACGGAGGGTGCGGCTCAGGGCCTTGGGACGCAGGGCCGCGACTGCCTCCGCGGTGTCAATGAGCCGTGTCACCCCGATGAGCAGGAGGCTTGTCGGCACGACGAGCATCGCCGTCCAGACCAAGACGTTCATGATCACCTGGGCATCGGAGGGCCGGCCCTCGGGGATGAGCGACTTGACGAGCGGCGTGCCCAAGAACAGCCACGCGGTCGCAGCCGCGGCGGCGACCAGGAGCACCGCGACCACCGCCGACCTGACGACGGCCAGCCGCTGAAGGACGGTGGCGGGGGAAGCTGCTGCGATGACCTGCATGACCCGATCCTGAGCGCGCCTCGCGCGCCTGCGCGTGGCCAGATCGGGCTAGGTAGGGTGATGCTCGGGTCCCAGAGACCGCACCCCAGCACACCGCTCCAACACGGGCGCGTGCGTGCGCGCACCGTTATCCGCGCCCGTTCACGAGGCTGTCGACACGAGGTGGTGCTGCGATGGGCCATGACCGGGGTCAGGCCCCGGCAGGGACCCCCGTACCATTGCCGCCCACCCGTCGATTCCGAGATGCTGCGCGTGTCCCCGATGCAGTACGGAGGCGGACGCCTCGGTGGTGGGTCACAAGTCGCATCGCGCAGTCCCGGCGGTCCTCGACCCGGCGGCGGTCGTGCGCGTCCGTGCCGTGGTCGCTGCGCTGCTGCTTGTGATCGCCGCGGTTGTGCCCGCCCTCGCAGCCAGCCAGTACGACGTCTGGCTGTCCGGGCCCAACGCCTCGCCAACGTCGGGCACCACGACCACCGACATCACGTTCAGCGTCACCTACCACAGCCAGGAGAACGGCGCGCCCGCATACGTGCGCGTGAGCGTTGGGGGGTCAGCGCACGCGATGACGCAGAACGGCGGCAGCACGGTGGATCGCAGCGGCGTCAAGTACACCGTGACGCTGCGACTTCCGGCAGGCACGTGGCCCACGGAGTTCGTTGCCGCGGATTCGCGCGGCAACGTCGGGTCGACCGCAGGCCCGACCGTAACGATCGAGGGACCGGCTCCGACGCCGACCCCGGCCCCGACGGCGACCCCCGCCCCGACCGCCACGCCCAGGCCGACCCCCGCCCCGACCGCCACGCCAGGGGCCACTGCCGCCCCCACGGCCGCGCCCGGGTCGTCCGCAACGGCCGCGCCTGGGTCGTCCGCAACGGCCGCGTTTCCGCAAGGAGTCCCGCCCGCCTGGCCAGGCTCGTCCAGCTGGCACGCCACGCCCCCATTCGCAAGTCCCGCTGTCTCGCCCTCCCCGACCCATAGCCCCGAGACGGCCGTGATCGTGCCTCCGGCCGGCACGGATGGGAGCGGAGGCGCTGGTGGGAGCGGAGGCGCAGGTGGGAGCGGAGGCGCAGGTGGGAGCAGCTCCGGCGGAGGTGCCTCGGTCGGACCCCTGACAGGCGGCTCGTCCTCGTTCGGCAGCGCCTCCCCCTTCGGCGGCCCATCAAGCGCCATGGCCGTCCTTGCTCGGCTGGTGCCCACGACGGTCGTCACGACGGGCGGCGTCGCGATGTCGATGGCGTTCCTGGCCTTCGGGCGCCGCCGCCGCGACGAGGCGCCGACCGCTCCAGACGACGTCCTTGCCGCCGCAGCCGCCAGCGGCATGCCGGTGGTGGCCGGCTCGTCCGTGGCCCATGCCACAGTCCTCGTCGAGGACGCGGAGTCAATCGCGACGGCCGTTCGCGCTGCGGGCGTGGCGTCAGCTGCGGCACCGGCAACTGACGGCGACATCCCGCGGTGGCGGCGCCAGTCGCTGATGGAGGCGCGCAAGGCCGACCCGACGCGCAGCACGCGCACCGCGGTGAACCTCACCTTCAGCGGTCAGGCCGGTGAGGCTGTGTCGGGTCTCGAGCGGCGGCGCGTCAAGTACCGGCTCGTCAGCCTGCTCGACCAGCCCGATGATGTCCGGGGTGTCGAGATCGGCTCGCTCGACGCGGGCGACGAGGTGGTCCTGCTGGAGCGCCTCGGAACCTACTGGCGAGTCCTGTGCCCCGACGGGCGCCAGGGTTGGCTCCACAAGATGGTTCTCTCTGTCATCGACCCCCAGCCGCCGTTGGAAGCGCCGCAGTTGGCCACCCAGCGGCCCGCGCCGCAGAAGGCGACCGCTCCCTCCGCAGCGGCAACGCCGCCTGCGCCCTCCGATCCCCCGTCCGCGCCGCGCCCGGCCCCAAGTCCCCAAGGGTCTTGGACGGCCGCCGACGAGGGCCCGGCGGCTGGCAGCTTCGAGGACGTGTTGCGGATGTACTCCGAGCGCCGCCAGCAGTTCGGAGAGACCTAGCCCTGGCCCCGCGGGCGCATCCGCGCCTGGGCCGGGGACTTCCGGAGCACCACGATGTGCTGGTGGGCGATGTTCGGCACGTACGCCCGGGGATACCCGTACGGCCGAAGCCGGGTCCCGGCCTGGTACCACGTGATGTCGCCCTTGGGAACCAGCCCCACCGCATCGGCCCGCGCCGCGAGGTCCGCGCCGGTGAACAGGTAGTGCCCGTCCTGGTAGGCATCGCGAACGATGAGGGCCGCATACCTGCCCGGGCGCAGCACGCGGTGCACGTTGGCGAGCACCCCGCTCATCGCGTCGAGGAACGCGGGGTAGCCGGGCAGGTTCGCCAGGTCGCCGTCCAGGTCCGACACCATCGCGTAGTCGGTCCGGCGATTCGCGTGCGTCTCCGCCAGCCTGCCACCGGCCATCGTCATCGGCAGCTGCACGTTGTACGGCGGATCGGTGGCCACGAAGTCGATCGAGTCATCGGGGAGATCCCCGAGCAGATCCCGAGCGTCGCCGACGCGCAGCTCGCAGCCCGACGGGTCGAAGGGGCGGGGGCCGCCCGGATCGTTCGCGCCGAGGTCCGCGAGGCGAGGACCGGCACCACCGTCCTCCGCCTGCAGCGACGCGACAGTCTCCGCGTAGAGCGCCGCCCAGCGCGGATCGAGCTCGATGCCGATCGCCCGGCGCGGACCGCGTGCGATGGCGGCGCCGAGCAGCGTGCCGCCGACGCCCGCAAACGGGTCGAGAACGAGCTCGCCGGTCCGGGTGAAGAACTCGATCAGGCGGGCCATCAGCCGAGGCGGCTTGTTGGCCCCGTGCGCCTTGCGAAGAGCGTGCCCCAGCTCGCTCGGGTAGGCGGTGGACCAGACGGACTTGGTGAAGTAGAGCCACTCCTCGCCGGTGAGCTCGTTGAGGGTGTTCCTGGGGTCGGGCTGGCGACGATCCTGCACGTGCTGAGCGTACCCGGCGCGACTGTGCCGAGTCGGACTCGCTGGCCTTCGTAGAATGGCGGCGATGCCGGGCCGTGTCGTCAGCCGACGTTTCATCGGGCGTGAGCCGGAGCTCGCCCGGTTCAATGCCGCGATCGCCACCGCATCCGCCGGCACGGCGACGTGTCTGGTGGTCGCGGGGACGGCCGGCATCGGCGTGTCGCGCTTCCTCGATGAGGGCCTCGCGCGTGTCGCCTCCTCGCCCGATGCCCCGCTCGTCCTGCGGGGACGTGCATACGGGCCCGTGGACCCGCCGTGGAGATCGGTGCTGGACGCCCTCGCCCCGCTGCTGGCCGACCGGCCCGAGGCCGAGCTTGCGAACCTGCTCCGCCGCGATGCGAGGCCGATCATCGCCAGCCTGCCCGGACTGGCCATGCTTGCGGGCACGGTGCCCGCCCCCGCGAGCAGTGCGCTGGCCGACCCCGAACGCCGGCAGCCGCGTGCGCTCGAGGCGCTCCTGCGGTGGCTCGGCCGTGCCGCCGCGGAGCGGCCGATCGTCCTGGTCCTCGAGGACCTCCATGCGGCTGATGCGGCGACCCGCGCCTTCGCCACGTTCGTCGCGCGCACAGCGAAGCACGAGCGGATCGCGCTCGTCCTCTCGTATCAGCCCGACCGCCTGCTGCGCGACCACCCGCTCCGCGAGAACCTGGCCACCATCGACGCCGGGCTCCGACCGCCGGTGCGCATCGATCTCGGGCCGCTCGCCCGGCGCGACATCGCCGCGGTCATCGAGGGCATCGAGGGAGAGCGCCCCTCGGCCTCCATCGTGGTCCTTGTTGCCGAGCGGTCGGCCGGCTCACCCCTCGTGGTGGAGGAGCTGATCGCCGCGCGACGCGAGCTCCGGAACGCGAATCTGACAGGCTCGCTCTCCGAAATCGTCTCGGCGAGGCTTGCCAAGCGGGCCCCCGAGTGCCGTCGCGTCCTCCGACTGCTGGCCACGGCCGACCGCCCGATCGAGCGCGACCGGCTCGCCCGGGCCGCCGAGGCGTTCGAGGAGCTCCGTGCCGGCAGCCTGCCGCCGCGCTCCACCACGCTGCCGCGGCATGGTCGGGACTCGCTCGATGCAGACCTCAACGCCGGGCTCCAGGAGGCCATCGACTACGGGCTCGTCCAGCATGACGACGACGGACGGCTATGGATCCGCCACGAGCTCGTGGCCCGCGCGGTGATCGCCGACCTCCTGCCCGCACAGGCACCCCGCTACCGGCAGGCGCTGGCGCGCGCCTTGGAGGACGTGCCGATCGTGGCGGCCCACCACTGGCGTGCGGGCCACCGGCTGCTAGAGGCGCGGGCCGCCGCTATCACGGCCGGACGGCTCGCCATGAGCCTGGAGGCTCCCGAGGACGCGCTCGCCGCGTTCGAGATCGGCCTCGGGCTGCCTGACCCGACGGGGACCGATGCCGAGGATGACCCGGCGGCGCTGGCCCAGATGGCGGCCGATGCCGCGTACGCCTCGATGCGGCCCACGCGGGCGGTGGCCTATGCGGAGAGTGCTCGGGCGGCTCTGGTGGAGCGCCGCGACCGCATGGCGTGGGCTGTGCTCGAGGGCCGGCTCGGGCGGTACCGGCTGGCTTCTGGTGACATCTCCGGCGCCACTGCCGCCTTCCGCCGCGCCGCCGAGACGGTGCCGCCCGACGCGTCGGTGGAACGCGCCCGGATCCTGGCTCTGCTAGCGCAGGAGCGCATGATCGCCGGCGCCTTCGCCGATGCCGAGCGTGCTGCCGACCGCGCGCTGGAGCTGGCCAAGATGCTGGGCGACGCCGCGGAACCGGAGGCGATCCACGCGCTCACGACGCTTGCGACCGTGTACGGCTGGGGCGGCCGCCCCGAGGCCGCGCCGGCGATGCTGCGGGAGGCGCAGCAGCGGGCTGACGCACTCGGCCTGGCCGAGGAGCGCTGGCGGGCCACCGCCAACCTGACGGCCGTGCTCGAGCTGCTCGGTCGTCCGTCCGAGGCGGTGGACGAGACGCTCCACGGGATGGCGTGGGCAGCCGAGCACGATCTGGACGCGGTCTACGGCAACCTGCTCGCGGGGAATGTCGCCGGCGTGCTGGTGGAGATCGGGCGCTGGGCCGAGGCGCGCGACCTGTCACTGCGGGCGCTCGACTGGAGCCCGGCCGGCATCCCGTTCGTGGCCGCGATCCTGAACCTCGTGATCGTGGAGATCGACAGCGAGGCGGGCGAGGAGGCGGGGCTCCTCCTGGGCCGGATCCTCGTGGAGCTCGAGACGGGCGGCGACCTCCAGTTCGCGATCCCCGCCTACCAGGCGACGGCCGCCTATGCGATGTGGAGCGGCGACCTGGCCGATGCACGCCGTGCGGCCGAGCGCGGCTGGGCCCGCCTGCGCGGGACCGAGGACTGGGCCCTCGTGGCCCGCATGGCGATGACGGCGCTGGAGGTGGAGGCGTCGATCGTCGCGGAAGCCAGGGACCGGCGGCGCATCGGCGACGTGGCAGCGTCACGTGAGCGCTCCAACCGCATCCTCGCCGAGGCCGAGGCGGCGGTCGCCCGGGTCCGCGACGAGGGCGAGGAGCTCTCCGAGCCCGAGGCGTGCCTCGCCACCGCCCGCGCGTTCCACGCCCGCCTGATGGCGCGTGACGACCCCTCGAACTGGGCGGACATCGCCGCCCGCTGGCACGCCATCGGCCACCCCTACCGAGAAGCCCTCGCGAGGTGGCGCCAGGCCGAATCGATCCTCGGTGCGGCCATCGCCGGGCCTGGCGGGACCCGCGACCGGATCGACGCGCGGCTCGTTCGTGCGGATGCCCGTGAGCCGCTGGGGGAGGCGGTCCAGCTCGCCCTCAGCCTGCGCGCCCGCCCGCTGCTGCGCCGGCTTCGCGACCTGGCCAACCGTGCGCTGATCCAGTTGCCGCCGGCCGTGGATGCGCTCCTCGCCGAACCCCCCGCGAAGCGCTCGCCGATGTCCGCGGCCGTGGCCGCCGAGCCCATGGCCGACGCCACGGCTGGGACTGTGCGCGCGCCTGCGCCCGCACCGCAGCCCGCCACCACCAGCCAGGACACCTTCGGCCTGTCGCGGCGCGAGCTCGAAGTCTTGGGGCTCATCGCCCAGGGCCGCACCAACCGGGAGATCGGCGATCGGCTGTTCATCAGCCAGAAGACGGTCGGCGTCCACGTCGGGAACATCCTCGCGAAGCTCGGCGTGTCCGGCCGCGTCGAGGCCGCGTCGGTGGCGATCCGGCTGGGCCTCGACAGCATGTCGCCGCCTGTCAAGGGGCGATAGAAGAGACGATTCGCGACTACCGGTGACGAACTGGGCCGTTGTTCGGTAGATTCCCCGCGTTCCACTTTGCCCCGTGTCGCCCTGCTCGAGGTCCCCATGCGTCGTCCCCTCGCCCTCACCGCCCTGCTCGCCTTCGCGATGCTCGTGTCCGCCTGCGCGGCGTCCGAGTCGCCGAACTGGACGTACGCGCCGCCCACGCCGTCGCCGACCGCTGGCCCCTCGCAGTCGGGAGCCCCCTCCGCCGCCGCCCCCTCCCCGGCCGCGACGGCGGCGGCGTCCGCGGCCGCGCCTTCGGGCGGCACGGCGGGCGGCACCGGCACCGTGATCAACGAGACGGCCCAGAACATCGCGTTCCAGCAGACCGACCTCACCGCCCCGGCCAACACGCCGTTCACGATCCACTTCGACAACCAGGATTCGGGCGTCCCGCACAACATGATGATCAAGGACGCCAACGGCAACGCGGTGTTCACCGGCGACCTGGTGACGGGCGTGGCGCAGAAGGACTACGCGGTCCCGGCGCTGCCCCCGGGCACCTACACCTTCGTCTGCCAGGTCCACAGCAACATGACCGGCACCCTCACGGTCGGGCCCTGACCGGCCGGCCATGACGCCGCGCGTCGACGAGGTCTGCTACCGCGACGGGTACGCGCGCCGTCTCGAGGCCCGCGTGCTCGAGGTGTCCTCGAGCGAAGGCTCGCCGCTGGTCGTGCTCGATGCGACCGCGTTCTACCCGGGTGGGGGCGGCCAGCCGTCGGACCGGGGCGTGATGCTGCGGACGGTTGACGGACGGTCGTGGACGGTGAAGGCAGCCCGCAGGATGGGCGGCGAGGTCGTCCACGAGCTCGACGCGCCGGAGGACGGCGAGCTGCCCCGGGCGGGCGACCTGGTGGTTGCGGACGTGGCGTGGGCGCGGCGGTATGCGCTGATGCGGACGCACACCGCGCTGCACGCGATGTGCGGCGTGGTGTGGCGCGACTACGGAGCCCTCGTGACCGGCGGCAACATGGAACCGGGAGCCGGGCGGATGGACTTCGAGTTCGAGCGCATGTCGGGCGAGCTGGTGGGCGAGATCGAGGCGAAGGTCAATGACGAGCTCCGGGCGGCGCGTGACGTGCGCGTCAACGTGCTCCCGCGCGCCGAGGCGTTCGCGATCCCGGATCTGATCCGGACGAAGGTCAACCTTCTGCCCGAGGGAATCGAGCAGGTCCGGACGATCGAGATCGTCGGGCTTGACCTCCAGGCTGACGGGGGGACGCACGTCGCCAATACGCGCGAGGTGGGCGGCATTCGCGTGACCGGCTACGAGTCCAAGGGAAGGATCAACAAGCGCATCCGGCTGCAGTTGGTGGACGGCTAGGCGCACCGCGGAGGCCGCCCGCATCCGGGTCGAGGCGCCCGGGCGGCGGCGGTGGACCCCATCCCCGTCGAGGCGCCCAGGCGTCGACCGCGATGGCTCCCCTCCGCGTGCGAGGGCGGCTGGAGATGCGCGGCAGAGTGCCCCAGAGAGGGATCTCAGAGCTCTCCAAGGGTATGGGGGCTACCCTTGACGTTGAATCAGAACGACGGTCACGTCGACGCCGCCTGCAGGCAGACCGGCTCCTCCTCGCCGGCGCGGGACGGCCAAGTGCGCGGTGACCGGTCGATCGCCGCCCGCGCGGAGGCGCATGCGGCCCGATGGCCGGCGCCGTGGGATCGGAGCAGCTATGCTTCTTCGCCTCATGCTTCGCGGGACGCAGCCCGCGACGTCCACCTCCCGGCACCGTCCGGCGCCGCCGAGCCGCGTGCTGGCGCTGCTGGTTGCCAGCGTCCTCGCGGTTGCGGCCTGCGGGTCTTCGATTACCACACCGACACCGTCTCCCACGACATTGCCGACCGCGAGCGCGGCTGTCGCGTCCGCCTCGTCCGCCGCGCAGTCAGACGCGCCGAGCAGCTCGCCCGTCGCGCCCGCCGGCAGTTCGGGAGCCTTAGGCCAGCTCCAGCAGGAGTACGAGGCCGTCGTGCAGAAGGTCTCGCCGTCGGTGGTGGTGATCGAGACCAGCCAGGGCCTGGGGTCCGGGATCATCTTCGACAACGCCGGCGACATCGTGACCAACGCCCACGTCGTCGGCAGCGCGTCGACCTTCACGGTCACCCTCGCTGACGGACGCCAGTTCAAGGGCACTCTCGTGGGCACGTTCGCGGCCAACGACGTGGCGGTCGTCCAGATCAACGCGACGGGCCTGCACCCGGCCACCTTCGCCGACTCCTCGAAACTCCGGGTCGGCGAGATCGTGATGGCGGTCGGCAACCCGCTCGGCCTCCAGACCAGCGTGACGCAGGGCATCGTCAGCGCCCTCGGGCGCACCGTGGTCGAGCCCGGCGGCGCCACCCTCCCGGGCACCATCCAGACGAGCGCGGCGATCAACCCGGGTAATAGCGGCGGCGCCCTCGTCGACATCAACGGCAACGTAGTCGGGATCCCGACGCTCGCCGCGGTGGATCAGCAGATCGGCGGCGCGGCCGCCGGGATCGGCTTCGCCATCCCGTCCAATGACGTGAGGGACTTCGCGGACCAGATGATCCAGAGCGGCAAGGTCACCAACTCGCACCGCGCCTACCTCGGCATCGAGGCCGCGGACGTCATCGGCGCGCAGGGGGTCCTCGTCTACCGGGTCGTCGCCGGCGGGCCGGCCGCGAGTGCCGGCATCAAGACCGGCGAGCTGATCACCTCGATCGACGGCAAGCCGACTCCGGACTCGAGCACGCTTGCCGTTGTGCTTGCCGGGCTCCAGCCGGGCCAGACCGTTCCGGTTGCGCTCAAGACTTCGAGCGCGTCGACCTCAACCGTGCAGGTGACGCTGGGCGAGATTCCCGGCTGAGCCCCGCCCCACTTGCGCTCACAGCCCTGCGCCCGGGGCACCCGGCCCCGCGCAGGGCTGTCGTGACGGCGGCCGCCAGCTCGCCGGTCGCGCCTACTCGCTGATCCCCAGTCGTCGGCCGGGGCTCCACGCCGGCGACGCGGCGCCACGCCGGGGACGCCATGCCCCATCATCAGCGGATGCCCGATTTCGACGCCGCGCTGGCCGATCTCGACGCCCGGTTCACGCGCCTCCAGGCGGAGCGCGGCATCCCGGGCGCGGCCTGGGGCGTGGTCCATGACGGGAGGCTGGTCCACGGCGGCGGCGCCGGGACCGTGAACCGCGAGGACAGCTCGACCCCCACGACAGACCACGTCTTCCGGATCGCGTCGATGACGAAGTCGTTCACTGCGGCGACCGTGCTGCTGCTCCGGGACGAGGGGCGGCTGCGGCTGGACGACCCAGTCGCGGCCTACGTGCAGGCCCTCGCGGCATGGCGCCCGCCGACGACCGACAGCGCACCCATCACGATCCGCGACCTGCTCACGATGTCGAGCGGCCTGGCCACCGACGACCCGTGGGGCGACCGGCAGCAGGGCCTCCCGCTCGACGAGTTCGAGCGCGTGCTCGCGGCTGGCCCGTCCTTCGCCCTGCCGCCCGGGGTGGCGTTCGAGTACTCGAACCTGGGATACGGGATCCTCGGCCGCGTGGTGACCGGCGCCGCCGGGCGTGAGTACGGCGAGGTCGTTCGCAATCGACTGCTCGTGCCGCTGGGAATGGCCTCCACCGGCTACGTGGAGGCGGACGTGCCAGCAGAACGGCTGATGCACGGCTACGTGCGCCGAGGCGAGGAGCTCGTCCGAGAGGGCCGGGACCCGTATGGGGCCCTCGCGTCGATGGGCGGCGTGTTCTCCACGGTGCGCGACCTCGCCGTCTGGGTGGTCGGGTTCCTCGATGCGTTCCCGGCCCGCGACGATCCTGAGGGACCGCACCCTCTGCGCCGCGCCTCGCGCCGCGAGATGCAGCAGGGCCACCGTACCATCGGGTTCTCGGTCCCGTCCCAGGCGCCGGACACGGTGCCGCTCATGGCCGCTTCCGCCTACGGCTTCGGCCTCGAGGTGACAACAGATGCCGAGCTTGGGACTCTGGTGTCGCACTCGGGTGGGTATCCGGGCTTCGGATCGCACATGGCGTGGCACCCGGCCAGCGGTCTCGGCGTGATCGGGCTCGGCAGCCTGCGCTACGCGCCGATGCGCCCGGCGGTGAACGCCGCGCTCCGGGCGCTGGTCGAGGACGACTTGGTGCCGCGGCGCCGCGTGCGCCCGATCCCCGCGATCGATTCCGCCGTAGCGGCCGTCGACAGCCTCGTCGACACCTGGGACGACGACGCCGCCGACCGGCTGTTCGCGATGAACATGGACCTGGACGAGCCGCGGGAGCGGCGGCGGACAGCGATCGAGGCGGCAGTCGCCGCAGTCGGCGCCCCGCTGCGGCCCGATCCCGGCCGGCTCGCCACCTCGACCACGCCCGCCCAACGGAGCTGGTGGCGGCGCGGCGAGCGGGGTTGGCTGCGGATGAGCATCCTGATGGACCCGGAGCCGGCGCCGCGGCTGCAGTCGCTCGGTGTGGAGGCGGTGGTGGACCCGCCGCCGGCCCTCATCCGTGCCGCCGAGTCCGTGCTGGCGGCCGCCGCCGCCGACGCTCCGCTGCCCGCCGACGTCCGCGTCGCGGATGCCCTCGACCGCGCGCAGCACGCCCGTGTCGCCCGGGCGGCGTCCGCATGGTTCGGGGCGATGCGCCTCGGACTGCCCGTCTCGAGCGACGGGGCGTCGAAAGCCACTTGGCGGCTGGAGACGGATCGGGGCAGCGGGGCGCAGCTCAGGG
>JBJKRU010000128.1:0-25917 GCA_046704485.1 Candidatus Limnocylindrales bacterium | reverse complement strand
CCTCCGCGATGGCCGTGCGAGCCGCCACCACCGCGGCCTCGTCGCGCTCGTCGTAGTGGAACCGCGCGTTGGCCTCGTGGCGGACCGCATGGACCAGGCCGGCGTCACGCAGTTTCGCGAGGTGGTTCGACACGTTGTTGTCGCGCTCGCCGAGCGCGGCCGACATCTCGCAGACGCAGTGGGGGCCGTCCGCCAGCATGCGGAGGATGGCGGCACGCGTCCGGTCGGCGAGGAGCGAGGCGGCGGCCGTGGCATCCGCGACGTCGGGAGCCGGGAGGTCGAGACGCGGCTCGCCCACCACAACTAACTCGGTCTTCACGAGGTCCTCCGCCTGACTCGAGGCCCGATGCCTCAGCGTCTGCTGAACATCACACGATTCGCTGAAGTGTTCGAGAGCCACAGGTCACGAGATCGGGCGCCGGGCGGCACGGCTCTCGGCCCCGGCGGCCGCAGGCCCGGGGGTTCCCGGCGGCCCGAGGCAACCCACTTGACCTTCGACCCGCTTCAACGTCTACGCTCCCCGCATGCACATCCACGAGCTCGCCCGCCGGGTCGGGATCGCCCCGTCTGCGGTCCGCTGGTACGAGCGGGCCGGAGTCGTCCCAGCGGCGGAGCGGGCGGCCAACGGCTACCGCACATACGCCGAGGCGGACGTGGCCCGGCTCAGGCTCGTCGTCTCGCTCCGACGCCTGGGCCTCGGCCCCGGGGACGCGGGCCGACTCGCACGCCTGTGCATCGAGCGCGGCGCGGTGGACCTCGACCTCGGCCCGCTGCTCACCGAGCAGCGCGCCGCCATTTCCCGCCAGCGTGCGGACCTCGACCGCCTCGAGGCCGAGCTGCTCGACCTGGAGCACACGATCGCGGCCGCGGGCCGCGCCAGGAGGATTGCCCCCGTGCCAGACGCCGCCCCGATCCGCGTGCTGTTCCTCTGCACGCACAACAGCGCCCGCAGCCAGATGGCGGAGGCGCTCCTCGGCCGGTACGGCGGCGAGGACTTCGTCGTGCGCTCGGCTGGCACGGAGGCCACCCGGGTCAACCCGCTCGCCGTCCGCGCCCTCGCGGAGCTGGGCATCGACTGGTCGGGCGCAAGGAGCAAGGTGCTGACGGAGTTCGTCGACGAGCCCTGGGACTATGTGATCACCGTGTGCGACCGCGCGCGACAGGTGTGCCCGGTGTTCCCGGGCGCGGTGAACTCAATGCACTGGGGCCTCGACGACCCGTCCGAGGTCGAGGGGAGCGACGAGGAGAGGATGGCCGCATTCCGGCGCACGGCCCAGGAGGTGTCGGTCCGCCTGCGCCCGTTCGTGGAGATCGCCCGCCGCGCAGCCGGTCGCTGATCCGGGCCGATCGGCCCGGCCTTCACGACGCCCGGCCCGCTTGGCGGCCCACCGGTCAGTGCGATGTTCGGCGGGCGCCGAACGTCTGCCCGCACGAGGTTCTCGATGGCCCCTGCCGCATCCGCCACCGCCCAGGCCCGTCGCCTCAAGCTGCTCGACCGCTACCTCACCGTCTGGATCTTCGCAGCGATGGCCGGCGGCATCCTGATCGGGGTCATCGTCCCAGGGGTGGCCCCGCTCCTCGACCGGCTGTCCGTGGGCACGACCTCGGTGCCGATCGCGTTCGGGCTGATCCTGATGATGTACCCGCCCCTCGCCAAGGTCCGCTACGAGGAGATCGGGCGGGTCTTCCGCGACGTGAAGGTGCTCGCCCTGTCGCTCGTCCAGAACTGGGTCGTGGGGCCGCTCCTGATGTTCGCGCTGGCGGTCCTCTTCCTGCGCGACCACCCGGACTACATGGCGGGTCTGATCCTCATCGGCCTCGCGCGCTGCATCGCCATGGTCATCGTCTGGAACGAGCTCGCCCGCGGTGACCCCGAGTACTGCGCCGGGCTGGTCGCCTTCAACTCCGTCTTCCAGGTGCTGTTCTACTCGGTCTTCGCGTACGTGTTCATCACCGTCCTGCCCACCTGGTTCGGGCTCCAGGGGACGGTGGTCCAGATCACGGTCCCCCAGATCGCGCAGAGCGTGTTCATCTACCTCGGCATCCCGTTCATCGCGGGCTTCCTCACCCGGTTGCTGCTCATCCGCCGCCGCGGCCGCGAGTGGTACGAGCGCGCGTTCGTGCCCCGCATCAGCCCCGTCACGCTGGTCGCGCTGCTGTTCACGATCGTCGTCATGTTCAGCCTCAAGGCGCAGAACATGGTGGCGCTGCCGCTCGACGTCGTGCGGATCGCGATCCCGCTGCTCGTCTACTTCGTCGTGATGTTCCTCGTCACGTTCGCGATGAGCGTCAGGGCAAGGGCGACCTACGGCCAGACGGTGTCGCTCTCGTTCACGGCGGCGTCCAACAACTTCGAGCTTGCGATCGCGGTGGCCGTGGCGACCTTCGGGATCGGTTCTGGCGCCGCCTTCGCGGCGGTCATCGGCCCGCTCGTCGAGGTGCCGGTCATGATCGGCCTCGTGAACGTTGCGTTCTGGCTCGGGCGGCGGTACTACCCGCGCGAACTGCGCGTGCTGGCCTGACAGACCCTCCAAGGTGCATTGTCCGGAGGTGGCCCGCGACGCGGGAGACCCGCGGCCCTGTGCGACCGGCACAGGGCGGACGCAGGCGGTCCCTTCCGCGTGCCGCCGCTCGAGGCTGCCGCGATCGGCTGGCGCGGGCACCCTCTGACTTGCGATGATGCGGCAAGCGCGCGGCGAGAGGGCGTCGCGAGAAAGGATCACCGGTGATGGCTGACCTGCGGCCGCGGCGCATCGCGGAGCTCATCGGGCCGTACCGGGTCGAACCCGGCCAGAAGGTGCGCCTGCCGAGGGACTTCCCGACCGATGCGCCCGGCAAGTTCGGCAAAGAGGACGCCAGGCACGCTAAGGAGGTGCTCGAGAGCGGGGTCAGCCTGCTGGCCGAGTACCAGGAGCGGCTCGCCGCCCAGGACACCTACGGCGTGCTGGTCGTCATCCAGGCGATCGACGCCGCCGGCAAGGACGGGACGATCCGCCACGTGATGAGCGGGGTGAACCCGCAGGGCGTCGAGGTCAGCAGCTTCAAGGTGCCCTCCGCCGAGGAGCAGGACCACGACTACCTGTGGCGCTACTCGAAGCGACTGCCCGGCCGCGGCGCGATCGGCATCTTCAACCGCTCGTACTACGAGGAGGTCCTGGTCGTCCGCGTCCACCCGGAGTTCCTCGGTGCGGAGAAGCTGCCGCCCGCGTCAAAGCGAGGCGACATCTGGCGCCGACGCTACCGCGAGATCAACGAGTGGGAGCGCTACCTCACCGATCAGGGGTTTCGGATCGTCAAGCTCTTCCTCCACGTGTCCAACGAGGAGCAGCGTCGGCGGTTCCTCGACCGCATCGACGAGCCCGAGAAGAACTGGAAGTTCAGCGCCGCCGACGTCAAGGAGCGCGCACGCTGGGACGACTACCAGAAGGCGTTCTCGGACATGCTCTCCAACACCAGCACCGAGTGGGCGCCCTGGTATGTGGTGCCGGCCGACGACAAGCCCTATGCGCGGCTCGTGGTCGCGGGGGCGATCGCCCACGCGCTGGTGGAGATCAACCCGCGCTACCCGACCATCAGCGCGGAGGTGCGGGCAGCCCTGGAGCAGGCACGCGACGAGCTGCTGCTGGAGGCTCCCGGCGGCGGCGCCATGGGCGTCCTGTCGGTCGACTCGCGGGCCGATAACCACAGGGGCAGAGGCGAGCGCAAGGGCAAGAAGGGCAAGGGTCAGAAGGGCAAGGGCAAGACCGGCAAGAAGAAGAAGAAGTCCAAGCGCTGAAGGTCAGGCGGCCGGCCGCTGGTTGCCGGCCTCCCGTGGGCCCGCCCGCAAACCTGGCTCCCGGCTATGCCGCCATCGCGGGTTCGCCAGCCGACAGGCGCCCGACCACAGCGAGCGCGCCGGCGCCGGCTGCGGCCACCACCGCCGTCCCGAACATGGCCACCGGCAGGCCGACGGTGACCGACATCACCCCCATCAGCGGCGGGTAGACGACACCGCCGGCGACCGATGACGCCACGATGACGCCGCTGACGGCCGCGGCGCGGTCGGGGAACCGCTCGCCGCCAGCGGCCACGATCAGCGGGAAGATCGGGCCCGAGGCGAACCCGACGACGGTGAACAGGGCGATCGACCAGGCCATCGACGGGATCACCACGGCAGCTGCGATCGCAGCTGCGGCGACCAGGGAGGCGGCGATCCCTAGCCGGAGGTGGTCGAACCGGTCGGCGAACCGGGCGCCGGCAAGCCGGCCCGCGGCGAGCCCCGCCCAGTAGAGCCCGAGCGCCGAAGTGGCCGTGGCAGCGGGGGCCGCGGCCAGGAATCGGACGAGCCAGTTGGACACGCCCACCTCGCACGCCACGTAGCAGCCGATGGCGACGGCGAGGATGGCCAGCGGGAGGGACAGCAGGCTCGATCGCCGGCCCCCCTCAGCGAGATGGGGGCGCGCCCGTCCGTCGGCGAGGTCGGTGACCGCGAGCAGGACCGCCAGCGGCAGGGCCGTGAGCCCGGAGCCGACGATGACAGCCTGCCACGTCAGCCCGACCATCCCGCGCCCCGCGAGGAGCAACGGTGCGCCCAGGGCGCCCAGCGAGAAGAACAGGTGAAGCAGGTTCAGCCGGCCGCCGCGGGCGCCCTGGTAGAGGTCGATCACCATCCCGTTGCCCCCGCCGTCGATCGCCCCGGCGCCCACCGACCGCACCACGCCGAAGAGCGTGAACTCCAGCCAGTCCGGGGTCAGCCCCTGCGCGATCAGGCCGAGCCCGAGCAGCGCGGCGGCGACCGCGAGGATGAGCCGGCGCCCGACGCGCTCGGTGGCCATTCCCCCAGCCACCGATCCCGCGGCGTACGCGGCCGAGGTCAGGAAGTAGAAGAGGCCGAGCCCGACGTCCGTCTGCGCGAAGCCGTCCTCGATCTCCCTCGCGAGCGCAGGCACCAGCAGGCCGCTCCAGCCGATGAGCACGAACGACCAGCAGCCGAGGGCGAAGGCGGCGGAGCGCCGCCAGACGAGGACCGGGATCACGAGCGCGAATCGTATCGGGATCGCAGCGCGTCGGGAGCGGCCTTGCGTCGCCCAGCGCAGGTTGCGCATGCGCGGCAAGATGTTCCGATGGACACGCGTCGCGTCCCCGTCGCCGACGGGGTGGAGTTGGCGGCCGATCTGTGGCCCGCGCCGGGTGGGTCGCCGAGCCCGGCCGCCTTCGTGCTGGCCCACGGCCTGGCGTCAAACGCCCGCCTGTGGGACGGCGTCGCGGCACGCCTGAACGAGCGCGGGCACACCGCGGTGACCGTGGACCTCCGGGGCCACGGCCGCTCGTCCAAGCCCCAAGGCCCCTACGACGTCCCGACGGTCGCCGACGACCTCGCCGCCATCGTCCGCGAGCTGGGTCTCGAGCGGCCCGTCGTCGCCGGCCAGTCCTGGGGCGGCAACGTGGTGATCGAGCTCGCGGCCCGCCACCCGGGACTCGCCCGCGGCCTCGTGTGCGTGGACGGCGGGTGGCTCGAGCCGTCGGCGACGTTCCCCTCCTGGGAGGCGTGCCGCGAGGCCCTCGCCCCGCCGCGGCTGGCTGGCCGGCGCCTGTCCGAGGTCGAGACGTACATCCGGGGCGCTCACCCCGACTGGCCGGAGACCGGGATCGCCGGAACGCTCGCGAACTTCGAGCGCTTCCCCGACGGGACGATCGCGCCGTGGCTCACCTTCGATCGACATCTCGACGTCCTGCACGGCCTCTGGGAGCACCACCCCTCCACGCGGTATGCCGAGGTGCACGAGCCGGTGCTCCTCGTGCCGGCCGCCCCGGCGATCCCGGACGGGCGCCATACGGCCCGCGCGGCCGCCGTCGAGCAGGCGTCGACGAAGCTTGCCAGGGCGCGGGTGCGGCCGTTCACGGGCGACCACGACATCCACGCGCAGCGTCCGGTCGAGGTCGCGGACGTGATGGTCGACGCCGTCGATGACGGGTTCTTCGCGTGAGCACAGGGCCGCGCGTGCTTGCCATCATGGGCTCGGGCGAGACCGCGCCCGCGATGGCCAAGGTCCACCGCAACCTCTTCGACCGGCTCGGGGCGAAGGTCCCGGCGGTCATCATCGACACGCCGTACGGGTTCCAGGAGAACGCTGACGAGCTGTCGGCCCGCACGCTCGAGTTCTTCGCCACGAGCGTGGGCAGCCCGGTTGAGGTCGCCAGCTACCGCTCGGCCGACGTGGACGCGGTGGCGGCCGCCACCGCCCTGGCGAGGATCCGCGAGGCCCGATATGTCATGGCCGGGCCCGGCAGCCCGTCGTACGCCCTGCGCCAGTGGACGGGAAGCGCCATCCCAGACGCGCTCTCCGACAAGCTGGCGACCGGCGGGATCCTGACGATGGCCTCGGCGGCGGCGCTGACGCTCGGGCTCGTGACGATCCCCGTGTACGAGGTCTACAAGGTTGGCGAGGCGCCCCACTGGCTGCCTGGCCTCGACCTGCTGGGCGGGGCCACCGGCCTGCGCGCGGCCGTGGTCCCCCACTACGACAACGCCGAGGGCGGCAACCACGACACGCGCTTCTGCTACATGGGCGAGCGCCGCCTCTCGATGCTCGAGGCGATGCTGCCCGAGGGAGCGTTCATCCTCGGGGTGGACAGCCACACCGCGCTGCTCCTGGACCTCGACGCCGGCACGGCATCGGTGGCGGGACTCGGCGGCGTCACCGTTCGGGTCGGCGGGCGGAGCACCCGATTCGCGTCCGGCGCGTCGTGTGCCATCAGCGCGCTGGGCGACGCGGCGCGGGGCCTTGCCGAGGGCCAGTCCACCGAGGACGTGCATTCCGCCGCGCTGGCCGGATCCAGCTCGAGTGAACGGCCGACACGTCCCGCCGCGCCGATGCGCGAGCAGATGCAGGAGCTCGAGGGGACGTTCATCGCCGCGCTCGAGGTGGGCCGCGTGCCCGACGCCGTGGCCGCGCTGCTGGAGCTCGATGAGACGGTGGAGGCGCGCGTTCGCGCCGGCGAGGACAGCCCGGATCTGGACAACGCCTCGGCCACGTTCCGCGCGCTCGTCATCCGGCTCGGAGAGCGCGCCGCGACCGGGGGCGCCGACCCGCGGGCCGAGCTGGGCCCGCTCGTCGATACGCTGCTCGAACTGCGGGAACGCGCCCGGGCCGCAAAGGACTGGCCCGTCGCCGACCTGATCCGCGACCGGCTTGCGGCCGCCGGGATCGAGGTCCGCGACGGAGCCGATGGCTCCACGTGGGTGCTGGCCGCCGGTTGACGCCGCCGGCTGCCCCCAGAGCCGCCGGCGCCCCCGACGCCCGCTCCCGGTAGACTTCCGCGACTGGTCAACGGCCCGCCCGCGGCCGGACCCGATGCCCCGGAGTTCCCGTGTTCTCGTTCCTCAAGCGTTTCACCACCGCGACACCGTCCATCGACGTCGCCGAGCTTGACGCCCTCATCCAGCAGAACGCCGTCCGCGTGCTCGACGTCCGCGAGGACCACGAGTACCGGCGCGGGCACGTGCCGGGTGCCGTCCATGTCCCGGTGCGGCGCCTCCCCGACCGCATGGACAAGCTCAAGCGCGACAAGCCGTACGCGGTGATCTGCGCGTCCGGCAGCCGGAGTCGGGGCGCCACCAACCTCCTGCTCTCGCAGGGGTTCGAGGGGGCTGTCTCGGTCCGGGGCGGCACCGGCGCCTGGGCCCGGAGCGGGCGGGCGATCGTCCGGTAGGGTTTCCCCGGACGGCGGCTCAGCCGCCTTCCCTCTCCAGCACCGCCGCCAGCTCGCGCAGGGCCGCGCCAATCCGTTCGAGCTGCGCCAGCGAGGCCGAATCAAGGCGCTCGGCGAGCCAGTCGAGCGTGCGCTGCCGCGCGTCGGCGAGCTGGCGATCGCCGCTCTCGCTGATGGTCAGACGAACCCGCCGCCGTGACGTCGGGTCGGGTTCGCGCACCACGAGGCCGTCGCGGACCAGGCGCGACACCAGCTCCGACACGGCGGGCATCGAGGCGCCCAGGTGCTCGGCAAGGCTCGACAGGTCCGTGCCCGGGTTCAGCAGCACGAACAGCAGCGCCCGGAACTGCGGCACCGACACGCCTTCCGCCCGGCCTTCGCGCATGCGACTCCGGACGACGTTCATGATCGGCGGCACCGTGTCCAGGACGATCTCGGCCGTGGGGCGGGCGAGCCCGCGGGCCGACCTGGGATCGGGAGGTGACGGCTGCACGAGAGCAGTCTAGACTGTTCGTCCCACGAATTGTTGCTGGAGTCCGCATCCGCGGTCCGACGCCCACATGCTCAACGCCATCGAGTGCTCGGCGCTCACTCGCCGCTTCGACACCGTCATCGCCGTCGACGCCCTCAGCCTCCGCATCGCCGACGGTGAGATGTTCGGCTTGCTGGGCCCGAACGGCGCCGGCAAGACCACCACCATCAAGATGCTGATCACGCTGCTCGACCCGACGTCTGGGGGCGCGCAGGTCGCCGGGCACGACGTGACGAGGGATGCGCGCGCCGTGCGCCGCTCGATCGGCTACGTGCCGCAGCTGCTGTCGTCGGACGGCTCGCTGACGGCCCGCGAGAACCTGGAGATCTCGGGGCGCCTCTACCACGTGCCGCGGGCCGAGCGCCGCGAACGGATCGAGGAGTCGCTGGCGTTCATGGGGCTCGCCGACGTGGGCGACCGCCTGGTGCGGACCTTCTCGGGCGGCATGGTCCGCCGGCTCGAGATCGCCCAGGCGATGCTCCACCGGCCGTCCGTGCTCTTCCTCGACGAGCCCACGGTCGGCCTCGACCCCGTCGCCCGGCGGGCCGTCTGGGGCCATGTCAAGGCCCTGCGCGAGCGCGACGGAACCACCGTGATGCTCACGACCCACTACATGGACGAGGCGTCCGAGCTGTGCGAGCGGGTTGGGATCATGCACCTCGGGAGGCTGGTGGCCCTGGGGACGCCGGCCGAGCTCTCGGCGCAGGTGGGCCCGGGCGCCACACTCGATGCCGTGTTCACCCACTTCACCGGCACGGGCCTGGAAGACGGAGGATCGTTCCGTGACGTCGCTCGAACGCGTCGCACCGCGCGCCGTCTGGGCTGAGCCGGCAGCGCCGGTGCGCTTCCTGCTCGACGCCTGGACCGTCGCGCAGGCGGAGCTTCGCAAGATCGCCCACGACCCGTCCGAGATGGTCACTCGGGCAGTCCAGCCCATCCTTTGGCTCGTCGTGTTCGGCCAGGTCATCGCCCAGGCCCGCGTCATCCAGACCGGGAACGTCTCCTATATGGACTTCCTGGCCCCCGGCGTGCTCGCCCAGAGCGCCCTGTTCGTGGCGATCTTCTTCGGCATCGCTGTGATCTGGGAGCGCGATCTCGGCGTCCTCCACAAGTACCTGGTGAGCCCGGCGTCGCGCGGGGCGCTGGTCACGGGGAAGGCGCTGGCAGGCGGGCTCCGGGCCCTGGTCCAGGCGCTGTTCGTCTACCTCACGGCGATCGTGATCGGCATCCACCTGCGATGGGAGGTTCCGTCCCTGGTGGGCGTCGCGCTCGTGGTGGTGCTCGGCGCGGCCGGGTTCGCCACCTTCTCGCTGATCATCGCCTGCCTCGTCCGCACCCGCGAGCGGTTCATGGGCATCGGGCAGATCCTGACCATGCCGCTGTTCTTCGCCAGCTCGGCGATCTACCCGATCGCGCTCATGCCGTCCTGGCTCCAGGTCCTCGCCCATCTCAACCCGCTGACCTACCAGGTGGACGCCCTGCGGGCGCTGATGATCGACGGCGGGCCGTCGAACTACCCGATCGGGCTCGACCTGAGCGTGCTGGCGGTCACCCTCGTGGTCATGGTCGCGATCGCGTCGCGGCTCTACCCGCGCCTCGCGCAGTAGCGGCTGGAGACGTCGAGGCCCAGTCGGCCGAACAGCGGCGCCCCGGCCGACGGTCGGCGTGGCGCCGGTCAGCGACCCTGCGGCGTCAGATCCGGTGAGACCGGCGGTCAGCCCTCGACCAGATGCCCCCATTCGCGATGCGCGGCATCATGGACGCCAGCAGTTGCTGGAGGCATGAACGCGATGCACGTCGGACTCGTGGGACTCGGGCGCATGGGCGCCAACATGGCGCGTCGCTTGCGCCGCAACGGCCACACGGTGGTCGGCTACGCGCGCACCGCGGCCACGGTCGATGGGCTGGTCGGCGATGCGATCGACGCCGGGGCCCACTCGCTCGAGGACCTCGTCGCGCAGCTGCCCACGCCGCGAGTGCTGTGGGTGATGGTCCCCGCCGCGTCGGTGGACGCCACGCTGGCCGAGCTCGGCCCGCTCCTGGCTGCCGGCGACATCGTCATCGACGGCGGCAACTCCTGGTACCGGGACGACATCCGGCACGCCAAGGAGCTGGCGCCGAAGGGCATCCACTACGTCGACTGCGGGACGAGCGGCGGGACATGGGGCCTCGAGCGCGGCTACTGCCTGATGGTCGGCGGCCCGGACGAGGCGGTGGCGACCCTCGACCCGATCCTGCGCGCCCTGGCCCCCGGTGTCGCGAGCGCCGAGCGGACCCCCGGCCGCACCGGCACGCCGAGCCCGGCCGAGGAGGGCTACCTCCACTGCGGCCCGACCGGTGCCGGCCACTACGTGAAGATGGTCCACAACGGCATCGAGTACGCCGTCATGGCCGCCTACGCGGAGGGGCTCAACATCCTCCACCACGCCAACGCCGGCGCCGCCAGCCAACTGGTCAACGCAGAGACCAGCCCGCTGGCCGACCCGGAGCTCTACCAGTACGACCTGGACCTCCCGGCCATCGCCGAGGTCTGGCGCCGGGGCAGCGTCATCGCCTCGTGGCTGCTCGACCTCACCGCCGAGGCGATGGTCACCGACCCGAAGCTCGACGGTTTCGACGGCAGGGTGTCCGACTCCGGCGAGGGCCGCTGGACCAGCATCGCGGCCATCGAGACCTCGGCGCCCGCGCCCGTCCTCACGACCGCCCTCTACTCGCGCTTCACCTCGCGCGGCGAGGAGCTGTTCAGCAACAAGGTCCTGTCTGCGATGCGCTGGGGCTTCGGCGGCCATGCCGAGGTCAAGAAGGACGGCGACGCGCAGTAGCGCCTTCGAGATCCTCGCGCCAGCCGGCCGCCCGCGCGACCTGCTCGACAACGAGGTGGGCACGTCTAGCGGCGACGGCGCCCCGCTCTCGCACGCGAGCCGTCAGCGGCGGGTCCTCGCACGCGAGCCGTCAGCGGCGGGTCCTCGCCCGCGCCGGGGTGCCTCGTGCCGCTTCACGCCGGCAGCGCCTCGACCCGCTCGACCGTGGCTGGCGGCACCGTGACGCGCAGGACGAGCACGAACGCGACGACCAGGATCGCCAGGGCGATCAGCCACGCCCCCACGATGCCGAGGACCCCGGCGACGATCCCCAGCACCAAGGGCGCCGTGAAGATGGCCGTGCTCGAGGCCAGCGTCAGGCGGGCGCTGGCGCGGACGGGCGCGTCAGGGGCGTGCGCGAGCGCGAGGGCGACGGCGAACGGGTAGATGGGCGCCATGCCGAGCCCGCCGAGGAGCAGCCCGACGCCGGCGATCTCGGGCTGCTGCGCCTGCCAGACCACCAGGGCGCCGAGCGCCGTGACCGCCGTGCCCACGCGCAGCACGAGCAGCTGGAGCCGGGTGCCGCTGCTCACGAACGACGTGACAAGGCGTCCCCCGACCATGCCAGCCACGAACAGCGACGCCAGGCCTGTTGCCGCCTCCTCCGTCATCCCGGTCCGTGCCGCCACCACCTGCGAGCCCCAGACCACGTATGAGAACTCCGCGCCGATGCACAGGGTCAAGAAGGCCCAACTGAGCCAGAACGTCCCGGGCAGCGGCGACTCCGAGGCCTCGGGGCCCGTGCGACGATCCCGTGCGGGGGAGCCCGGCATGACCAGCGCCAGGGCCAGCAGGAACGGCACCGGAACCAGCGACCCGTACCACCAGCCGATGCTCGATGCCGCTGCCGACAGCACCAGCGGTCCCAGCACGCCCGCCACGTTGGAGGCCAAGTTCGCCCGCGTCAACAGCAGGCTGCCGCGTGCGCCCTGGCCGAGCGCGCTGTTGACGTGGACGAGCGTCCCGCCCAGTGACGCCCCGAACGCGAACCCGCCGGAGATCGTGACCAGGATGCTGACCGGCGTCGCGAGCAGGACGCCCCCGAGGGCCATGACGACGAGCCAGCCTCGAGCGGCCCGTTCGGGTCCCAGGCGGGCGTTGAGCCCGCGTGCCGCGGCCCCGCCGAGGCCCAGGCCCACGGCCATCGCGGAGTTGGGCAGCGCTGCGACCCACGGCGCGACTCCGAGGTCGTGGCGGAGGTACGGAGTGATGAAGCCCACCGCGTAGACGAGGTAGCCGATGCCGCCCATGGCCGCATAGGCGGTCCAGATCAGTCGGCGCACGCGGTGGCCGCCTCCGCAGGGCTGGCGGGTCGGGCTCGGGCCGACCCTGGGTGCGGACATTGTCGCCGGGCGGAGGCGCGATGTGCCAGCGACGACGGCGAGCATCGGGCATTGTGGTGACGATGCACCCCGACCTCGACGCCCGCGACCTAGTCACCCTCCGCTCGTTCGCGGTCATGCTGCTGCGGGGTTCCGTCAACGGGACGGTCATGCCCTACGGGACGGTGCTGCTCCTCGAGGCCGGAATGGCCCCGGCGCTGCTGGGGCCGCTGGCCGCGGCCGGTGCGATCATGACGCTCCTCACGGCACCCGCCTGGGGCCGGCTGGGCGATCGGCACGGCCGGCGCCGGGTGCTGGCCGTGGCGTTCCTGGCTGCAGCACCCATTGCGGCTGCGTACGCCACCGGGAGCGTGGTCGTGGTCTCGGCTGCCTACCTCCTCTGGGCAGGCATCTCGTCGGCGTTCATCCCGCTCACCGACTCGCTCGTGCTCGCCCGGCTGCACGGCGACCGGTCGCGATTCGCCCAGGTCCGCGTTGGAGCGTCGGGCATGTACATGGTCGTTGTCGTGACCGTGGGGCTGCTCGTGTCGACCACGGCGCTCGGCTGGGCGACGCCAGGTGTCGTCGGCGCGCTGCTGTGCCTTGTCGCCACCGCGGCGCTGCTGGCCCGCCTCCGCGGCGAGTTCCTAACCCGCCCGAGCGCCCGGCTCACGGGCGAGATCGGCCTGGTCGATGGCATCGTTGCCGGGGCCAGGCGCAACGGCTGGTTCCTGGTGGGCCTGGCGTTGGTCTTCTGCGGGTCCAACGCCCCGGCGATCTTCACCGGTCCCCGCGTGGCCGAGGTGGGCGGCTCCGGCTGGGAGATCGGCCTCGCCATCGCGGCCGGCACGCTCGTGGAGCTGCCGGCGTTCCTGTCGCTCCCGTGGATGCTCCGCGTCCACGGGAGTCAGCGGACGTTCACGACGGGAGCCGTCATCCTGGGCGTGGCCGGCCTCGCCACGGCGGTGGCGCCGACGCCAGACCTGCTCATCGTGGCGCGGCTGCTGTTCGGCGCCGGGTACGCCTGGGTTGTGCTGCCGTCGCTGGCGGCCATCTCGACGGCGGCTGCCGCCGGCGAGCACGCGGCGTCCGCCGCGCTGCACTTCGCCACCCAGGCAGGCGGCTCGCTGCTGGTGGCGCTGGCCGGGCTGCCGCTGGTGGCTGCAACGGGATCGGTCGCGCCCGTCCTTGCCGCGGCCGCGCTCGTGGCGCCGGTCGGTGCCTACGTCGGCCTCCGGGCCTGGCCCCGGCCGGCAGCCCTGCCGGCGCCCGAGATCCCGGCCGGAGCCACGGCATGACAACCCGCGCCCCGATCATGGTCATGGGCTGCAGCAGTGACGCCGGCAAGTCCTTCCTGGCTGCCGCCCTGTGCCGCCGCTACGCGAATCGGGGCCTGCGCGTGGCGCCATTCAAGGCACAGAACATGAGCAACAACGCCGCGGTCACGCCCGACGGCCTCGAGATCGGCCGGGCCCAGTACCTCCAAGCGCTGGCCGCCCGCGTGGCGCCCGAGGCGCGGCACAACCCGATCCTGCTCAAGCCGTCGGCCGACACCTTCAGCCAGGTGGTGGTGATGGGCCGCCACGACCCGGCGATGACCGCCCTCCCCTGGCTTGGCCGATCGGAACTCCTGTGGCCAGTGGTGCGCGACGCCCTCCACTCGCTGATCGCGGACCACGACCTCGTAGTGATCGAGGGGGCGGGCAGCCCCGCCGAGGTCAACCTCCGCGCCTCGGACATCGTGAACATGCGCGTGGCGCTCGAGGCCAGCGCGGACGTGTACCTGGTCGCCGACATCGACCGGGGCGGCGCCTTCGCCCACCTCCTCGGCACCTGGATGTGCCTCGCGCCCGACGAACAGGCGCTGGTCCGCGGCTTCGTGCTCAACAAGTTCCGCGGCGACCCGGCGCTGCTCGGCAACGCGATGGACTGGCTGGAGGAGCGGACGGGCGTCCCGACCGTGGGGATCGTGCCGATGCTGCCCCACCACCTCCCCGAGGAGGATGCGTTCCACCACGCGGCGACCCGCGTCGAGGGCGACGTGAACATCGCGCTCGTGCTGTACCCGTACGCGTCCAACCTCGACGAGTTCGACCCCCTGCTCCACGAGCCGCGCGTGACCGTAGTGCCGATCCGCGCGCCAGGGCCGCTCGACCGGTACGCCGCGGTCCTGCTGCCAGGCTCGAAGAACACGGTCGAGAGCCTGCGGTACCTGCGGACGAGCGGGCTGGACGCCCACCTCGCGCGGGCGGCAGCGGCCGGCGTGCCGACTGTCGGCGTCTGCGGCGGGCTGCAGCTGCTCGGGCGGCAGATCCTCGATCCGACCGGGCTCGAGGGCGGCGACATGGCCGGTCTGGGCCTGCTCGACGTCGCGACCACGCTCGAGGCGGCCAAGACCACGCGCCAGACCGAGGTCGCGTGGCGAGGAGAGTCGGTGCGCGGCTACGAGATCCACCACGGCCGGACGGCAGCGGGGCCTGCGGCGCGCGAGTACCTCCCGGACGGGCTGGGCTGGGAGCAGGGCCCGGTCCGCGGCGTGTACCTCCACGGACTGTTCGAGAACACCGCCTTCCGTCAAGCCTTCCTCGAGACGCTCGGCTGGACGGGCACCGCGCGCGACTGGCGCGCGCACCTCGACGCTGAGCTGGACCGCGTGGCGGCCGAGGTTGCGGCCGCCTGGCCGCTGGACTGAAGCGGGCGACGGGGCTCAGCGCCGGCACGCCTCGTCGTAGTGGGCGAGCTCCGAGGCGATGGACAACGGGCGGCGGTGCTGGCGGTCGGTGGGCGCCTCCGCGTTCACTCGGGCGATGGCCGCGTTGACGCGCGTCACCAGCTCCTCCAGCGCGGCACTGTCCCGGCGGCGGGTCGAGGGCGAGGGCGAAGGTCCCGTCGCTGCGCGCGCGAAGATCGCCGCACGCTGCTCGAGCAGCCCCCGAACCTCCTTGTCCGCCTCGATCCACGGCGGGGCGGCGCCGTAGTTCTTGAGGACGTGGAACGCCATGCCCCAGTCGCCCGCGTACGGGTTCTCGTCGTTCGGCAGCGGCTCGCCCTGGTGGGGGAGGTTGTCGAACTTGCCCTGCTCCATCGCCTCGCGGATCTGGCGCTCGATCAGCGTCTCCCAGTCCGGGCCTACCTCCATCTTCCCGTCCGGGCCGCGGCGGTGGACGAGCGATTTCGGATCGGGCGCGTCAGGCATGGCGGCATCGTACGTCGAGAGTGGGGCCGGGCGGGGCAGCGCTGACCCACCGGGGCTCAGTCGCCTTCGGCGTTTGCTCGCCTGGCGGCCCGCATTCGGCAGGATTGGCCAGATGACCAGCCGGCGGTCATCGCCGCCGGATCTGTGCTCGGTTCTCACCCGATGCTCGTGTGACGGCCCGCATCCAAGAACTTCTCGGACAAGGGGCCGCCCGGCGGCCAGATGGCGGAACCTGCAGGCCGCACACGATCAGCATGGGCGCACGTCCAGGCCCCCGCCGGACTGGACCGCGGATCGCGGCCGCACGACGGCCATTCGCGGAAGCCGCACCGGGGAACCGCGCCCACGACGGACCACGCGGCGGAGGAATGGGACCGCCGCCTGACCGGCGGCGGCTCGTGGGGGGGTTCGCGCGCGGCGCCCGCGGCGGGCTACGCGATCCGCTCGAGCCAGATTGCGGGGATGACCCTCGTGGTCCGCTGCTCGTAGTCTGCGAACGCCGGGTGCTGGGCGACGTGGGCCGCCCACAGGCGGTCGCGCTCGGCGCCCTCGGCGACGATGGCCCGCGCCGGGAACGTCCGGCCCTCGGCCTCGACCGTCACCTCGGGGTGGGCGACGAGGTTCGCGAACCAGGCAGGGTTGGTGGGGGCGCCGCCCTTCGACGCCATCACCACGTAGCGGTCGCCGTCGCGACTGTAGACGAGGGGCGCGATGCGCGGCTCCCCGCTTCTCGCCCCGACGGTGTGCAGGAGGAGAACGGGTCGACCCTCGAACGGGCCGAAGGTGATCTTGCCACCGTGCGCCCGGTGGTCATCGATGAGCGCCTGTGTGAACGCGGCGCGGTCGGCATGGGGATTGGCTGCGGTCATGTCCCGATCCTAGTCCCATTGCCGAATCCTTGCACGCGCAACGACATGGCCCCGGCGCATCACGCGGACGTCGCGGCCGTGGCGGGTGCGGCGGGGGCGGAGGCGATGGCGGCGGCTGCTTCTGCGCCAGTCGGAGCCGGCGCCGTCCGCCACGTGGCAGGCGCCTCCGTACCCCGGGCCGCCATGAACCGCGGCAGGGCTGAGGCCACGAACATGCCGGCCCACGCCGGGAAGCCGATCCCCTCGCCCAGGACGGTGGCCCCCGACAGCAGCAGGCCGCCAGCCGTGAACGCCGCGGCGTTGCGGGCGGTCATGGTCGCCTGGGCCGACACGAGGGCAGGCCCGGCGGTCAGGCGGAACAGACGCTCGGTCTGGGCGAGCACGCTCGCCGAGTAGCCCACGGCGCTGACGGTGACCGCAGCCAGCAGCACGGCGCCAGCCGCCCCGTTGCCCGGGAAGGCGGCGAGGCACAGGACCATGCCCGCGCCGCGCACCGCGTAGGCGGTCCTCAGGAGGCGGGCCGACGACACCTGCGCCAGCACGGCGCCGAGCACGACGCCCGTCAGGAGCGAGGCCAGCGCCCACACGCCCGACAGCACCACGGCGAAGCCCGGCGACATGCCCAGCACCGCCACCGCGAAGACGCCGAAGTAGGGCGTGAGGCCGATCCCCGCCGCGTTCCACGCAGACGCGCGCAGGAACGAGCGGAGCGCCGGCGTGGGTGCCGGCGCGGCAGCCGCCTTGGGGATCGTGACGCGGCCCGGATGCGGCAGGCGCGTCACCGCCCGCAGAAGGGGCAGGGCGGCAAGGAACGAGGTCGCGAAGAACGCCGCGAAGAGCCAGCTCGCCAGGGACGGCCCGAGGGAGCTCAGCGCGATGCCGGCCGGCAGGAGGATGACCGCCGAGGCGCCCGCCGTCACCCCCATCATCTTCGGTGTCACGGTCCGTCGCTCGGCGTCCGGCAGCACGATCGCCAGCCACGAGAACAGCGTGGACTCGGCGACCAGGGCTCCGGAGTTGGCGACCAGGACGATGACCGCCACGAGCGCGATCGCCGCCCCGTCAGGAATGGCATGCAGCGCGACGCCCGTCGCGACAGCCGCGAACCAGAGCCCGCGTGTCTCGCCGAGCGCTGTGAGCGTGATCGCGATACCGCGCAGGTTGCCGCCGGTCCGGCGCAGCGCTGCGGGCATCAGCGCCTGGGCGGCTGAGCCGAGGACCGGGAGCATCCCCACCATCATGACCAGGGCCGGGTTCGCTCCTAGGACGAGCAGGAATGGCACGAACAGCGCATCGGTCGCGAACGCGGACAGCACCGCCTGCGACACGGAGATCACCTGGTATGGGCGGTTGCGCCGCGCCCCGAAAGCGGTCCATGGGCGGAGCGGCGCGGCGAGGAAGTCGAGGCGGTTCGGGAGCAAGGCTGAGGTCACAGATTCTTAGGCACAAGATTGATTTGACCTATATATCGTAGGGTGAACGTTGATGATCGTCCACTATGATTCGCCTTCACGCCAGCAGACCGAGGAATCTTCGGCTTCCTGGGCAGGAAGCGTCGAACCGCGCCATACTCGGCGTGCCATGCCGGACCGCCTGACCCTGCTCTTCGATGCCGACGACACGCTGTGGGAGAACAACGTCCACTTCGAGCGCGCGATCGAGGCGTGGCTTGAGGTGGTCCTCAACGGCGCCTGGACGCCGGAGGCGGCCCGCGACGAGCTCGACCGCATCGAGGAGGCGAGCTTCACCTCCGGCAGCGTGGGCACGACCGCGTTCGGCGTCCATCTCCGCGTGGCGGCCGAGCTCATCCTCCCGCCGCCCGACCTCGCGGCCGCGCTGCCGCGGATCGAGGCCATCGTCGACGGGATGCCCCGCGGCGTCGTGACGCCGTTCCCCGGCGTCGGCGACACCCTCGACACGCTGGGGTCGCGCCACACGCTTGGCCTGGTGACGCGCGGGGACCCGGCGGAGCAGTGGGCGAAGATCGACGCATCGGGCCTGCGCGATCGGTTCGCGCACATCGCCGTCGTCGAGCACAAGTGCCCGACACGTATCGAGAGCTGACAACGCGCTGGGCCCTGGACCCGACGGCCACCGTGATGATCGGCAACTCGCCCCGCTCGGACATCGCCCCCGCTCGGGCTGCGGGGTTCCGTGCAGTCCTCGTCAGCCACGCCACGACATGGCGGCTGGAGCTCGCCGAGGTGGACCCGGACGACGGCGTCGCCCACGTCGACCGCTTCAGCCAACTGCTGGACCTGTTCTAGGCTCGGCGCTTCCCAGGCTGAGAGATGCCGCAGCGCGGGCCGTGGCTCGATGCGCCGCGCACCCGCGCTGTGTGTGGCAGCCCGAAGGTCAGGCGGAGGCAGTCACGCCCACCTTCGCCAGCAGCGATGCGGCAGCGCCGATCGGGGTGGCGAAGCCGAGGCCCTGGGCCGACGCGGCCGTCGCGGTCGCGATGCCGACCACCTCGCCGCTTGTGGTGATGAGCGGCCCGCCGCTATTGCCCTCGTTGAGGGCGGCGTCGGTCTGGATGAGGTTGGTCCGGGTGATCTGCGCGCCCGTGGTCTGGTCAGCCACCTGGATCGTCCGGTCAGTGCCCGACACGATGCCCAGGGTCACCGACCCGGCGTACTGGCCGAGCGGGTCGCCGATGGCGAGCACCACCTGGCCAACCTCAGCGCCAGCGCTGGCGATCGGCGCCGCGGTGAGCCCACTGGCGTTGATCTTGATGAGGGCCACGTCGGCGGTGGACGAGGTGCCGACCACCGTGGCGTCGTATGTCTTGCCCGAAGCGGTCGTCACCGTCACGCTCGAGGCGCCCTCCACGACGTGCTCAGCGGTGACGATGTACCCGTTGGACGAGACGATCACCCCCGATCCCACACCGCTCGCCTGGACGCCGCCGAAGCGGCCGAAACTGACGGTGGACTGGGTGTCGACGGTCACGACCGACTTCTCTGCCTCGGCGACAACCGAGGTCAGGTCGGACGAGGTGGTGACTGACACGGGGGTGGCCGTCCCCGGCGAGCCGGTGGCGGTCGCGAGCACCCCGTTGACGCCGCCCGAGCCTGACAGACCCGCGACGGCGAACGTCGCGGAGGAGGCGAGCACCGCGGCGAGCACGGCAGTGACGATCGTGCCGGCACCACGTGGCAGTCGGTGCCGCGCGGGAGCGGGTCTGGGCGCGGGCGCGGGGCCGACCGGGATGTCGGGAGTGACAGGGGTGATGGGGGGAACGGACGCGTGCTCGGGGGCGGAGCCTGAACCGAGCGGCTGCGGAAGGTTGATCATGAGAACGCTCCTGGCGACCCGCCAACCCGGCGGGTCTGTTGTCATGAGCGTGCGCCTCGTTGTTTGCAACTCCATGACATGAGCGGTCTCGTCTCCGGGGCCTGGCGTCGGTCGCGCCGAAACTCGGCCATCACTGCCCGGCTCTAGAGTGGTGGCGGACGAGGGGTTCGGGCGGACGTGGCCACGCGACCGCCCATGTGAGCCGTCTCATCCCGGTCTCAGCCGACCTGAAGACCGGTTCGGCACGATGGGGATACCGGCCGCCCGACCGCGCCGCCTACCACACCACGGGGCAAGCCCAGCCTGATGCAGTCAACCGAACGCCTCCTCGCCGGCCCTCCGCTCGAGGGCTACCCCGAGCCCCTTGCGCGTCACCACGCACGCCTCGGCAGCCTCCCGCACCTGCCTCCCGACCGGATGGTCTCCGCCCTGGAGGCCACGGGGATGCTCGGGCGGGGTGGCGCCGGCTTCCCGGTCGGCCGGAAGTGGCGATCCGTTCTCGAGCAGCAGGGCAGCGGGGCGCCAGTGATCGTCGCCAACGGCGCCGAGGGCGAGCCTGAGAGCGCCAAGGACCGCGTCCTCCTGGCCCACCGGCCCCACCTCGTCATCGACGGAGCGGTCCTCGCCGCCCGAACGCTGGGCGCGGACCGCGTGGAGCTGTACCTCGGCCGCGAGCACACGCAGGCCGTCGCGGCAGTGAAGGCGGCGGTCGAGGAGCGGCCGGCGCACGACCGGAAGCTGCTCCACATCGTCGAGGCCCCGATCGGCTACGTGGCGGGCGAGTCCACGGCCGTCGTCCACTACGTCAACAGCAAGGACGCCCGGCCGATGACCACGCCGCCCCGGATGTCCGAGCGCGGCGTCCGCAATCGGCCGACGCTCGTCCAGAACGTGGAGTCGCTCGCCCAGGCCGCGTTGATCGCGAGGTACGGACCCGACTGGTTCCGGGAGGCCGGGCGAGGCACGAACCGCGGCACGGCGCTCGTGACCATCGCCGGGCCTGTCCGCCACGAGGGCGTCGCGGAGATCGAGCTGGGCACGCCGCTCTCGGAGCTGGTCGAGATCGCGGGCGGCCTCACGGGCACTCCCCAGGCTGTGCTCGTCGGCGGCTACTTCGGCACCTGGGCGCGGATCGAGACGGCGTGGAGCCTGCCGCTCGACCCCGATTCGCTGAAGGCCTCCGGCCTCACGTTCGGCTGCGGCCTAGTCCGGCTCCTCGACGCGCGGTCGTGCGGCGTGGACTACAGCGCCCGCATCATGGACTTCCTCGCCGCCGGCTCCGCCATGCAGTGCGGGCCGTGCAAGTTCGGCCTTCCCAACCTTGCGAGCGCCAGCGGGCGAGTGGCAGCGTTCGACGCCAAGCCAACCGACCTCTACGACATCGACCGCTGGGCCGGCCTGGTGACCGGCCGAGGCGCCTGCCGGCATCCTGACGGCGCCGCCCAGCAGATGCGCACGGCGATGGCCGTCTTCGCTGACGACTTCACCAGCCACGTCCACCGACGCCGGTGCCTCGCGTCCGGCGCCCTGGTCGGAGCCCGGCGATGAGCGACCAGCCCAAGCTCAAGATCGACTGGATCGCCTGCAACGGCTACGGCGTCTGCGAGGCAGCGGCGCCCGACCTCATCGTCCTCGACGACTGGGGCTACCCGATCCTGCCCGATGGGCCGGTGCCGCACGACCTCGTGCGCCAGGCGCGGAAGGCTATCAACGACTGCCCGATGGTCGCGCTCGCCTGGGAGAACAAGGACACGCTGCGGGGCGGTCGGCTCGGCAGGCTCCGGGGCCGTCGGGCCAACCCGTAGGCTGCTTCCCGTCGGGGCCGGGCCACAGCCTTCCAGTTCGGGCCACCCCTGGCGATCGACGGCGGCGCCCTGGCGAACGACGGCGGCGCCCTGGCGAACGACGGCGGCGCAAGCTCAGCCGGCCAGGCCGTCCTCGGTCAGGATCGCGTCAAGCGGGACGTCATGGGCGTGTGCCGCCAGCTCGGGCAGGTGCCCGTGGGCGAAGGCGATGCCCAAGGTGGCCGGTCGGTCGCCCGGTGCCATCGCGCCGAGGGTCCGGTCGTAGTAGCCGCCGCCGTAGCCCAGCCGCAGGCCGCTGCGTCCGAACCCCCCAGTAGGCGCCGATGACAGCCTCGCTGCGCGCCGCAAGCCATGCCTGGAGTCGGGCCGCCAGCCGGTCGACGCGATCCGCCCGGTCCGTCAGTGCCCGCCGCTCACGAGGAGCCGCTTGCGCATCGCGGGCTTGTCGAACTCGGTTCCCCGGTCGGCCATGCGCGGGCTGCCCTCCATCGATTCGTCTGCGCGGCGCTCCGGACATGATGCGGCACGTGGGGCGCGGATCGGGCTGCGGCAGCACCACGACCCCCTCGGCGGCGGCCTCGGGCTCGGCGGACCGAGGGCATACTTGACGCCTGAAGGAGGGACCATCGGTGCCCAACATCCTGCAGCACCTCCCCGTCGGCGAGCGCGTCGGCATCGCATTCTCGGGCGGGCTCGACACCAGCGCGGCGCTGCACTGGATGCGCGCGCACGGGGCGATCCCGTACGCCTACACCGCCCATCTCGGTCAGCCAGACGAGGCCGACTACGACTCGATCCCACGCAAGGCGCTGACCTACGGCGCAGAGCAGGCCCGCCTCATCGAGTGCCGCCCTCAGCTCGTCGCCGAGGGCATCGCGGCGCTGCAGTGCGGTGCGTTCCACATCTCGACCGCGGGGCAGCTGTACTTCAACACCACGCCGATCGGGCGCGCTGTGACCGGGACGATGCTCGTCTCGGCCATGCAGGATGACGGCGTCAACATCTGGGGCGACGGATCGACCTACAAGGGCAACGACATCGAGCGCTTCTACCGCTACGGCCTGCTCGTCAACCCGGGCCTGCGGATCTACAAGCCCTGGCTCGACCAGCAGTTCATCGACGAGCTTGGCGGCCGGGCGGAGATGTCGGCCTACCTCGACGGCGCCGGGCTCGAGTACAAGATGAGCGCCGACAAGGCCTACTCGACCGACTCCAACATCCTCGGCGCGACCCACGAGGCGAAGGACCTCGAGTTCCTCGATCGCGGGGTGTCGATCGTGAACCCCATCATGGGCGTGCCGTCATGGCGCTCCGACGTGATGATCGCGCCCGAGACCGTCCGCGTGGCCTTCGAGGACGGCGAGCCCATCCAGCTCAACGGCCATGCCTTCGAGACTCCGCTCGCGCTGTTCACGGAGGCGAATGCCATCGGCGGACGCCACGGCCTGGGCATCAGCGACCAGATCGAGAACCGGATCATCGAGGCCAAGAGCCGGGGGGTGTACGAGGCGCCCGGGATGGCGCTGCTGTACATCGCCTACGAGCGCCTCGTCACCGGCATCCACAACGAGGACACGATCGACCAGTACCGCTCCAACGGGCGGCGATTGGGACGACTGCTGTACCAGGGCCGCTGGTTCGACCCCCAGGCGCTGATGCTGCGGGAGACCGCCCAGCGCTGGGTCTCCCGCGCCATCACTGGCGAGGTGACGCTCGAACTCCGTCGCGGCAACGACTACTCGATCCTCGACACCACCGGCCCCAACCTGACGTACCACCCGGAGCGCCTGACGATGGAGAAGGGCGACGAGGTGTTCTTCTCGCCGCAGGACCGCATCGGGCAGCTGACGATGCGCAACCTCGACATCGCGGACACGCGCGAGAAGCTGGTCGTCTACCACCGCCTGCGCCTGATGGGCACCAACCGGGAGGACGGGCTTCCCCTGCTGCCGGCCGCTGCGCCTGAGCCCACGCCCGATGGCGAGGGGGCGGAGCCGACCCCCGAACACTAGGACTTGGCACCGTCTGCCCTTCGGCGCGGGCGCAGAAGCGACTGTCAGCCTCGTCCGCGCTTGCCCTCGACAGGCTCGCGGGCCGTGACCGCGTGGCGTGTCGCCGCGCGCGAACCTTGACGACCGCGCTGATGCTGCCACGCCCCAACGGCAGGTCGACGTTGGCTGGCGGACGTGCTGCAACGTCCCAGTAACAGGATCCCGATCCGTTCGTTGCAGTTCAGCAGTGGGGACGACGCCAAGCCGGACCGTCACGCCGCCGTCATCCCCAGGAGGATGAGCATGATCGGCATTCTCCCCACGCTCGCCGTCAAGGCCGCCGGTGCTCTCGGCAGCGCCGCGCTCGTGGCCACGATCGCCGTCAGCGGCATAAGCGGCAGCCCCGCGGCCGCAGGCGGAGATCAGGACCGCATCCAGGACTGCGACCTCGACTGCGAGCCGGATCAGGACCGCGCCCAGGACCGCGGTGGCGTCACCACGCTGGTGCTGACCGCGTCCGAGAGCGGCGACCAGGATCAGGACCGGGACCGCATCCAGGACTGCGGCCAAGACCTGGATCGCGATCGCACGCAGGACCGTGACCGCCTCAGGTCCGGCGGGCCCGGTGTCAGTGTCGCGGTCGCCCTCACCACCGGAATGCAGCAGCAGGAGCAGCAGCAGGAGCAGGCGCAGGCGCAGGAACGGCAGCAGGCCGGTCCCGGACCCTCGGCCGGTGGCGGACCAAGCGGGTCATGACCTTGCTCCCACCGATCGGGTCACGAGCGCAGGTGGCATGGCAGTCGACCATCGACCACCATGGCCGGAGCGTCCTCCGGGGCGCGGTTGACGCTCCGGCCATCTGCGTCGGCAGAGAGGTGACCGAGCAGCCGCGATGGATTGCCATCGCCTCGACGACGCCACGGTGGACGCCCTGGTCGGCCGAGCCGCCGCGGGTGACACTGCGGCCTTCGGGGCCATCTACGACGAGTACGCACCTCGCGTTCGACGCTTCCTGTGCCATCAGGCCGCCGACCCAGACGTGGCCGAAGAGCTTCTCCAGCGGACGTTCATGAAGATGATCGAGGCGCTTCCGCGGTATCGGCAGCGTGGCCTGCCCTTCGGGGCCTGGGTGTTCCGGATTGCCCGGAATACGCTGATCGACCACCACCGTACGTCGCATCCAGCCGTGTCGCTCGACGCCGCTGCAGATATGGCAGCGGTCGATCGGCTCGCGGGCGACTGCGATCCCGCCGCTGCCGCTGAGCGCGAGGACGACCGGGCACGACTCCGGCTCGCGCTCGACGCGCTGCCGCCAGACCAGCGTGAAGTCCTCGTTCTGCGGTTCTTCGCGGATCTGTCGCCCGCGGAGACCGCCAGCGTGATGGGCCGAAGCCACGGCGCGGTCCGAGTCCTCCAGCATCGGGCGCTGACGACCCTGCGCGGCAACCTGGGACGCGACGGCGCCACCGTCACCGGCAGGGCCACGTGATCCGCCTGTTCGAACTCGTGCGTCGCTTGCGGACCTCGTCGCCCGCCATTGACCGCTGGGATGACGCCGGCGTCGAGGATGTCGCGGCCGACCTGAGCCAGCTCGCAGCCGCCGACGACCTCCCTGCCGACACCCCGCAGGCCAGCGCGAGCCGGTCCGCCGTCCTCAGCGCGTTCGCGGCCTATCAGAGCACGCTCCAGCCTGGCGCCACCAGTCGTGCCCTTCCCCTGGCCGGCGCGGTGCCCGGGGTCCGCCGGGGCGGGCACCGCCCGGCCGTCCTCCTCGTCGCGGTCGCCCTCCTCGCCGCGCTGAGCGTTGGAGCCGTGTCGGCAGCCGCTCCGGGCGGACTCCTCTACGCGGCTCGAGTCGCCACCGAGGGGCTGTTCCTGCTAAGTGATCCGAACGCACGACTGGCCGCGGAGCTGGAGCGGCTAGACGAGCGGGTTGGCGACGCGACGGCGGCCGCGCGCCAGGGCAACGAGGCAGGAGTCGAGGCAGCGTTGAACGCCTACGTGCAGATCGCCGCAGAGGCCGCCGGCGTGCCGGTCACGGGTGCTTCGGCAGACAACCGCTTCGCCGCGCGCGTCCAGATGCAGCTGGAGGCGATGGCTGCCATCAGCGCTGGTGACGCCGCGCTGACGGCCGTGCGTGAACGGGCCCAAGTGGCAGCCCGGACGCTCCTCACCGCGCTCGGCGAGCCACCGGACGGATCACAGCCCAGACCACAGCCGGTCGTCTCGGACCAACCGTCGGGTGGGCCTGCCTCCGCCCGCCCGTCCACGGGGGCCAGCTCGCCGAACGGGCCGGCGGCCGCCCCGCCCGACGCGAGCCACCGCCCGCCCGCGGCCCCTGCCACCGCGCCCGCG
>JBJKRU010000127.1:0-12026 GCA_046704485.1 Candidatus Limnocylindrales bacterium | reverse complement strand
ACGGGTGGAGGCCCACGTCCTCCATGCGCAGGGCGAGGACCGCGACGATGACCTTCTGGAGCGGGCCGGCAGGCCACGTGCCGGTGAACGTGACGGTCCTGCCGTCGTACCGTACGGCCTTGTCGCCGTCCCGGCGCCACACGATGTCGGGCGCAGCCAGGGTGACCTGCGGGGAGATCCGGACGTCCGCGAGGCGGTAGTTCAGGAAGGTGAGGTCGTCGAGCACGTGCTCGCGCGGCGCCCCGCCGTAGACGTCGACCCGGAGGCGCGCGGCGCCCGCCGAGAACTCCTCGGTCAGCTGGGGCTTGTCGTTCATCGTGTCCTTTCCGATGCGGTTGCCGCTGCCCATGCTATGGGGTCGAGGCGGCACGCGGCGCCCGGGCCGGAGCCCGAGCGCCGCTGAACTGCGGTCGGTCAGCCGAGGCCTCGTCGGCCGGGCGGCTAGAGGATCTCGACCACGCCGGCCTTGCCGTCCACGCGGATCCGGTCGCCGGTCTTGATCCGATAGGTCGCCACGGACGTGCCGACGACTGCCGGGATCTCATACTCGCGGGCGAGCACGGCCGGGTGGGCGACGAAGTCGCCGGCGTTCGTGACGACGGCGATGATCTTGCCGTACAGGACCTGCCACGCGGGGTTGGTCATCTCGCAGACCAGGATCTCGCCGGTCTGCAGGCTGTCGAACTCGTCGGTCGACATGACCACGCGCGCCGTGCCCTCGACGACGCCGGGCGAGCCGGCGATGCCGATGATCGGGCCCTCGTCGCCGCGCGGGCGGTAGAAGCGGTCGGGGAAGCCCCACAGGTTCAGGTACGGGAAGGCGAGCTGCGTCTTGGTGACGGTGCCCACCCAGTCCTTCGGCCGGATCTTCTCCGCCTCGGCCCGCTTGGCGCGCGCCGCCGCGACGATCTCCCGGCCGGTCTTGGGGTCGGGCGCGCCGACGAACTCGCGGAGGACGTTGTAGCGGAAGTAGATCGTGTCGTCGGGCCGGTCGAGCATCCCCATCTCGACGAGCTTCTCGCCGAGGGCGATGAGGACGAGCCGGACGTGGGCGTTGGCGCCCTGGTCGATGTAGAAGTGGTGGTCCGGCGTGAGCGGCGCCATCTTGAGGTTGATCTCGTTGGCGGCCCGCATCTCCTCGAGCGCCTCGCCCTCGAGCCCGCTGAGGATCTCCTTCGAGGCCGCTTCGATGTCGGCCTTGAGTGCGGCCACCTTGGACGGGTAGTCGTAGTCGGAGGCGTACTGGTCGCGGACCAGCTGGACGACGGGGTTCATGTCCTCGCGGAACGAGGGGTAGACGAACTCGTGGCTCCAGACGGCGTGCCAGCCGAACTCCTTCTGGTACGGGACGACCTTGTCCGCGATGAAGCGCCTGCCCCGCTCCGTGGCCTGGAGGGCCGGCACGATCTCGGCTGCGGTTGCGTGGTCGAAGGCGGCCCTGAGGGCGGCGTCGCCCTTGACCTCCTCCTTCATCTCCCAGAGGGCTCGGATCTTGTCCCAGTTGCGGTCGTCGGCGGAGTTCTGCAGCCGGCCCAGGAGGACGTCGTCCACCTTGCCGTGCGTCTTCTCCATGACCGCCCGCAGGTTGAGCGTCGCGCTCAGCTGCGCGAAGTTCAGCATCCAGTGGATCTTCCAGTGGCGGTCGTGCATGTCGATCGCGTCCTCGAGGAGGACGGCGATCTCGGCCAGGCTCAGCTCGGCCTTCCGGTCGAGCACGCTCTCGATGTAGTCGAAGTTGCGCTGCATCTCGGGGACGAAGCGCGTGCGCCACCAGTACGTGAAGTTGTTGCCGTACACCGGCAGGACGAGGCCCAGGTAGGCGCCGATCTTGTCCGCATAGTCGGCGTCCTGCGGGACGATCGGGTTGGTGCGCAGGTCGTACTCCTGCGTATCGACGACCAGGCCCTTCTCGGCCGGGATCGCCGCCGTGTACAGGTAGCCGTTGACGTTCTTGTAGATCCAGTCCGTCGCGAAGGGCGTGCCGAATCGGCGGAACATGTGGTCGCAGGAGAGCCACCAGCCGCCGATGTCCTCGTACATCGGGCTCAGCGGCTTCGGGCAGTGCAGGTCGTCGAAGACCCAGAACAGGAGCTTCTCGGTCTCGGACGACCACTCGACGGGGAACGACTGGTCCCCCAGGAACTGGCCCAGAACCTCTTCCTTGAGCGGCACGTGCGCCTCCTTGTCCGGAGTGGTGGTCTGCGCCGACGGCCTCCCTGCCGGCGCCCGGCTTGCGGATGGTCCTCAGTCCTCGGTTGCCGCCTCCTGCTCTCGGGATCCAGCCGGCATTCCCCGGCCGCCGCCCTCGCCGCCCTGCGACTGGGTGTGTCCTGACGCCGTGCCGAGGACGTTGCAGCGCGGTTGCCGAGGAGCGGCGTCAGGGTATTCTTCGATAATCGATTACTGATGGTAGGGAGGCGGCGGTCGGCGCGTCAAGGTCTTGACGGGGCTTGCATGGCTGCCTATCGATGATCGATGATTCTGTTACACCTGCCAGCAACGGCCCCGGAGGTCCGCCGATGTTCATCCGCATCACCCGCGAGGAGGCCGAGCAGCACCCCCTGCCGGGCCGCGTCTGGCACGCGTACTTCGGGCCCGGCAGCGGAGTGTCCGACCGCGTGTCGCTGGGCGCCTCCGTGTACCCCGCCGGCTCCCGGCCCGCGGGCCACGTGCACCCCGACGAGGAGGAGACCATCTACTGCACCGCGGGTCGCGGCCGGATCGTGACGCCGGACGGCACGGCCGACGTGTGGCCGGGCGTCGTGGTCCACGTCGCCCCCGGCACGTTCCACGCCACGGAGGCGGACGGCCCCGAGCCGCTGGAGCTGCTGTGCATCTTCACGCCGCCGGTAGTCTCGGGCTCGTACGAGAAGCGGGACCCGGCATGACAGCAGCGGCGAGCGCTGCTCCGGACCTGGACGCCCTCCGCGAGGCGGCCCGCCGCATCCGCGTCGAGATCGTGCGCACCGTCTACGAGGCGAAGGCTGGTCATCTGGGCGGCCCACTCTCGGCGGCCGACATGCTCGCAGCCCTGTTCTTCCACGAGCTCCGCGTCCGCCCCGAGGAGCCACGCTGGGCTGGTCGCGACCGCTTCGTGCTGTCCAAGGGCCACGCGTCGATCGGCCTCTACGCCGCCATGGCGCTGCGTGGCTACTTCCCCATTGACGAACTGCGGACATTCGACGGCGCCAACTCCAGGCTCCAGGGCCACCCGGACATGACCCGCCTGCCCGGGCTCGACATGTCAACCGGCTCGCTGGGGATGGGGATCTCGGCGGCGATGGGCATGGCGCTCGGCGCGAGGCTGACCGGCCAGGACGTCCGCGCATTCGTCATGCTGGGCGACGGCGAGTGCCAGGAGGGGGAGGTCTGGGAGGCGGCGATGGCCGCGCCGCGGTACCGGCTCGACAACCTCATCGCCATCGTCGACCACAACCAGCTCCAGCAGTACGGCTGGCCGGGCGACGGGCCGGACGGCCGGATCCCTCCCGAGGTCCCGGGCGAGCTCGTCGCCAAGTGGCGCGCGTTCGGATGGCGCGTGCTGGAGGTGGACGGCCACGACATGGCGGCGATCGTCGACGTGCTTGCACGGGCTCGGGAGGGCGACGGCCGGCCCGTGGCGATCATCTCCAACACGGTCAAGGGCAAGGGCGTGTCGTTCATGGAGGGCCACTGGTTCTGGCACACGCGGGCGGTCAAGCCCGAGGAGCTGGCGCAGGCCCTGCGCGAGCTCGGCGTGCCGGCGGCAGCCGGCCCCGAGCCGACCGGAGCGGAGGCGGTCCGATGACGACGACGATGGGCCGCCCGCAGCGCGTCGTGTTCGGAGAGACCCTGGCGTCCATCGCCGACGTCGATCAGCGCGTGGTGGTGGTCGACGGCGACGTCGGATCGTCGACGCGGGCCGACATCTTCGAGCAGGCGCATCCGAACCGCTACCTGCAGATGGGCATCGCCGAGCAGAACATGCTCGGCGTGGCGGCAGGCCTGGCGACGATGGGCCTCGTGCCCTTCATCAGCACGTTCGTCGCGTTCGCCGTCGTGCGGCCGCTTGACCAAGTGCGGGTGCTCATCGCCCAGCCGAGCGCGAACGTCAAGATCACGCCCAGCTACGGCGGGCTGTTCACCGGCCAGACGGGGATGAGCCACATCATCGTGGACGACATCGCGATCGTCCGGTCCCTGCCGAACATGGTGTGCGTGCTCCCTGCGGATGACACCGAGGCGGCGGATGTCCTGCGCTGGGCCGCCGCGTACGAGGGACCCGTCTACGTCCGGCTGGGTCGCGACGCCACGCCCCGCGTCTTCGAACCCGACCACGCCTTCCGCTTCGGCCGGGCCGAGGTGGTCCGAGAGGGTTCGGACGTCACCCTGATCGCGACCGGCGCGCAGACCGCTCGGACGCTCGAGGCGGCCGAGCTGCTGGCCGTCGACGGCATCTCCGCCCACGTGCTGCACGTCGCGACGGTGAAGCCGCTGGACGTGGGCGCGGTCGTGGCCGCCGCCGACCGCACGGGCCGGGTGATCACGGTCGAGGAGGGCACGGTGATCGGCGGGCTGGGCGGCGCTGTGGCTGAGACGCTGGGCGAGCACCGACCGACGCGGATCCACCGGATCGGACTCCAGGACTGCGACGTCCAGTCTGGCCCCAACGACGCCCTACTGGACATCTACGGGCTATCCGGCGTCCGGGTGGCGGAGCAGGTGCGCGGAATCCTGTCCCCCGCCTGACGGGCCGAGCGCTCCCGCCGGACCTCCGGCTGGCGGCTCAGCGGACCGCCACGGTCTCGGGTGATTCCCAGCCGGCGCGGAGCATGGCCGCCGCCTCGTCGAAGTGGTGGCGCAGCGCCTCCTGCACGCCATCGGCGTCGCGTGCCCGGAGCGCGTCCAGGACGGGCCTGTGCAGGTGCGTCGTCCAGCCCGGACCTTCCTTTGCCGAGGCGATCGTGATGTAGGTCCGCGAGAACGGCTCGACGGTCCCCCACGTCCGCTCCAGCGTCTGGCTTCCCGACTGCCGGACGAGCCGCGCGTGGAATGCGGAATCCGCCCGCGCCGCCTCGTGGCGGTCCCCCGACTGCGCGGCCGCCTCCATCGCGGCCTGGAGCTGCGTGAAGTCCACGATGTCTGTGTCGGTGATCCGGGGCACGGCCAGCCGCGCGGCCAGGCACTCCAGCTCGCAGCGGACCACGAACGCCTCCAGCAGCTCGGTGAGCGACGGCCTGCGGACCCGAGCTCCCTGGAACGGCAGGATCTCCACCAGGCCCAGCGCTTCGAGCGCCCGCAGGGCCTCCCGCACCGGCGCCTGGCTCACCCCGAGCTCGCGCGCCACCCGCGTCTCCACGATCCGGCTGTGGGGCGGGAACCGGCCGTTGAGGATGCCCTGGAGCAGGCGGTCTTCCACCTGCTCCGCGAGAACGCTCCGCTGGATCGAGATGTCGTCAGGCATGGCCACTCGGGCTGGGCGTGGGCCGGGTTCACCATGGAGTGTACCGGCGTGCGCCGCCACGCGGCCGGGCGACGGCGCGGCTCAGTTCAGGACGGGATTGCGCATCGATCATCAGGAATCTATGATCGATTATTGCCGCAGATGAGGAAGTGCGGCTCGGCGGCGAGGCACGCTGCCGTCCATCGAAGCGATGGGGCCCGAACTCCGAGGTTCCGGAGCGGGCCCCGTTGGGAGGTTCGGTCGCAGTCATGAAGGCGCTGCCGCTCTGGATCGCCGTCCCCATCACCGTCGTGGTCAGCCTGCCATTCGGGCTCTGGCTCGGCGGGTGGTCGCTCCCCCTGTGGGTCTCGTTCATCGTCTGGGCGGAGTACTTCGAGCTCGGGGCGAAGCCGTCCGCCCTCAAGCTCATGGTTCCCGCGTTCATCGCCGGTGCCATCGGCGCCGGCTTCGTGTGCGTGGTCTCGCTCGCGATCGGCCAGTTCGCGAACAACCCGACCGCGGTCACCGCGGGCGACATCGCCTGGTTCGTGGGCCTGTTCCTCGCCTTCATCCCGGTGATCTACGTCATGAAGTACCTGCCGTTCACGGGCGGACAAGGCGGTCTGTGCTTCTTCAACGGCATCTCGATGGGCCTGGCCACCTTCTTCGTGGGCCTGTACGGCGCCTATGGCGGCATGTCCCTGCCCAGCGGCCTCGAATACCTCTCCCCCGTCATCACCACGATCCCGGCCATCCTCGCCGGCCTCCTGGGGGCATTCCTCGGCTGGTTCAACATCGTGATCATGACCCCGTGGTCGAGAGCGGCCGAGCCAGCCGCCTCCCCGGCCGAGGCCTGAGCCCAGACGCTCCGAGGGCCCGCGCCGCGGTGCGGGGCGGGCCCCCAGCCGTCTGTTCGGGCCAGTGCTGCACCGGCAGGCCAGACCGCTGCTCGAGCAGGTCGGGCCGCAGCCAATCACCAGAGGCCGTCTGGCTGCCGGCAGGCGCCGAGGTTCGCGCAGATTCGGGGGGTCTAGCGGGGGCACGATGCAGCCGTCGCCGATCGGCCCGCTCGGCTGCCGAGCCCGCGCCCGGACCGGTCACTCGCGCGGCGCCAGGCCCTCGAGGCTGCTGACCATGCGACGCGACGCCTCGTCGAAGTGGCGCGCCAGCGCGGCCTCGACCGCAGCCGGGTCGCGCGTCCGGAGCGCGGCGAGGATCGGCGGGTGCAAGCCCACGGTCCAAGCCGGGTCGGCGTTCGGGGCGACGAGCGTGATGTAGGTGCGCGAGACTGGCTCGAGCGATCGCCAGACGTGGGCCAGCATCGCGTTGCCCGCGAGCTGGAGCACGCGGGCGTGGAACGCCGCGTCCCGCTCGGCGACGACGTGGCGGTCCCCGCTCGCCGCAGCCGACTGGAGGGCGTCGTGAAGCTCGGTGATCTCGGCCAGGTCCTCGTCGGTCATGCGCGGCACGCCAAGTCGGGCTCCCAGCGTCTCGAGCGTGGCCCGGACCTCGTACGCCTCCAGGAGCTCCTCCGAGGATGGGCGCCGGACGCGCGCGCCCTTGAACGGCAGGATGTCGACCACGCCGAGCGCCTCGAGGGCGCGGAGCGCCTCCCGGACCGGAGCCTGGCTCGTGCCCATGTCCTTCGCCACCCGCGTCTCCACGATCCGCGAGTCCGGCGGGAACTGGCCGCTGAACACGCCGCGCAGCAGGTAGTCACGCACCTGGTCCGCCAGGACGTTGCGCGTGATTGCCGCCTCGTCCCTCATCGCGCCTCCGCGAGCCTGCGGCCTCCCGATCGTTGACCGGCTCCCACAGGTCCCCTATCCTCGATCATCGATGATACGGCGCTCCACAAGCCTTGCGGCGCGCCTCGGAAAGGATGCCGCATGAGCTACCTCGACGTGTTCAGCCTCGACGGCCATGTGGCCCTGGTGCCTGGCGGCGGCGGAGCAATCGGCGCCGCCGTGTCGCGCGCCCTGGCAGCCGCGGGCGCCAGGGTCGTCGTGGCCAACCGCACGATCGACAAGGCCGAGGCTGCCGCCGAGGCCGTCCGCCGCGACGGAGGCGAGGCGATCGCCGTCGAGATGGACGCCACAGTGGAGGCGGACTGCGAGCGGGCGGTAGCTGCAGCCGTCGAGCGGTTCGGCAAGTTGGACCTCGTTGTGAACTGCGTGGGCGGCGGGGCCGGCAAGGTGCTGTTCGACGCCCACGATTACCCTCGCGACGCCTGGGACTGGATCATGGAGCTCAACGTGCGCTCCGTACTCCTCCCCACCCAGGCAGCCGTCCGCCAGATGCTCCGGCAAGGCGGCGGGGGCCGCATCGTGAACATCAGCTCGGTCCGGTCGCTGCTGGGGATCAACGCGGGCTACTCCGCGTACGTGGCCGCGAAGGGCGCCGTTGAGGCCTTGACCCGCCAGTGGGCGACCGAGTGGGCCAAGCACGGCATCCGGGTCAACGGGGTCCGGCCCACCTTCGTCGACACGCCGCAGGTTGCGATGCTGCTGGGCGACCCGGCCTTCAAGGCCGGCATCGTGAGCCGCATCCCGCTCGGCCGCGTCGGCGACACCGACGACATCACGGGCGCGGTGGTGTTCCTCCTGTCGGACGCCGCCGGGTTCATCACCGGCCAGACAATCGGCCTCGACGGCGGCCTGACCGCCACCCAGTAACCGTCCCAGGGAGCCAAGCCGCGATGCAGCAGGTCACCGACCGCATCTTCACCGACACGACGATCCGGGGCTGCAACCCGTCATTCGTGAAGACCTCCAAGGGCCCGGTCGTCATCGACACGCCACAGCTGCCGAGCAAGGCGGTCGAGATGCGCAAGCTTGTCGAGACGCACGGCGCGATCCAGTACGTGATCAACACCGAGCACCACGTCGACCACATCTTCGGCAACTACTGGTTCAAGGGCGCCGGGCCGATCATCCACCACCAGGGCGTCCACGAGCGGTTCATGACCGTCTACCCGGAGCTCGACCCCTTTGCGTATGCGTTCGAGGCGCTGCCGACCGACGATCCCGAGGGCGCGGCGCTGGTCCCCGACCGCGAGACCTACTACGCGAACATGGGTACGGCCGACATCGTGTTCAGCGGCGACGTCACGCTCCGGGTCGGCGACCGGACGTTCAACCTCCTCCACACCCCGGGTCACACGCCGGGCCAGGTGGCAGTCTACGTGCCCGAGGAGCGGGCCGTGTTCACGGGCGACACCGTGTTCAGCGAGTGCACCACGTGGCTGATGACCTCCAACGTGGACCAGTGGATCGCGGCGATCGACCGCATCCGGGCGCTCGACGTGGACCACGTCATCCCCGGCCACGGTCCGGTCCAGGGCAAGGACTACCTGCACGCGCAGGTGGCGTTCATGCTCGAGTGGGAGGCGGCGGTGGCGACAGCGGTCGCCAAGGGCTGGAGCCGCGAGGAGACGATGGAACGCGTCAGCTTCGCCGAGCGCTACCCCGTCGACGTCGGGCAGGAGTACATGATGGAGTACATCCAGACCCGCAACGCCGGCGCCCTGTGGGACAGGTACACGCGCGCGACCACGACCGACTACCCGGCCAAGGAGCCACCGGCCAGATAGCGGGTGCGGCGCCCAGCTGGCGGGGGTGCCCGCGGCGAGGCCCTGCGCGATTCCGGCCCAACCAGGAGGTCCCGCATACCGCCGCGGGCGGTGCAAACGTGCGGGAGGGGCCCAGATACCGCTGCGGGCAGTGCGTGGGCGGAGCCACACGCTCGCGCACCGATCGTCCCCGTTCACACCACCGCCACTGGAGGTATCGAGGTCGAGGTGCTCGGCTCGGGCCGCGCGGCGCAGGCCCGGGCTCGGGCCCCCGCTCGCGCGGCGCCCTCAGTACCCGACCGATGGCATGTACGCGCCCTCGGGCTCCTGGTACAGGCCCAGGGTCATCATGTTGAGCACGAAGAAGACCCGCAGGCCGCGGTCGAGGCACCAGCGGAACAGGTCGTTGTTCGAGAGCGGCACCAAGAACCCCGGCGTGCCGAAGTCATCGGCGTCGCAGATCAGCGCGCGCAGGTCGTCGTTGGTCTCGGCCACCGAGTGCGCGAAGTAGTTCACCCGGGTCGTGTAGCCGGTGGTGCGGCCGAGGCGCTCGACGACCCGGGCACTCCCCGCCTCGATCGCCTCGCGCACCTCGCCCGCGCGCGCGTGCCCGTGCACGCGCACACAGAGCGAGTTCATCCCGTCCTCGTCGTCGATCGTTGCAGGGCGGACGTCGTAGCCGGGCATCCGCTCGCGGATGGGCGCTCCGTGCATCGCCGCGAAGGACCCCCGCACCTGCATGCCCAGCTTGGCGTACAGGCTGAGCGAGCGGTTGTGGTAGGCGATCTGGAGCAGCCGGACGCCGGGGGCGCGCCGCGCGCGGGCTCGGTCGAGCGCCGCCTCCATGAGCAAGCGCCCCACGCGGTGGTCCTGGGTCCCGGGATCCACGCTGATCGGTCCGATCGCCGAGATCGCTCCGCGCTCATCGAGGAAGTTGGACCCGACGACGCGCCCGTCCCGCTCGGCGACCACCGCGTAGATCTGCGGGTGGTTGATCAGCCAGCGGATCGGCTCGGCCGCCGCGGCGACCGTGGGGAAGTCGTGCGGGAAGCCGTGCCGGTCCGCGAGCGTGGCGAACGCGTCATAGCAGATCCGGCCCGCAGCCTCCCAGTCGGCATCGACGGCCTCGCGGATCCGGACGCCCGCGGTGTCGGGGGCAGCGATCGTCATCGTGCGACCTCCTCGTCCTCCGCCGCCGCGCTCCCCGGCGCCGCGAGCATGCCGCGGCCCATCGGGCCCCCGGGATCGGGCTCGACGGCCGCGGGCGCGTAGTGGCGGCGGTACGCACCCGGCGACATGCCGCAGGACCTCGAGAACACCTTGTAGAACTGGTTGAGGTTCGTGTAGGCGACCGTCCGCGCGACGTCGGCCACGGACAGCTCGGTGCCGAGGAGGAGGCGCTTGGCCTCCGCCACCCGCACTTGGGTGACGTACTCCTTGAAGCTGACGCCCGTCACGTCCTTGAACACGTGGCGCACCCGGGACGGGCTCACGTGGACCAGGGCCGCGACGTCCTGGAGCGTGATCGCCTCGCGGCAGTGGCCGTCGACGAACGCCAGGACCGGGCGGATCTGCTCGCGACGGTCGGCCGCCGCGCGGGCCGCGTCGGGCGACGCGCCCGCGTCCGGGTCACGGTTGACCAGCCCCAGTGCGAGCCGGAGGGTAGCGTCCATCACGTGGCGCTCGGCCGGGTCCCGCCGGTCCCAGGCAGCGTGAAGGGCGCGGAGGAGCCCACTCAGCTGCGTCGCCAGCGGGGATCCAGACCGGACGCGCGGCGAGCGCCCATCGGCGCACCGGAACGGCGCGAGGTAGCCGCGCTCCAGCTCTCGACATCCAGGCGGAGCCACCAGCTCCGGCCGGAACAGCACCAGCAGCAGCCGCATCGGCCCGCCCCGGTCCGCCAGCGCGACGTGGGGCTGCGAATTGTCGATGAAGAAGACGTCGCCGGCCTCGGCCTCGAGCGGCCGCCGGCCGAACATGAACACGCCACGCCCCTCGAGGACGAGCGCGACCTCGAAATGGTCGTGCCAGTGCATCGGGTCGCGGTCTCCGCACACCTCATACTCGAGCACCGCGAGCGGGAAGTCCGGGTCCATAGCCTGCGGCCAGACGTGGACGGCCATTCCGGCAAGGTCTCTGCTGGCAGCCGCAATGGACAGGGCCACTTGGATCGAACGGGCAGGACCCAGCCGCCATGGCGACCGCTTCTGCCAATGCTTCGACCGCTGCTGGCATTGCCGGGATCAGCGGTCGGGCCGACCATCGGGGCATCGACCCACGCCGGTTCGACAGGAGTCAGGCCATGCCCTTCCCTCACCTGTTCAGCCCGCTCCAGCTGGGGCCGCTGACCCTCCCCAACCGCATCGTCCACGTCCCGACGGATATCAGCTCGTCGCATGCAGACGGGGAGGTGAGCGAGCGGGACATCCACCACCACGGCAACATCGCGAAGGGCGGGACGGGCTTCATCATCGTCGGCGCCACCACGCCAGACATGAAGACAGGCCGTCCCACGGTGACCTGCCTCGTGGCCGACGGCGACAACTACGTGCCCGGCCTGGCCCGCCTCGCAGACTCGATGCACCGCTACGGCGCCAAGTGCGCCGTCCAGCTCCAGCACCCGGGTCGCCAGTGCGCCATCCCGCGCTACAACACGCTCGGCGCCACCGACCGCGTGCTCAAGCTGCCGTGGTCCGCCGGGCACGAGATCGTCTACGAGAATGCCGAGGAGAAGGGCAAGGAGATCCGCGAGGCATCGATCCCCGAGATCCTCGAGCTGGTGGACCTGTTCTCCGAGGCGGCCTGGCGGGTCAAGCAGGCGGGCTTCGACGCGGTGGAGCTCCACGCGGCCCACGGGTACCTGCTGTCCGAGTTCATGAGCCCGTACCTCAACATGCGCACCGACCGGTTCGGCGGCTCGTTCGAGAACCGGATGCGCTTCCCGCTCGCGGTCATCGACTCGATCAAGAAGAAGTGCGGCCGGAACTACCCGGTGCTGGTCCGCTACTCGTTCGAGGAGTGGTGCGAGGGCGG